>NZ_JARBDC010000052.1:0-230152 GCF_036577625.1 Paenibacillus sp. GYB003 | reverse complement strand
CCCTCCAATATTTTTTCAACGATTCTCACCTTGTTCCATTCGTCTTCTGTCAGTGTAATTGTCTCCTGTCCCATAGTGACATTATCTCAGAACAGTTATGGTATGACATTATCACAGACGAACAACAGATGCTGCCGTTTCAGCAGAATCCGAATCGTTCCTCCGGGTTCCGTATACTTCAGCGCATTGTCGAGCAGGATCAGCACGATCTGCTTGAGCTGCTCGCTGTTGCCGCGCACCGTGACGTCCGGCTCAATCTCGTAGGTCAGCTCGATCCGCTTCTCGAAAATCGCGGCCTCCGTCATCAGGATGACGTTCTCCACGGCCTCGCTGGCGAACCGCGAGCGGCGGCAAGGCGACCGGCGGACTCTACGAAGGAGCTGCTTACCAAGCGGGCACGAAGCTGGTCGACTTCCAACTTTCGGGTTCGGTGACGTGGCTGAACGAATCGGGAGTAACCGAACCGGGAGCGGGCCGCGGAGGATTCGGCCGCCCCGGAGGCGGCTCCGGCGGCAATCCGGGCATGGGGGGCGGACGAGGCGGCTCCCGCCCGGGAAGCGGACAGCCGGCCCCGGCGCAGTAAGCCGGCTCAAGGATATGTCATCGAGGAATAGCCGATCGATACGATTTATTGGGACGGGAATCGGTCCTCCCATTTCCGCCCGATTGTCGATTCGGTTAGCCGCGAATCTCGCGCTCAATTTCCGGATCCGGAAGCGATTCGCATATTGAACGCTGTAGTCGAATATCGTTCACTTTAACGCATTATCGCAAACATTCTGAATCATTGAGAAAAGACCGTCAGCAGTTTGACGGTCTTTTCTGTGCAAACCGAACCTTTATGTACGCCGAAACGGAATCGGAGCGGGAAGCAAAATGGAAATGTTCCCGCTAATATCGGTCGTTCCCCGTTTCCGGGCAAAACAACGGGAATACGTCCCGATAAATCCCCCCAAACCGTGCTTTTCGCCGATACGGCGCCATTTTAACTGGAGCTTCTCCCTCTCTTTTGTAATGACGCCTTTAGGAGAGCAGGTTAAAGGGAGGATTTCCCGTTCGTTCGATTCCAGCGGCGCGGCGGAAACGTAAGACGCTGCTCGCCCCATGCTTGCAAGCGCGCGAAGAGCGATTCCGCAAAATCGCTCCTCCGGCGTTCGCTTAATCGCTTGGGTCAAGTCCGGACACCAGCAAATCGTATTTCCCCGATGCCAGCTCCAGATCCCGGCCGGCTATGACCGCCACCTGGTCGCTTCCGGCTTCCGCGACGGACAAGCGGCCGACGATCGGCACAAGATCCAGCTCGAGCACGGCGGTCATCGCGGCGGGGATGTCCAGCAGTAGGCGGAATACGGTCCCGGTCCGCCGCTCGATGCGCTCCCATCGGACCGATATCGGACCGCGAACCGTCGTCACGCATGCATCGGCGAACCGAAGTCCGTCCGGGAAGAAAGGACGGATCGTCGCCTCGGCAAAGCCGGGAGATACCGCCCGAATGCCGGTCACATATTCCTGAAGCAGCCGTATCGGATACCCGTTCCAGGCGTGACAGTGCGACTCGATATCGTTCCAGCCTTCCCACAGCGTGGTTGCCCCTTGCCGGATCATATATCCCCATCCCGGATATTCTTGGCGCGCGATGATCCGGAACGCCGCTTCCGGCTGGCCGTGCTCGAACAAGGCTCTCAGCATCGGGAGCGAAAGCACCGTCCTTGCCTCCCACTCCATGCCGGCGACGTACTCGGCGACCGCGCCCACATCCGTCTCCGGCACTAAACCGGCATGCAGCGCAAGCCCGTTTACCCCCTGGTGAGATGCCTCGGAGCCGAGGCAGTCGACAAACCGTTTCCGCTCGGCATCGTACAGATGGCGGACGATGCTGCGGCCGAGCTCGCCGGCAAGCTGCAAATAAGTCTCTCCGTCGGCCGGGCGTCCGATCCTCTTGGCGGCTTCGGCGACGATGCGAGCGGCTTGGACCAGCTTGACGTTGTGCACCGTCAAAAACGCCGAGCCGTGATCGACGGTCGGATACGGCCAATCGCTAATATGCCATCCTTTGCCGGCCGGCACCAGTCCCGTATGGGGATCCGCCGTTCCCAAATAATAATCGATCATGCGTTTGGCGGTGTCGTAATACCGCTCGAGCACGCGAATATCCCCGACGTTCCAATACAATTTCCACCACAATGTGCAAAAATGGAGGTCCCATTCCGGTATTTGCAAATGAAAGTCCGGATGCTCGTAATTGGACGGATATACGAACGGAAACGTTCCGTCCTCCAGCTGGGAATCGGCGAAATCCGCCAGCACCTTCTCCAGCATCGAGCGGGAATCGAAATTGTAAAGCAGCAGCTCGGCCTGCAGATCGGAATCGGCCAAATACTGCGCTTGCTCCCGGTGCGGGCAGTCGACCGTCTGGCCGAGCAAGTTGTTTTTCTGCGTCTGCACGGCCGCTTCGAACATTTGGTTCAACATCCCGTCCGAGCAGCGGAAACGGCCTTCGCAGGCAACGGCCGTATGGGCGAAAACGATTTCCACATGTTCCCCGGGAACGAGAAGGTCCGGATAGCCGGTAATCTCCACGTAACGGAACGCCTTGTACGACAAATCGGGCTGCCACGTTTCGAGCGCATCGCCGCGCATCGTATACCGGTCGTAATGCCGTTCCTGCTTCTCGTTGCATACGTGGTGCTTCACGAAACCGCTTTGTTCCAGCTCCTCGGCATACCGCATCTGCACCGTAACCCCGGGTATGCCCGGCAGCCGGATTCGCGGCCAGCCCGAGACGATTTTGCCGGTATCGAACACTTGGGTTCCGGCCGGAGTACCGGGCGGCGTTACTTCGTGCGGGACGATCGCCTTCTCGATCGCCCCTTCGGGAATTTCCTGCCACTTCATCGGCCAGCCGTCCTCGTGAACTCCGGCGACGACCGCCCGGCGGCACGCGGACATGTCGAAGCCGGGAAGCTGCCAGGCCGGATCGAGCTTGCGCGCATCGTAATCGTCGATCGCCGACATTCTGCGGTTTTGCTGATACGGCATTCCTGCCGTTCGGGGCATGACCTTGAGCGTCTCCCACGACGTATCCGTCGCCCACCGTTGTCTGGTCCCATCCTCATGGACGGCTTCGAGCTGCAGCCGGAAGCCCGGGACGCCGTTGACGTAATTTTGACCCGAGCCTCCGAGATAATGGGCGATCGCGCTTATGCAATTGCGCCCGTTTTGGATCGCGGCCGTCACGTCGTACGCGAGGTAATATTTTCGTTTCTCCGGATTCGTCGGGGCCGGGGAACCGAAGCCGCCGATGCTCGTTCCGTTGACGAACACTTGAGCGACGTTATGGGCGGACATAAAAAGCTTGGCGTACGCGATTCGCTTGCTCACATCGAATTCTTTACGTAAATACGCATAATCGTTCGTCAATAGATCGGTCGTCCGCCAAATCCAACGCGCCTCCCAATCTTCGGGAAACAATCCGGTGTCGAAGCGGGCCGGGTCCGAGTCGCTGCGCCGACCGGCCTCGTTCCAAACCGCAACTTTCCACCAATATCGCGAAGCGCCTTTCAGGCGGGGACCGGCATAATCGGCATGAAGCGATCGGCCGTCGAAGGTGCCGCTGTCCCACACGTCCGCCTCGCCTTTATCCAGCAGCCGCCGATCCGTCGCCACCCAGATCCGCGCCGCCCGGCTCCGCAGACCCTGTTCGTCGCCGGCGAGACGCCACGAGAAGCGAAATCCGTCGTTATCCAAACCGAGCGGCGTCTCGTTGCCGTCCACCCGCAAAAAATCGACCCGAACCGGCACGGAACGCCCTGCTCCGCCTTCGTCCGCAGCAATGTTTCTCATACAATCCCCTTTCGATCGATAGGCAAGCTGCCTTTTTGCACTTCACTTCACCAGCTCCAGCACGATCGGCCCGAGCAGCCCGCCCTCCTTGCGGAGGGAAAACTGGCTCCGCAGCTTGCTCCCGTTCGGCTCCGCATGTTCGAGCAGCGGTTCTGCGCTCATCCGGTTGGATACGACGTTGGTCGCCGACACCTTAAACGCGTTCGCTCCGGGACGAATCGCCGTCGTCACGTCGAACCGGTACGGGGGGACGAACGAATGCCCGATCGACACGCCGTTCACTTCGACGTCGGCGATTTCTTCGACTTGTCCGAGGTCCAGAAGCAGACGATGCCGAGGGCCAAGCATGCCGGCGGACAAATCGACGGTCCATGAATAATCGACGGTGCCGGAAAAAGTCGGGTCGAGCTCCAGCCACGGCGTCAGACCGCTGCGCTCGGTTCCGTTCCACTCGAAGCGGATGCCGGCCGGATCTATCGGCTTTACGGCCGCGACCGAAGCCGCGCTGCGGTATGGAGCGGGCACCGTGACGCCGATCGAAGCCCGTTCGTCGTCGGACAGGCCGGCGTCCGTCGTCAGCAGAATCGACCGATACGGCGGCAAGCAGACGAACAGGCCGATACCGCTCCCGGACGTTCTCGTCGGGGGGAGCCACCGTTCCCCGGTCAACGGCTCCCACGCGATAACCGATTCCGCGCCGCCGGTTTCCGGCAGCGTCATCCAGCCTTCCGCGGGTTCGCCGATACTTTCGTTGCTCACCAGCCATACCGGGCAGCCGTCCTTGATGCGGTGAAGAAGACGAAGTCCTTCTCGTCCCGAGCCGTCGAACGCGAGCTGGGGCTCGATTCCGGCGGCCTTCCAGGCGGCGGGCAGCTCGGCGCCGTACTCCGCCACGTAGACGGAGGGCATCGTACGAAACGTTTCCAGCCTCGATTCCCATTCCGATCGGTCATCCGTCCCGATCAACCGGCTCGGATACCGGTCCGAGAAAAAGACCGGGACGCCCGCGTCGCGTATCGCCATCAGCTTGCGCAGAAGCGATACGGTGATGCACTCGATTCCGGGAATGACGACGCCCCGGTACGTTTCCCGCCGAAGCCGCAATTCCCCGTTCTCGGCGACAACCGACCGCACCAGCTCTTCCTCCGGGATCAGGTCGTAGTCGTATTGGTGCTCGCACATGACCTGCTGAACGTCCTCGACGGGCACGCTGTCTCCCGCATAGCCGATCGAGCCCGGATACAGAATCAGCAAGGAGGCGACGTGCCGTCCTCCCCGCAAAACGTCCTGAAGCCGGTTCGCGTACTTCGCGTAGCTGCCGAAATACGGCCATTGCGGATTCAAGCCCCCGTCGTAAAAATACGGCGGACAGTCGAGGTCCGGCCACTTCGGATTGAAAGCATGCAGGATGAAATGGTTGATCCCTTTCACCGCCTGCCAGTCGGTCAGCCATTTCATCATGCGCAGTCCCAGGTGCCAGCCGTAGGCGCCGAACGTTTCGGATAAGGCCAGGTCGTCCTTCAAGCCGTAAATATGCGCGGCGGAGCTGCCCAGCTTCGGAAGCCCCCAGTAATCCCGGTTGCGGTATCCGGGAATGACCTGATTGCAGACGACGTCGATCCCGCCTTCGTGGGCGTAGCGCGATACTTTGAAGAAATCTCCCGGCCCTTCCGTCGTCCGGTTGTGAAACATATACCGTTCGCCATGGGCGGGACAAGCCTCGTGCTCGTACCAATGCCCGATATATTTCAAGCCGTTCGCCTCGCACCATTCGTACAGAGGCCGGCAATACGTTTCCGCGTATTCGCCATTGAGAAACTCGTAGTAATCGTAGACGAACGATACCGCCGTCGGACTTTCCTTGGACAGCCACAGGGCGGGCAAGTACGGCATCGGATCGTACCCTTTGCTCGCGATGAACCGGTTCCGGAGGTCGTACCCCCACGGAACTTGATGCGCCTTGTTGGAATAGAGCGGCTCGTCGAAAAAGAACCCTTTCACCGGACAACCGAAAAAATGGCCGATTACGGTTTTGGACGATTCGTACACCCTTTCGCGAAACGCTTCCACGGCTCCGGGATGCAGCGGATCGATATAATTGTCGGAGCGGTCTTCGATCACGAAGCAGACGATCCACTCCCCCTTCGGCACGTCCCATTGGATTGCGCCAAGTATGCCGTGCATGTGTAAGGAATCGGAACGGTCGAGCGCAAGCGGCACGCTTCGGCCGTAATCGATCGCCCCCCGCTCGCACGGATACGCATAAGCGGCCAAAATCGTGCTGTTCGGCGCCTCCGTCCACGGCAGCATCAAGCTCGCTTGGGGAAGCGGCCCCCGGTAACGAACGTACTGAAGACGAATGGAAGAACGCAGGAAAGCCGGATCCAGCTTTTGAACCGTATCGCCCGCCACGCCGCTCGGATACCATTTCTCGTCGAACAAATACACGTCGATGCCGGCTTCTTTGCACCACGACAAAATCAGTTTCAGATCTTTCCACCATTTGGGCCCCAGAAAGTCCCAGTGCGGCCGCGACTCCAGCGTCAATTCGCCGATTCCGGAACCGACGGCAAGCTCGAACGCGCGTCGAAGCTCCGGCTCGCTCTCCGTTCCGTGCAGCCAGAACAGCGCGCCGAGATGCCGCGGCGGTCGATCGAACGAAGCTAGCGGGTGGGCCGATGTTCCGTTTCCCATCGGGCGGCATCCTCCGTTTCGTCTCTCATTGATAATCGGAACACCATACGCGGGCTTTATAAAACGCGCCTCCGGCAACGGTTCGCCGATCGTTCGGAACGTGCATGTCGACCGTATCCGTTGTCCACGCATACTTGGTGCCCGCCTTTTGACTCGTCTTGACGACAAGACCGGACGGCTGGTTGCCGATGCTTTTCACCCCTCGTCCGTCGATCCCGCTTGCGCCTTCATAGGACAGCGACCAGCGATCGCCCGATTTGTCGTACTGATACACATGCGAATGGGTCGTAATCCACAGCTTGTCCGTATTTCCGTAAACGGCAAAAAGATCGTGTCCCCAGTCGGTCGGCAGTCTCGATCGCCGCACTTCCTCCAATACCGGCGATTCGGCCGTTCCGACCACCTTCAGCGCAATCAAGTCGTAGTCGCCGACCGCCCACAGCAGCCGCAGCCGGGGATCCCAAAGCACGCCGTGCGCACCCGGGAGCGAATATTCCGCATAGTCGGCCGCGTCCGGCCCTTGCGACGCCGCATAGACCCGGACCCAGCCGCCCGCGCTGGCGGCGACGGCGATGTTCCCGTCGGGCAGCAGCTCGGCCGCATGCGGGTTGCCTCCCACGATCGCTCCCCACGTTCTGCGGTCGCCCGACGGATAAGGGACGATCGCCGCCAGTCCGCGGGAGTCGGTTACGACCATGTACGTCCCGCCCGCTCTCCCTTCGCGGAGCTTGACGTCGGAGGGCAGCCCCCATCCGTGCAGAAGCTCCGCAAACCCGTTTGTCCCGGAAGGAGCCCACGACCATAGGATGGCCCCACTTTCGTTCCAGTCGTTTATCATCGGATCGTATACCGATATCCGCTCCGCAGCCTGGTCCGTCACGGCAATGCCGTACTCGTGCAGCCGCCGCCCCGTTTCGGCCTTCATCATGACTTCAACACCTTTCTCCAATTCTCGGCCAGCCGAAACGGATCCGGCTTTCTCACCTCGTGCACGATCGGTCCCCGATAGCCGGTCTTGGCGAGCGCCTCGATCACCTCGTCCCACGCAATGATTCCTTCGCCGGGCATCCAATGCTTCTCGTCCGTGCCGTCGTTGTCGGAAATGTGGGTCGTCACGATCCGCCCGCCCAGCCGTTCGATAAATTGCTGCGGCGGTTCTTGAAACAGATGATTGACGTCGCAGCATACGCCCAGCTCGGGGTTGTCCGCCAGCAAATAGTCCATCTCGTCCGCCGAACGGCCGAGGCAGGTCCGCGGCAAACATTCGGCCGCCAGCTTCACGCCCAGCTCGGCCGCTTCGCGGGACAAAACGCCGAGCGTTTGCCTCGCGAACTCCAAGCGCCGGGACCTCTCCTCGGCCGGGACGGGCTCCCAGCTCGGATGAATGACGGCGGTTCGAATGTTCCAGGCGTCGGCGCTGGAAAGCACCGCACGAACCTGGCTAACGACGCGCTCGCGGACGGCGGCGTCCGGACTCGACGGATCCCACTCCGTCCCGAACGGAATGTGCAGCGACCAAAGCTCGATCCCGAGCTCCCGCGCCTTGTTTACGACCTCGTCGCAGGCCAGCCGGACGTCCCGGTCCGACAGGCGGAGCGGCTGCCAGGTCAGCTCGATGCATTCCAATCCCGCTTCCTTCACCGCGACCAGGTCGATCGGATTCGCCAGGCTGAAGGAGGTGCCCACCTTCCAGGAGCGGGGGGCCGATTTATTCGCGAAATCATGTTCCATCTTCGAATCTCATCCTTTCACGCTGCCCATTACGATGCCTTTAATAAAAAATCGCTGAAGAAACGGATACACCATAATAATCGGCAGCGCACCGAGAAAAATTTGCGACGTCTTGACGGTCCGTTCGGACAATTCGTTCAGCAGCGTCAAATCGGTGGAGGTCAGCATCGTCAAATCTTGGCCGACGATGATCGTTCTCAAGTAGCTTTGCAGCGGATAATGATCCGGCGAATTCATCAGAATCAGTCCGTCGAACCAGCTGTTCCAGTGCCCGACGATCGTAAACAGACCGATCGTGGCGAGCGCCGGCGTCGAAAGCGGCACGTAAATGCGCCAAAGCGTCGTCCAGTGGCCGGCGCCGTCCATAAAAGCGGATTCCTCCAGCTCCTTGGGCAGTCCCCGATAAAAGTTCAGCAGCAAGATCACGTTAAATACCGGTACCGCTCCCGGCAATACCAACGCCCATATCGAATCGAGCATTCCGAGCGTTTTGATCGTCATGTACCAAGGAATCAAGCCGCCGTGGAACAGCATCGTCAATACGAACAGCCATGCATACGCCGTTCTCCACCTGAACTTCGCTCTCTCCTTCGCCAAAGGATAGGCGGACAGAACGGTGAGAAACATACTGATCGACGTGCCGAGAACCACCCGTTTCACCGTGACGATCAAAGCCGTCAAAAATTCGGGCTTTTGCAGGGCGAACTCGTAGGCGCTGGTCGTGAATTGGACAGGCCACAATTTCACCATGCCTCCCATGGCCGCCGCGCTGGAGCTGAACGAAACCGCCAGCACGTGAACAAGCGGAAGCAGACAAAGAACGGCGAGTCCGATCAGAAACGTATAATTGAATGCCGCAAACAGCTTTCGGCCGGCTCCCGTTTTTTGGACCATATGCGCGTTCCTCCTTAAAAAATCCGGTATCCGGCGAACCGATACGCCAGCATATACGATACGGAGATGAGCAGAAGCGATACGACCGATTTAAAAAGACCGACGGCGGTCGCCACGCTGTACTGCGCATCGATCAGTCCAATGCGGTACACGAACGTGTCGATAATGTCTCCGCTCTCGTACACTTGCGGGCTGTACAAATTGAAAACTTGATCGAACCCGGCGTTCAGCACGTTTCCCAAGCTTAACGTCGTCATGAGAACGATAACCGGCATGATGCCGGGAAGCGTAATATGGATCGTTTGCTTCCATCGATTCGCTCCGTCCATGACGGCCGCCTCGTACAGACTCGGATTGATGCCGGTCAGAGCGGCCAAATAGACGATCGTGCCGAAGCCGAAATCCTTCCATGTGTCCGTGGCGACGAGCACGTAAGGAAACCAGTCGTTGTCGCCGAGAAAATAGATCGGGTCGATTCCGGCCAGTCCGACCAATTGGTTGACGATTCCTTTCAACGACAAGACGTCGATCAGAACGCCTCCCAAAATGACCCACGATAAAAAATGCGGCAAATAGATCAACGTTTGGATGCTTCGTTTGATTTTTTCGCTCGCCAGCTCGTTGAGCAAAAGCGCGACCGCGATCGGAACGATCAGCCCGGCGACGATCTTCATCACGGCGATATAGATCGTGTTGTAGACGATCTGAAACGTATCCGGCAAGTTGTATACGTACAAAAAGTTTTTAAGACCGACCCACTCCGAGCCGAATAAGCCTTTGGCCGGAACGTACTTTTGAAAGGCGATCGCGATCCCGACCATCGGCCAATAACTGAAAACGAGCAGGATGACGAGTCCCGGCAGCAACATGAGATGAAGCGGCAGCTCGTGCCGCCATTTGTTTATCATCGGTTCATCCTCTCCCTTCGAACGTCGGGCAATAACAGAGCCGCGGGAAGGCGACCGCCCCCGCCGCAGCTCTCGCATGCATGCCGGCATTACCGTGCCGATTTGGCCCATTCGTTGACTTCCTTCGTAATGTCGGCCCCGCCCAGCTTTTTCCAATCGTCCACGAACTTGTCGAAAGCTTCGATCGGCTCGCCCATAATGATTTTCGTAAACGTCTCCAGCTCCATCTTATCGAGCGTCGCTTTTTTCTCGCCCATCGTCTTGGTCGGCGCCCCGAAAAATTGGCTCATCAACGGCAAATTATGGTTCTGGTATTGGTTGATCACCGCAAACGAGCTCGACTCGCCGAACACGCGCGCCTGGTTCCAATTTTTGTTGTCGCCTTCGTTGAATTTTTTGATTTTGTCGTAGGTCGATTTTTGTTCCCCGTTCAGCTTGGACGTATCGCCGGTTTTCAGGCTGTTGACGACCGCCAAATGCACTTCCAAGTTTTTCGTCGGGGACCAGGCGTTGAACGGCGAATGCTTGAACAGCTCGATGCCGTCCTTGGACGTAAAATAGTTGTCGAAGTCTTGTTTCTCGCCCCATCCTTTTTCGATAAACAGGTTGACCATCTTCATGACCGCTTCGGGGTTTTTGGCGCCTTTCTTCACCGCGTAATAGGCGAATACCGGATTCCCCACTTGCGGCCTGGCCGGCTTCGCATCGACGGATACGATCGGATACGCTCCCCATTCCATGCTCGGATCGAGATCTTTCCCTTTTTGCAGCGGATTGATCGGGTTCCACATCGCTCCGTAATACAGTCCGATTTTGCCGGCTACCGCATCCTCGCCCGTTTTGTTGCCGTCCTTCACGCCGAACTCTTTATCCAGCAAGCCGGCTTTGTACATCTCCTGCAGCTTGAGCAGCGCCGGCTTCACCTCGGGCAAGATCGAGCCGTATGCGAGATTGCCCGATGCATCCTTCACCCACGACCCGGGATATGCGTGGAAGCCGTTGAAATAGCCGGCCAATCCCATAATTCCGCCGCCGCCGATGCCTTTGTTGATGCCCAATCCGAACGTATCGTGTTTCCCGTTGCCGTCCGGGTCCCGCTTGGCGAACGCCTCGGCGATTTTGACGACGTCGTCCATCGTCTTCGGCTCCGGCAGCCCCAGCTTCTTGAGCCAATCCGTCCGTACCCAAAGGATCGAGGCTCCGTCGATCGACGAATTCGTGTTCGGGATCGCCATCAACTTGCCGTTGAATTTGGCCGAATTGAGCTGCTCCGGGCTGTTCCCTTCCATGAACTTTTTCGCAAGCGGCGAAGCGTATTTGGCGTATACGTCCGATAAATCGGCGATCAGGTCGGCCTCGACAAGCTGCTTCAGCTGGATCGCGTTCACCGGGATAATATCGGGAAGATCGCCCGACGCGATCATGACGTTCATTTTTTGCGACGAATCTTCCCCGCTTGTCGCGATCCATTTGTACTTCAGCTTGATGCCCAGTTCGTCCGAGTACGCCCGGGTCCATTCGTTGTTGTCGATCGAATCGCTCCCGACAAACTTGATGGAGGCGTCTACGCTCCGGACGGTGGTCACTTCAATCGGAGTCGGATATTTGCTCAAAGGACCTGCGGGCGCGGCCGGCGCCGTCGAGGACGGTTCGCCCGCTTTCGGCTTCTCGTCCGAAGGAGCGGTGGAACCGCACGCGGATGCGACGAGCAGAGTACCGATTGCGGCAAGCGATAAAGACGCTTTCAAATGCTTCATGTGGCAACCTCCCGTTATCTCGTAACCTATCGGATGTCTTACAAGTTCCATTATAGGGAGGCCCTATTTTCGTTCCTATATGAACATTTGCACTTCCCTTGCCCGATTTGCACCACATCGTTTTCGCCCGTCACGGTTCGTGGCGGGCCGACCTTTGCTCCCGGAATTCCTGAGGGGTCCACCCCGTCTTTTTTTTGAAAATCCGCGTAAAATAAGCCGGCGATTCGTATCCGACCAGCCTGGCGATTTCATGCATTTTCAGGTGAGACCCGGCGACGAGTTCTTTCGCTTTTTTCAGACGCACGTCGGCGATATAGTCGGACAAATTCAGGCCGGTAATTTGTTTGTAAAGCCTGGACATGTAGTACGGATTCAAATAGACGACTTCCGAAATCGCGGTAAGCGAAAGATCGTGCTCCAAATGGGCTTCCACGTACCGGTTGATCGCATCCACCACCTGATGGGTGCGCTCCGCCTTTTCGCTGTCGCGAGCCTCGAACAGCCGCACCGCGGTCTGTATCAAATAGTCGAACGCTTCCCTTCTCGTTGCGTGCAGCTCATAGCGGGACAGCTTGTCCAATTGCACGTCGGGAACCTCGTCGTGCCCGCCTCCCCAGCGATTCACTTGAGAAAGCAGGTGGGACGCGATCGCGTAGTACACTTCCAGGAAAAAGCCCGTATCGTCGTACAAGTCGTCCATTTGCCCGGATATTTCGACCATCCGTTTCATAAACTCTTCCTTGTCGCCGCTCTCGATATAACCGTCCGAGCCCGTCAATCGTTTCGTCAAATTTCGGATCGCCTGCTTCCGGCTTTCTCCCTCCTCGAGCGCGACGTCCTCCTGCCGCTTGTCCACGATAATCATCGTTTCCCGGCCGATTCCGAGCCCCCGTCCGAGCCCGTTGCGGAGCATGGCGTAGCAGGCCGGAAGGTCGCCCCATTCCGCGGCCGTCTTCCCCGTCGCGAATGAGACGGGCACATCCAGCAGCTGCAGGCTCGTCGACTGAATCACTTCCAGCGTGCCGTGCACGAGCCGGATCGTCCCGCTCCAAGCCGAATCGGCGTCGTCCAAGCCGGTTCCCGCTTGTTCGCCCGGCTGTATCAGCCAGATGAAGCGGTTTTGATCCGCATTGACGGCGTGAAACGAGCAGGAGGCCAAATGCTCCTTGGCGATGTTGTGGATGGCGTACATCATGAGCGTTTTGTCCGACGCTTTCATGATCCGGCTTGGCCAGCCGTCCACCCGCCCGATCACGGGCAGAACCGGCTCCCCCAGCCGGAGCGGAATGTACAAGTCCCGCAGCAGCTCGGGCTTCAGGGCGGCTACCGACTTCGTGCCTTCGCATATCCCGAGCATGTACTCCCTCTGCAGCGAAGGGATGGCCAACTGAATTTGCTCCGCGGCCTTGTCCAGAAACTTCGCGTTCAGCCTTTCGGCGTTCAGCGCTTCGACCGCCTTGGCCACGCTGCGGACGACTTCTTCGTCGCTTTCCGTTTTCAGGATATAATCGACGCTTTTGTTGCGCATCGCCGCTTGTACGTATTCGAAATCGGGATGTCCCGTTAAAAAAATGACTTTGCATGCCGGCCACCGCGTCATCATGTTCTCCTGAAGCTTCAACCCCGACATGCCCGGCATCCGGATATCGGACAGCACGATGTCGTATCGCATCGCGTTCAGCTTCTCCATCGCCTCGTCTCCCGAATAGGCTCGGTAGAGATCCAGCTCCAGCTCCTCTTCCTCCTGAAGGAGCCGGTAAATGCCGTCCACGATAATCGGTTCGTCGTCCACAATCAACAATCGGTACATGTTGTCTGCTCCTCCGCCGGAATGATGATTTCCGCTTTTAACCCGCCCAAACGGCTGCGGGTTAAGCGCAATCCGAACTGTTCGCCGAAACGGATTTGAAGTCGCCGGTGAACGTTCACGAGTCCTGTCGTCTCCAAAGGGGATTTGGAAAGCAGCTGCGCCTGCAATTCGCTCAGCTTGTCGTCCGTCAGCTCTTCGCCGTTATCCTCGACCGAAATCGAAATATGCCGTTCCTGTCGTCGCAGCGCGACTTCGATTAATCCGTCTTTTTTCTTGTTGGCCAGCCCGTGATTGTATGCGTTTTCGATGATCGGTTGAATGACCAGCCGCGGTATCGCCATGTTCCCGCATGCCTCCGGAATCGCCCCGAATCGGGCTTCAATCCGGGTCGAGAAACGAAACGACTGAATGTCCACGAACGTTTTGGCGAAGTTCCATTCCGTCTCCAGCGTCACTTCTCCCGCGCCGTCGCGCGTAATAAATTGGAAATATTCGCCCAAATAGCGGGTAAACCGGGTCACGTTTTCGTAATCCTCGTTTTTGGCGATTCTCGAAAGCGTAAAAAAGCTGTTGTACAAAAAGTGCGGATTGATCTGGGATTGAAGCTGCCGGAATTCGGAAACTTGGGCCCGGTACTGCTGCTCGTAAACTTCGTGGATCAATACCCGAATGCGCTCTACCATCGCATTGAACTGGAAGTACAGGTACGAAAACTCGTCCTTGAACCGGTAACGGACCGTTTGGTTGAAATCCCCGTGCTCCACGGCCCGGAAAGCTCGCACGAGCGTCCGGAGCGGGCGGTGAATCAATCGGTAAATGACGTAAGAGAAAAAAGCGATGAGGATCGCCGAGATGCCGGACAGCAGCCAAAACCAGAGCCGATGCTTATCGAGCGGCGCCATGACGCTGTTCTCGGGCAAATAGGCGACCAGCGCGGCCCCGAGTACGCGCGAATGCTCGAAGCTGATGAAATAGCTTTCATTGCCGATTTTGGCCGACTCGACGCCTTGCGACAAGCCGGCCGACAGCTTGCCCTTCACCCAATCCGTCAAAGCCCGATCCTTGTTCCGGTCACCGCTGCCGGAAATGCTCCATTGAAGATCGGTATCGACCAGAAGCGAACCGCCCATTTTGTTGTCGTGCATTTGCCGCAACACTTGTTCGATCTCTTTCCGATCGATTTCGATATCGACCAGAAAAGCCGGCTTCCGGTCCGATAAAGCGTACTCGGGGTAAGGATAAGTAATGAACATACGGTTGCGCCAAGTGATAAAGGGGGAGTTGAAACGGTTGGACGAGACCGACAAGGCCTCGAATTCCTCCATCGGAATCCGGTCGACCATGTTGTTGGCGGAAATCGTACGATCCAGCATCGAAATGTGAATGCTGGCGTTCGCGATATAGCTGCTGGACGCTTTCAGCAGGAGAAGCTGCTTCTGAAGACGCAGCATCGCTCTCGTCTTCTCGTAGTCGGGCATGACATGGGCGGCGACGCTCAGCTTGCCGATGTCGTCATCCGCTATATATTCCCTGCCGAGCTTGGCGATTTTGCTGATATCCAGCTCGAGAAGCCCCAAATAAAAATGCACTTTGGCGAGCATCGAATTGGATATTTCGCTTTTCACCGCAGCCTCGCCCGAGCCGTTCAGCAGGAGACTTACCGTATACAAAGGGGCCACGATAATGAAAAGCGTAAACACGAGACGCAAGTAGATGTTCATTTTCGGACGCCTGAACCGTTTCCGTTTCATGGATGCTCCTCGCTTTCAACGGCGAAATTCACGATGATTGTACCATCCCCGGCACCGCCGGGGAAGAACGTAGCGTTCCGGCCGGCCCGAAAATACGAAATCGGTAGAAATCGGGCAACGAATATCGAAATATTACTATTTTGATCGATCGGTCGCGGGGCATAAAATGAAGGCGCAATCCACTATAAAGCAAAGGAGGACGGCCGGTTCGCGTAGGTCGAGGCGCTGAATCGACGACGGGCTTCTTACGGTCGACAACAAAGATCCATGATGGAGGATTCAATATGAAACATCTGCTGCGTTTAACGGCCCTTGTCATTGCCATGCTGGCGGCCGGCGTTCTGAACGGGTACGATTCGGACCCGAAAACCGAAGCCGCCGCCCCGCCCTGCTGTCTCGTCGCCATAACCGATCAGGCAACCAACACCATTGAAGCGTACGATCCGGCATTTCCGGACTGGGATCGCGATGAAGCGCTCGTATGGTCCTGGAAGCCCGGTACGGCTTTGGGCTACTCTCCCAAGGAGGCGAGCCTGTGGAACGGCCCTTCGGACGCCAAGCTGAAAGGACGCGTGCTCGTCGCTACGGCCGGACAATTGGCCACCGTCGCTTCGTACCCGTCCGGCACGAGAATATGGGCGGCGGACGTAGGCATCGGGAGCAACCCCCATTCCGCCGAGCTTCTTCCGAACGGCAATATCGCCGTTGCCGCCAGCGATGGCAAATGGGTGCGCGTCTACGCGTCCTCGCAAGGCCCCGATGCCGTTGAATACGCCGAGTTCAAGCTCGACTTCGCCCATGCGACCCACTGGGACGAGGCGAACAAGCTGCTGTGGGTCATCGGGCACGATGCCGGGGCGAAGCAGCATATTTTGACGGCGCTCCGCGTGGGCGGAACGGATGCGAAGCCGACCTTGACGGAGGAAACCGGCCGCAGAGCCGTATTGCCCAGTCCGTGGGGACACGATGTCGCCGCCTACGCCGGCGACCCCAACAAGCTGTGGGTCAGCACGAACGCCGAGGTGTACGTATACGACATAGCCGCTAAGACGTTTACGCCCGCGCCGGACGGAGCAAACCGTTCGTTCGTCAAGTCCGTGGGCCAATTGCCTTCGGGACAAATCGTGGAGACGCGACCGGACAATCTGAAGACGCCCCCGGGCAGCTGCAAAATAAACGGCTGGTGCACCGATACCGTCGACCTGTTCTCGCCCGACTCGACGCGTACGGCGACCGGCTCCGCCATCTACAAAGCACGCATTTGGGAAGGCGGATCGGATTTGCGCGCAGCCGTCCTGAAGCGGTTGACCGCCGCGGAAAGCTTTTACGCCGGGAGCGCGGGCGCGGCAGGCGGCTTGACGAAGCTCCCCGACGATTACTTCGTGCGCGTCGACAACGATCAAGGTCCTATCGCCATCTCTCGCTTCGTCGATCCGGCAAACGGAAGAAGCTATTTGTCCGTCGTCAATCTTTCCCTGGCTCGGACGCAAACGGCCGTCCTCCATGTTGACGCGGACCGCAAAATCAATTCGGTAACGGAAGTGTCGAAGGAAACGGGCGCGGAGATCGCAACCGATTACGATGCCGGTTCGGCAATGCTGACAACCGCTTTGACGCCGGGAGAATCGAGGCTGTATGCGCTGCCCGCCGATTTCCGCTATCAAATGCCCGAGCGGCTTCCGCCGGAGCCGCCGATTGTCGGACCGTATACGAACTTGGCCTTGCACAAGACGGTTACCGCTTCGAGCGATTACGGCAGGTCCGGCTGGTACGCCCGCGCGGCGACCGACGGGCTGCGAACGTCGACTTCAAGCTCGATGGGCTGGACCAGCTACAACGATATCAAGAACAACCATACGGAATGGATCCAAATCGATATGGGCGGCGTCTACACCATCAATACGGTCGATCTGTATCCGCGGGCGGACGGCAAAAACGCCGGATTGGGGTACCCGACCGACTTTACGATCCAAGTTTCGGAGGACAACGTCAGCTGGTCGGTCGCGGTAGTCGGACATCAGGCGACCAAGCCCGGCGGCATGCTGGAATACGCGTTTCCCGCCACTGCGGCGCGTTATGTGAAGGTTGTGGGCACCAATTTGACCGGCGACCCGTTCGGCAACTATCATATGCAGTTCGCCGAGATCGAGATTTATGCGCGTACGAGCCCGTTGTCGATATGGGCGGTGCCTTCCAGGCTGCTGGTCGGCAAAACGGGAACGATTGCGGTTGTCGGCTGGACTCGCGACGGACAAATCGACCCATTAAGCGGGGCCCGTATCCGATATGCAAGCCAAGATCCCGCCGTTGCGACCGTCGATGAGAACGGCGTCGTGACCGCTCATGCGGAAGGAACGGCCGTTATTGCCGTCGCCGTGACGAAAAGCGACGGGATCGTCGAAAGCGGCGGATGCGAAATCGTCGTCGAAAGTCTCCCTGCCCCGTGGAACGCCGATTTTTACGGACAAGCGCACGGGTTGATCTCGGCGACGGAGGACGGGTTTGAACTGCGGGCGAACGGCACGGGCTTCGGGGCCGATCGCGACGACCTCGTTTTCGTGTACCGGGACGTTGCGGCCGCGAACCCGATCGCCGTGACGAGCGTCATACAAGCCGTATATAAAACCGCGAACGGCCGTAACGGTCATGCCGGAATTATGTTCCGCGAAGGAGGCGAAGCGGATTCGTTCGGACCGTCGGTCTCCTTAACGGTCAACCCGCAAGGACGTATCGTGATGACGGCCCGAACGAAAGCCGGCGCGATTCAAGAAATCAAGGGAGACTATACCGTATTCCCCGTCCGCTTGAAGCTGGAGAAAACCGGAAACCGGTTTGTCGGGTTTTACGAGAAAAACGGCGCATGGGTGCCCGTCAATGGCAATCCCGGCCGTTCGGGGATGAGCGTTAATCTGGAGAAGTCGCTCCGGGCGGGGGTTGCGGCGTTTTCGGAGGATGCCGGGCTTTATACGAAAACGACCGTATCCGACATTCGTTTCGAGTCGAAACGGGGCATGCCTTAACGGCCGGGGCCGGCGGAGACGATCCGCCGGCCCTGCTGCGCCGAACATCGCCGGGGTCGCTCCCGCGCCGCAATGAATCCCGATTTAAGAAGAAATGACGGGCAAATAAACCATAAACTCGGATCCTTGCCCTTCCTCGCTCCGCACGTCGATCCAGCCCTGATGAGCAGCAATATTTTGCTTCGCAATGGCGAGCCCGAGCCCGGTGCCGCCGGTCGGTCGCGCCCTGGCGTGGTCCGCCCGGTAGAAACGGTCGAAAATATGGGGGAGATCCTCTTCGGATATGCCGACTCCGGAATCTTCTATCCGGACTCGCGCATATTGTTGATGCTTATCCGGCAGCTCCACCCGATCAAGCGATACCCGGATCAGACCGCCGGGGTTCGTGTAATAAATAGCGTTCGTTAGCAGGTTGTACAAAGCTTGGAGGATGCGCGATTTATCCGCAGAGACGCGAATCTCGTCCTCCGTTGTCTGCAATGTGAACCGGATTTGCTTTTCCTCCGCCAAAAACCGGGTTTTTTCCGTCAAATCCTCGAGCAGCGCCGCGAGATTCTCCGGTCCCCGACGAAGCTCCGCCATGCCTGCCTCCAGCTTGGATAAATCCAGCACCTCATGGACCAATCGGGACAGCCGCAAAACTTCGTCGAGGATGGAGGATTGTTTATCCGGAGTCAGTTGCGCCCCCGTTTCTTGGGCCAGCTCCAGCTCTCCCTGGATTATCATGAGCGGGGTTTTCAATTCGTGCGCGACGTCCGACAGAAGCTGCTTCCGGGCACGTTCCGCATCCGCCAACGATTCGTTCATGTCCCGGAGCGCCCTCGAGATCGACCCGAATTCATCCTTTCTTCGGACGGGGAAAACTGCGGCGTTGTCCCCTTTCTTGACGCCTTCGATCCCTCGGATAATTATGCGAATGGGGCGCGTCAGTCTCCACGACAATAAAAAGATGGACAGCAGGGCGGCGACGCAGGTGAAGAGCAGCGACGCGATGCCGATATTGGGCAAGATGCCGTACCACTCTTTTTTGAACTCGTAGGTTTTGTATTGCTCGCCGTTCATCACATAAAGACGGCCTACCTTTTGTTGGCCCGAGCGGATCACCAACGGGTAGCCGTCATTCCGAAGCTCGTCGACGCTCAGACGGCCTTGCCGGTACAGCGGAAATCCGTCCGCGTACAGGAGAACTTCGGCAAAATCGCGTATCGATTCGAACGAAGCGTTCTCTACCCGTTCCCATGTATCGCCATGCTCCGTGTAATACCGGCCGAATTCCTCCCGCAAAGCTTCGAAGGCGGCTTTATTTTCCCGATAAGCGTAATCCCGGGAAATATAAAATTGAATATGCGTGACAGCCAGCGGAAAGAGCAGGATGAAGACGAGCAAAACGGTCATCGACAAAATCAGCTTTGTTCTAATTTTCATGTTCCGCTCCAAAACGATAGCCGAATCCGTAAACCGTTTGAATATAGTCGGAGCTCCGGCTGCCGCCCTCGAGCTTCCTTCGAAGCTTGCTGATATGGGAATCGACCGTCCGTTCGTCGACGATAAACTCCTCCACGAAAGCATGCTGCAGCAGCTGCATGCGGCTGTACACCCGACCGGGCTTTGACGCCAGCAGGTGCAGGAGCTTGAATTCGGTCGGCGTGAGATGCAGCTCCTCCGCCCCTTTGAATACCTGCAAACGATCCTCGTGAATCGTAAGATCGCCTCTTCGCAGCACATGGCCGGAACCGTCATTGTCGCTTCTGTTCAGTCGTCTCAACAACGAGCGGATGCGTGCGGAAAGCTCCCGCAAACTGAAAGGCTTCGTCAAGTAATCGTCCGCTCCCATTTCGAGGCCGACGATTTTGTCGGTTTCCTCGGATTTGGCCGTGACCATAACGATGCCGGGAGCCCCTGTCTGTCTGAGCTGCCGGCATAGATCCAGTCCGTTCATTTGCGGAAGCATCCAGTCCAGCAGAACGATATCCGGCTTATGTACGGTATAAAGCTGCAAGGCGGTTTTGCCGTCCGTCGCGGTCAAGACTTCGTAGCCTTCGGCTTGAAGAAACGATTCCATAAGCGACGCGATTTTGAATTCATCTTCTACGATCAGAACCTTGATTCCCATTCCCCACCCCTGGACGTCGTTCTTCGTTCCCCTTTATACAATATCGGCAGCCCCACAATGTGTAAATAGTTTCACCACAAGTTCGCAACATTTCGCCGGTACGATAGAAAGCAAAGAAGCCGTCGGGAGGATTTGAACATGGACAGCATCATTTTTACGGTAGGGATGACCCTGCTATGGGGAATTGCCGGCATAACGGCGGTAGGGCTCCCCTACTGCCCGACCAACCGAAGCTTGAAAGCCAGAAAAACCTTCTTGCTCTGGACGGGCGGCGCGGCGCTGCTTCTAAGCGCGCTGTGGTACACGGCAATCGTCGGCCGGCTCGTTACAAGCGGCTGGCTGTTTGTGGAGGGCACCGTCAAAGCGCTTATCCCCTTGACGCTGCTCCCTCAATTGTATTTGGCGTCGACGATACTGCCTAAGCTGAAAAGCTTGCGGGAATCCGGCGGGGAACCGCCGACGCAGACGGCGCTGCGCACGGTGGCCCGTCCTTCTGTGGCGCTTTCCTTTTTGGCGGCAGCGCTCGCCTCCGGCATTTCCGCCTTCGGCACCGTCTTTGCCCAGCCGGTGCTGCCCGGACCGGTTGAGATCGTTCGGCGGTTCATGCTGGTTGCGCTCCTTTTGATTGTGCCGGCTATATGGGCAAGAAGAAGATACCTTCGGATTATACGGGGGGAACAGCTTCAACGCGGGTTTGCTGCCAGGCTGCTAAAATTCGCATTTGCAAGCATGCTCTCCTTCGCCGTAGCCATCGCCATCCTCGTATTCAACGTACTTGTAGGCGTCAACGCCTCCAAGCTGCCGGAAGCGTCCGACATGATGAATCACGACCGGATTGACGAAGGGGGCGGTACGGCTACCCGGATGTCCGGGGGCTCTCCTAATCATCATCAGCATCATTCGAATCATCCGGCCGGCACCGTGGAAGTGGCCGCTCTGACAGGAACCATTTCGGATCCTGCCGATGTGACATTCGAACTGGTGGCACAGCGGAAAAAAATAACGCTTGCTTCCGGAGCCGTCGTCGATGCCTGGACCTATAACGGCGAAATCGCTCCCGAGCTTAGGGTCAAGCATGGCGATATGGTCGAAGTGAAGCTGATCAATCAAGATATCGATAGCGGGGTTACCATTCATTGGCATGGCTATAACGTGCCGAATGCGATGGACGGCGTGCCGGGGATGACCCAAAATATCGTGAAACCGGGGCAATCATTCACGTACAAGTTTCGCGCCGATCAGGAAGGAACCTACTGGTTCCACTCCCATCAGCAAGCGGCGGAGCAAGTGGTGAAAGGACTTTTCGGCGCGCTGATCGTGGAGCCTAAACAGGACGCCGAAGCCTTCGACGAACAGTTTACCGTTATCAATCATCGCTGGACGACCGACCAAGGGTACAAGCATGCTTTCGGAAATCAAGATGCCGTGCAGTGGAAGCAGGTGAAGCCGGGTCAGAAGGTAAAGCTGAGGCTCATCAATACGCATAACCTTTCGCAAAAATACCTTTTGCAAGGAACCGATTTCCGAATCGAAAGCATTGACGGGATGCGGATTCGAAACCCGCAGCCGCTGTCCGATCAAACGGCGCTTCGGCTTGGTTCGGGCGGCCGGTACGACGTAACCTTCACGATGCCGAACCATCCGGTCTACTTCAAACTCGGCGATTACAACAACGACAGCAATCCGGGCATCGTTTTTTATGCCGATACGTTTCCGGAGAAACCGGTCTTCCGGGCGGAATCCGCACTGTTTGACCCGTCCGATTACGGCCGTCCCGTCGCAAACGAGGTAACCGCGGCGAAAACGTTCGATCGGGAGTTCCGACTGATTCTCGGTAACGAAATGGGCTTTTATAACGGCAAGTTTCATTTTTTATGGACGATCAATGGAGAGGTCTACCCCCGGGTGCCGACTCTCGTCGTCCAAGAAGGCGATACGGTCAAAACGACATTTGTGAATAAAAGTTTGGCCGAGCATCCGATGCACCTGCACGGGCATCATATGACGGTGCTCAAGAAAAACGGCGGGAAAGTGAAAACGCCATGGGTAACCGATACGTTAAACGTGCTGCCCGGCGAATCGTACGAAGTGGCTTTCGTCGCGGACAATCCGGGCATGTGGATGGACCATTGCCATAACCTGGGCCACGCGGCGACCGGCATGATATTGCATCTCATGTACGACAATGTCCGATCTTCGTACGAAGCAGGGGCGAGGTCCGGGAACTTGCCGGATTAGAATCCGATCATGTTCCCTTTGTTTTCGCTTGCTTTCTTCTCGCGAATGTTCCGATCGGCCGTTTCTTTCGCTTCCCTCAGCGCCGTATTGATGTCCTTGACTCCGGATTCGACGTCCTTAAACGAGCCGGTGAACGCGCTCATCGCAATCGAGTCATAGGGGGTCATCGTATACTTCGGCGCCGGCTTCGATTTGAAAACGGCTTCGATATGCTTTCCTTTGAAAATCGGCATCCCTTCTCCAAAGTGCCGATTCCATTCGTCATCGTTCAAGGAAGGCGGAAGTCCGTATTTCGCCAGCTCCAGCTGCGGCTCCGCGGATAACAAATAGGCGACGGCGCTGAAGGCGGCTTCTTTGTTTGCGCTGGTGCTGGTGACGTGAAGGTTATGCGAATCGACTTGCCAGCCGACTCCCGGCCTCGCGGGAAAACTCGGCATTTGCGCCATATCCCAGTTAAACGGCGTGCCCTTGGCGACCAAATCGTTGATCCAGGCGGGAACGTCCGCATACATCGGCCACATCGCGAGCGTCATGTCCTTCAAGAAGGCGTCCTTCGCGGGTGTCCGGTTCCCGTTTCCCGGAATGCTGTACAGCTTCTGCATCGTCGCATAAACGGTTTTGAACCCGTCGGTATCGAGAAGCGCGGCGTCCGTTTTCGGGTCGACGTAAGGCAGCGACAATTGGCTGTATAGGCCGTTCATGTCGTGGATATCCAGCCCTCGGTAGGCCGTATTGCCGTCGCTTCGCGTCAGCCGCTTGGAAAGCTCGATCGTTTCGTCCCACGTCATGCCGTCCTTCGGATACGGTACGCCGAAACGATCGAAAAGATCTTTATTATAGTATAAAGCCGTATAATTGACCCACAACGGCAGGCCGTACAGCTCTCCGCCCCTGCCCCACTGTTCCAGTGCGTCCAGAGCCGGCTTGTTCAGCCGATCGAGGGGAACGTTATGCTTTTTACTCAATTCCCTCATATCGTAAAGCAAGCCCAGATCCCGATATTGCGTCAGCCTCGGCGTGCTGCTGTATAATAAATCCGGAAAGCTCCCCGCCGCGACCAGGTCGCCGGGGCCGGCTCCCTCCTTTTTGCGGACGATGTCGATCGTCATATTCGGAAACTTTTTCCGCACCGGATCAATGACGAACTGCCGGAGCCATTCATCGGACAGGCTTAGATCCATGTAAAGGCTTAAGCGGGCGGTAAGTCCGGTATCGAGCGTCGTCCCGTTGACGGTCGTCCCGGCGTCGGACCGCCCGGCGGGCTTCGAAACGGCCGGCGAGCCGTCCGTTTGCCGTCCGCAACCGGCAAGCAGCAAAAATGATGTCAATCCGGCGATCCGCATAACCGAAAGATTGCTCTGGCGAACCACAGAAACACCCCTCTCTTCATTTGGGAAAGCCCTTTCACATACGTTCATTATAGAAATCGACGGAGGGAATGTCTTTGGCGAAGGAACGCGACATTTATCCTTTTTTCCAATCATTTTGTGCGATGCGGGCTTGCTGGAAAGAGCTGCCCCATTTAAGATGAAATCAGCCTGCAAGAGGAGGTGCAATGCATGAGGATTCCGGTGTACCGCTTCAGGATGGACTATTTGACGCGTTATTCGGAATTTAATCCGCTTCTCCTGTTTGCGCAAAAATACGAATTCGCCGCAAACGAATCGAGCCCGCTGCGCAAATGCTACGCCCATGTCGTCGTGCTCGTCGAATCCGGCGTCGGAATATTGCGGCTAAACGGCAACGAGCATCCGCTCGTTCCCGGAACGCTGGTTTATATTCCCGCCGGAGCCGTCCATCGTTGGGAATCGGATCGGCAACAGCCGATGGTTCAGCGCTGCGCCTATTTCGACTGGAGCTATGTCAGCAGACCGAAATTTCGCTACCAGAGAAACTATTTTACCGCGGTCGGTTCGTTCCGGGAAGAACTCGCTTCCCCTCTTCCGGATTTGCGGATTCAAGAAGTGACCCGCGTGAACAATATCCCGTTATGGGTATCCTATTTCAACGCGCTGACCCCTCCGCCGGAGCTGCTCGACGATCGAAATCCGATCGACATTTTGCAGTATAACGGAGCGTTTCAAACCTTTCTTCACCACTACCTGTCGTTTGCCGCGAAAGCCGATTTGACGCACGACCCCCGAATCGGGAAAATTCTCGAAACGCTCGAACGGCTGCCGCCGGAACAAACCGAGCCGGCGCTGTATCGGTTGGCGAAGGAGCTCGGACTGGGAAAAAGCCGGTTTCACGATTTGTTCAAGAAGGACACGGGGTATACGCCCCATGAGTATATCCGGCAAGTCCAGTTTCTCCGTATTGCCGACGATCTATGCCTCACCGATCTCACCATAACCGAAATCGCGCGAAAGTACGGCTACTCTTCGATCCATTATTTTTCCAGATCTTTCCGCAGCAAGACGGGCATGACCCCTTCGGAATACCGGACGAAGTACCGATGAATCGGAAACATCTCGCAAATCGGGAGCTGCATGTTCAGCCGCCCTGATGTCGACTGCTGCGTTTCTTTTGCCAACACAATTAGGGCGCCCGTATGGACGCCCGTTTTCTTCGTTATCGCGATGCAGCGCCGATATGACCGTGATTGCGGGTAACGGTCGCGGCGATTCCGTTGTCTTTGCACCGGTCGATCAGTTCCGCCACCGCCCTATAGGCCGGAAAATAGCCGAGACCTCCGACGCCGTCGACAACAACCGCGGCCGGGCTTTCGGTTGCGATTCTCGGCTCGGGATTCGGGTTAATCAACCCGTCGCGCATGATGCGCGCGTAAGCGGCGATCTGTCTCGAACCGTGGCCGAATACGCCGCGGAGATCGTTTTTGACCAAAAGATCCGCCAATACATCGGCTTTGGGTGCGGGCATGCCGGCTTTGAATCGAGCCGACCGATGCGACAAGCGCTCGGACCAACGCGGACGTATCCGGGACGGCTCCTTCCTCCCCGCTTGCGAGGGATAGCGCCAGCGCCTCCATTATGAAATCGTTGATTGCGGAAGCTTCCACCAAGCCGTCCGTATAGACGACGGCCGCCGCGGGCTCGTCGGAGGCACGCGAACGGATTTCGCGGATGACGATGTCGTCGCTTTCGCCGAGGTCGTGCTTGATTTGCTCCAAATTGCGGGGCAAGTCGGTCCGAAGAAGCACGTTCGCCGATGCCACGAAATCGTCATGTACCGTCAACGGTTTATTGGTGACCGACAGGCTCAGTCCCCCGGTTCCACTTTTCGCTGTTTACCATTATTGCCTTGCCGGATGCAGGATAAACGCCGCGGGTTGCCGAAGAAACGGCCGAAAACGACGAAGAAGGACGTCTGCTTGCAGACGTCCTTCTCTTCTCGTTAGACCTTGCTTGCGTACCGCTTCAACTCGGCCCGGACCGCCTCCGGCGTGTCGAGCGTTACCGCGCGTTCGGCCAGCTCGCGGCATGCGCCGCTGTCCAGACCGGCCAGCTCGCGTTTCACCTTCGGGATCGAGCCGGCGTCCATGCTCCATTCGTCCAGCCCGAAGCCGAGCAGCAGCGGGGCCGCGAGCGGATCGCCCGCCATGCCGCCGCACATGCCGGTCCATTTGCCGTGCGCATGGGACGCATCGATCACGCGTTTGATCAGCTCGAGCACGGCGGGATGGAAATAGTCGTACAGCGGCGCCACTTTCTCGTTCATCCGGTCGACCGCCAGCGTATACTGCACGAGATCGTTCGTGCCGATGCTGAAAAAATCGACTTCGCGGGCGAACCGGTCTGCGAGCAGCGCGGCCGACGGAATTTCGACCATAATGCCGGTTTCGATCCGTTCCGCGACCGGCTTTCCTTCGAGGCGGAGCTTTGCCAGCTCTTCGTCGAACAGCCGCTTCGCCCGCCGCCATTCGTCCAGTCCCGATATCATCGGGAACATCACTTTAACGTCGCCGTGCGCGCTTGCCCGGGCGATCGCCCGCAGCTGCGTACGCAGCCATTCCTCGCGGTCCAAGCCGATGCGGATGGCGCGGTAGCCGAGAAACGGGTTCGCCTCCTTCGGCAAATCCAAATACGGCAGCGCCTTGTCCCCGCCGATGTCGAGCGTGCGAATGACGACCGGCCGGCCCTCCATTCGCACGGCGACTTCGCGGTAGGCGGCATACTGCTCTTCCTCGTCCGGCAGCCGGTCTTTCCCCATGAACAAAAACTCGGTGCGGTACAGGCCGATGCCGTCGGCTCCGCTATCCGCGGCGTTCGCCGCCTCGGCGACCGTGCCGATGTTCGCGCCGATTTCGACGCGCCGGCCGTCCGCCGATTGCGCCGGGCGCAGCCGCGTTTCGCGCTCCGCGGCGAGCCGGTCCCGCTCCGCGACCATGCGCGCCTCGTACTCGCGAATCGTCGTCTCGTCCGGCCTGACGATGCAATGGCCGGACGCTCCGTCGACGATGAGGGTGTCGCCGGTGCGAACGGCGTCCAAAGGATCGCCCGCGCCGACGACCGCAGGAATGCCGAGCGAGCGGGACAAAATGGCGGTGTGCGACGTTTTGCCGCCGGTGCGGGTCACGAACGCGAGCACGTACCGCTTGTCGAGCTGCACCGTCTCGGACGGCGACAAGTCTTCCGCCACCAGGATCGCTTCCTCGCGCAGCCCGGCCAGGCCCGCCTGGGCGTCTTCGCCGCGGAGCGCGTCCAGCAGCCGCTTGCCGACGTCGCGGATGTCGGCCGCCCGCTCGCGCATGTACGCGTTGCTCATCGCCTCGAATTTCCCGGCGAACCGCTCGACGACTTCGCGCACCGCTTCCTCCGCGCTGCGGCCTTCCTCCCGCACGAGCTTCGCGATCGCCGGATAAAACGCCGGATCGCTCAGGAAGCTGCGCTGGCCGACGACGATCGCCGCCTTGTCGTCGCCGAGCCGCTCGCGCGCCTGCTCGGCCAGCGCCTCGAGCTGCTCCGCGCTGCGGTCGCGCGCCTGCTCCAGCCGGCGCTCCTCCGCCGCCGCGTCGAGCGGCGAAGGCGCTTCGCCGACGGCGGCCGGCTGCGATTGTTTGCCGCTTCGCCCGGCAGCGGAAGACGCGGACTCAGCCTCGCGCGACGTCCCGCCGGCGGCGGCCGGTTCGTCCAGCCGGTACGCGCGGCCGATCCGAATGCCTTCCGAGACGCCGATGCCGGCAATGATCGTTTCGCCCGCCATCAGTCTTCACCGAAACGGTCTTCGATCAGTCCGGCCAGCGCCTGCAGCGCTTCCGCCTCGTCCGGTCCGTCCGCCTCCACCGTCAGGCGCGATCCCCGCGCCAGCCCGAGCGTCATCAGCTCCAGCATGCTTTTGCCGTCCGCCTCGCCCGCTTCGCTGCGCACCCGCACGTTCGACTCGAACTGCGCCGCCTTCTCGGTAAACAGCTGCGCCGGACGGACGTGAAACCCTTGCTCGTTCAATACGGTCAACTCTTTGCTGATCATGCCGTTTTCCTCCCTATGTCAAGACAGCAGCGGAATGCGCCCGCGATATCGGGCGATGAGCGCCTCGTTGTGCGCGTCCGCTCCGTCGATATTTCCGCTCAAATAAACCGGCGGCTCGATGCCGCGTTCGGCCAAATCGGCGATCGCCTGCGCGAACACCGCATTCAAAATCGTCGCGCCGACGACCGTCGACGTCGGTGTAAACGGCACCTTCACCCGCTCGTGCGTCAGCACGGCGTCGCCTTTGGCCGCCTTGTTGTCGATCGCCAGATCGACCGCGTCGGACAGCCGTTTGCCGCTGACGTGGCGCGAAGGCTGGCTGCCCGAATATTCGAACGAGGTGATGCCGATCGTATAGGCCCCCTTCGCCTTGGCCGCCAGCGCCGCGTCCACCGGAACCGGATTGCGTCCCGACGTGGACAGCACGAACATCACTTCGCCTTCGCGAATGTCCTGCCCGTCCATGAAAGCGGAGGCGAGACCGTTTTGCCTCTCCAGCTCCGACGAGCGGACCGCGCCTTCGTGCAGCATGAGCGGCTCGTAGAAGATCGGCCGGATCGGCACGAGCCCGCCGGCGCGGTAAAACACTTCCTCCGTCAAAATATGCGAATGGCCGCATCCGAACAAATGGACGATGCCGCCTTCCGCGATGCAGTCCGCCACCTTCGACGCCGCTTGCCGCATCCGGTCTTTTTCCGAAGCCAGCACGCGGCCGAGCATCGTTTCGATCGATTGGAAATAAGCGTCAATCATCGTTCCCTCTCACTCCTTCTCTCTGTACGGGCTTAACGTCCGGCTTCGGCTTCGCGTTTCGCCTTGTTCACCATATCTGCCATCGCCTTCAAGCTGGCCGTCAATATCGTTTCGCCCTTCTCGCGAGTCGCCAGCGTCGCATCGCCGAGCACCGCCGTTTCGGTAAACGACTCCCACGGCGTCGGCGTGCAGTCCGCTTCCTCGGTAATATGGGGAATATCGCATATCGCCTTGTCCATGTCAACGAACTCGTCCGCCAAATAGAGCATATACGACGTCTCGATCTCGCACGCGTGAAAATACGAGCCGTGCAAAGGCGACGATTCGCGGACGCGGGCCGTCGCCTCCTTCGAGCCGGGATAGAAAAAGTGGTACACTTTCAGCTCCGGCGTTTTTTCGTACAGCCGCCGGGCCGCTTCCTTCAGCGCCGTACCGTTGCCGAGATGGCCGCTGAGCATGACGAAAACGCGGAAGCCTTGACGATGCAAACTTTCGCCGATGTCGGTCAGCAGCATCGCCATCGACTCGTTCGAGACGCTCAGGCTGCCGGGGAAGTTGCGCAAGCTCCATACTTGGCCGTACGGCAGCGTCGGCAGCAAGTAGCTGTCCGTCAGCTCGGCCAGCTTTGCGCCCATTCGCTCCGCCAGCAAGTTGTCGGTGCCGAGCGGCAGATGCGAACCGTGCGCCTCGACGGCGCCGACCGGCAAAATCGCGACTTTCTTTTCGGCGATGCGCGCCTTCACGTCATAAGCGTTTTCGTATTGAAATTGCACGACGTACGCCCTCCTCTCCTGTAGCTTTTCGATGGACCCCGAGTCCGCGCCGATAGTGCTCTTTCGAACACTATACCGTCAAAAATGACGCACTCCCGTCGAGATAGTGCTGCTTTGAACACTATCCGGCACTATTCATGTGCTCGATGCCCCGAATCCGCGTTGATAGTGTTCTTTCGAACACTATACCTGCAAAATTGTCGCGCTCCCGCCGAGATAACGCTCCTTCGAGCACTATCTCGTCCTACGACTTACTTTTTGAACGAAAAGCAAGCCGCCGGATTTTTCACGAAAAATTTGTCCGCCAGCATGTCGCCGTCGAAGCCGGCCCGGTTCGCTTCATCAACGAAGCGCGGCAGCCATTTCGCCTTGATGTACTCCAGCCCGAGGCCGTGGTCGTAATGCTTGTAGTACGTCTTGCGCGCAGTATCGCCGCTGATCAAAATTTGATCCTCGTACCCTTTGCGCACGAGCTCGAGAATCAACGCGATGCGGGTGCTCTCCGGCGCGTATTTGATTTTGCCGATACCGTCGAAGCTGAGATAAACGCCCGCCTTGGCGAGCTGCTCGTGCAAATACGGATCGGGGTTGCGGTCCATATGACCGAGGCTGACGTAGCGAAGGTCGACGTTTTCGCTCCGCAGCAGCTCGAGCTGCTCCAGCGCCATCGTGCCGACCTCCGTATGGGAATGAATCGGCGCCTTCGTCTCGTGGTGCGCCCGTGCGACGGCGCGCAGCGTTTTCTCCTCGAGCGGCGTAATCCGGTTGTAGCCGGTGCCGAACTTCACCTGGCCCGCTTTGAACGGCGTCCCTTCCAGCCCTTCCTCGACTTCGCGGACGACGAACTCGGTCAGCTCGTTGATCGTTGCCTTGTCGATCCATTCCGCGTACGTCGCGTAATCGCCGATGATCGGCTTCAGCTCCTCCTTGATCCGGGCGTCCCACAAAAAGCTTTTGTTGAACCCGGCCGTGCCGACGATTTTGACGCCGGTTTCGAGCCCGATCCGGCGCACCGCTTCCACGTCGCGGCCGTAATCGACCGCCGTCGCGTCCACGATTGCTTCGCCGCCGCACGCTTTGAAATCGGCGACGTCGAGCTTCGATTTTTCCGGATCGTCCAGCAGCAAGTCCGACTCGCCCCGTTCCGCCCAGAAGGCCGGCCGGCATACGATATGCTCGTGCGAATACGTGAATCCGAGCGACTGCGGCGAAATGTCTCCCTCCAAAGTCCGAATAAAGCTCATGTCTCCCTACTCCCTTCCAAACTTAATGACATTAACAATTAATGCATCTAACAAACGAGATTCGCGCGTACCGGCAACGTTTGTCCGGACGGCATCGTCCCTTTCGTAAGCTGCCTGCCATACGGCTGGAAAAGCAGCCTCCCGCGGGAAGCCGCCTTTCCGTATGCCGCGAAACCGAATAATCCGTTAAAACAGCAGCTTGGCGAGGAAGCTGATCATCGGACCGATAATGAACATGTCCGAGTCGGCCGCCCACATCGCCGTATCCGGAATCGTCGACGAGATAAGGAACTTCACCATGATGAACTGTCCCCAGGCGACGATCGTAGCCGTCGCGAAGCCGCCGAGCAGCGCGCCGCGCGTACCGCCGGTCGCGTTGCCGAACACGCCGGCCGTCGCGCCGTGGAAAAACAGCACGATCATCGTCGGAACGAACACGTACGACACCGTGTTGCCGAGTACGACGAGCCAGATCAGCGCCCCGACGAAGCCGCCGATAAACCCGAGGATGACCGCATTCGGCGCATACGGGTACGTGACCGGGCTGTCGAGCGCCGGCTTGGCGCCCGGGACGATTTTCGTGGCGATCCCGTTGAACGCCGGGACGAGCTCCCCGATAAACATCCGCACGCCCATCAGTACGATGGCGATGCCGCCGGCAAACGTAAACGATTGAACGATCGAATAGATGATGAAGTTTTGATCGCCCGCTTTTTTCACGAGCTCTTGCGCCCCCGGCGTTCCTTTCAACGAAACGACGATGGCGCCGATCAGAAACAGCGCGCCCATGCTGAGCGCCGTAATGACGTTCGAATCGCGCAAAAACTCGAGCCCTTTCGGCACTTTCAGCTTTTCCGAATCGTTCTGCTTGTTGCCGAACGCTTTACCGAGCAAGCCGCCGAGCAGCGCGACCGACGCCGACGTATGGCCGAGCGCGATATTGTCGTTGCCGGTAATTTTCCGCATCAGCGGCTGCGTCAGCGCCGGCTGGAACGTCCAGTACAATCCGAGCACGACCGCCAAAAACAGAACGAGCTTCCAAAACGCCACGTCCCCGGCCGTATGAACGACGACCCCGGCGAACACGGTCGACGTCCAAAACATCATGTGACCGGTCAAATAAATATATTTGAATTTCGTAAACCGGGCGAGCAGCACGTTGATCAGGAAGCCGAGAAACATCGCCAGCGTAACAGCGCTGCCGTACTGCGCGTTAAATTTTTCCTGGCCGAGAAACGATCCCAGCGTTCCCGATTCCAGCCCGAACACTTCTTTCCACATCGGCTCGAACACGTTCAGCGCGTTTACGATGACGCCGGAACCGGCGCCGATGATCAAGAAACCGATGACCGCTTTGAACGTCCCGCTGACGATTTGGCTCGTCGTCTTTTTTTGCAGAAGCAGGCCGAGCAGTACGATCGCCCCGAGCAGAATGGCCGGCGTGCCGAATACGTTCGTGGCAATCCAGAAAATGATATCCATCGCCAATCCCTCTCTCCGTTATCGTTCTTATTGAAGCGCTTCGCTAAGTTTGCTCTTGATTTCGTTCATATCGAAATAGTTGTCGATGACGACGATTTTCGCAGAATGGCCTTGCAAGCTTTGCGCCAGCTCGTTGCTCGTCAAAATATAGTCGGCGGCGACGCCGCTCGCGGACGAAACGTCCGTATGCTCGACATCCGCCTGAACGCCGAGATCGCGGCACACCGTCTCCACATTCATCCGCAAAATAAGGCTCGTTCCTTGACCGAGTCCGCAAACGCACAACAGTTTGACCATGTCGGTATCCTCCTTGGAAGCGCCGCCGGGAGTTGCCGGTTTCGGCGCATGTTCGTATTTGTCTATTGGTCGCGGCCCGATCAGCGTTCCTGCAAAATGAGCGCCTGCACAGCTTCCGGCGTATTCGCCTCGCGCAGCGCCTGGATGTTGGCCGGGTCGTTCAAAAGCATCGTCAGCTTGCGAAGCATCGCGATATGGTCGGCGTTCGAAGCCGAGCCGAGTGCGAAAACGAGATCGACCGGATCGTTCGACTTGTGCCCGAACGGAATCGGCCGTTTCAGTCTCGCGAACGAGACGGACGCCTCGTTCACGCCGCTTTCCGCTTTGGCGTGCGGCAGCGCGATTCCCGGAGCGAGCACGAAGTACGGCCCTTTCTCATGAAACGACTGCACCATCGCCTCCGTATAATCGTCGCTGGCCGCTCCCGAAGCCGCCAGCAGCCTGCCGGCCGCCCGAATGGCGTCCTCCGGCCCGTTCGCCTCGATATCGAAGGCGATCAAATCCGCCGTTAAAAATTTCATGCGTCTGTTCCCCTTTCTCCGTCTGTTGCGTCGACAGCGGCTTGTTCGAACATCGCGGCGATCGTTTGCGCGCGGTCCGCGCCGGCGAGCCGCTCCCGGTTCGCTTCGTCGCGAAGCAGCGTCGTCAGCTGCGATAGCGCGGTCAAATGCGACTCGCCGTCTTCGCTCGCGAGCGCGAACAGCGCCCGGACGCGATGCTTCGCCTCCGCCGAGAACGGCACGCCTTCGCGCACGAGCAGCAGGCTCATCCCGGTGCGCAGCACCCCTTCGTCCGGCTTCGCATGCGCGATCGCGACGTCGGGAGCGATGACGATATACGGACCGAGCCGTTCGACCTTGTCGATCATCGCCGCGATATACGGCCGCTCGATATATCCGTCTTCAAGCAGCGGCTCGGCCGCCCGTTCGATCGCCTCCCGCCAGTCCGGCAGTTTGCGGACGAACCGGATGCGCGAAAGCGGGATCAGCTGCGCCAGGCTCGGATTGCCCGGCTGCGCGTAATCCGGCTTGTTCGCCGCCGACCAGTAGCCGGCCAGCGCCTCGGTCAAGCCGTTCTCGTCCTTCACGTCCGCATACCGTTTGATCAGCTCGACCAGCCCGCCGATCGGATTCGCCGCGCCTGGCGCGCTCGCTTCGAGCCGCCGGTTCACCTCGTGCAGCAGATGGGCCTTTTCCCGATCGGACAGCACGGCGTTCACGACGAATACCGGCGCCTCGGCCCTTTGCAGCTGCACGGTCGAAAACAAGACGTCGACCGGCTGGCGAAACTTTTCGTATTCGCGAAGCGACAAGACGGCGACGATGTCGAGATACGGGAATAGCCCTTCCAGCTGAATGCGCAGCATTCGCGAAGTCGAAATGCCGTTGACGCATACGATCGCCGCTTTGCGCCGCCGGATCGGCTCCGCGTTTTGCCGCCGCAGCCAGCCGCCGAAATGCATCGCGATAAACGCCGTCTCGTCGTCGCCCACCGCACGGCCGATCATATGCTCCAGCGGCTGAACCGCCTTTCGCGTAAGCTCGAACAGCTCGCGGTACTTTGTCCGCATCGTGTCCAGCAGCGGATGCTCGACCTCGAAGCCGTACTTGATCCGGTAATAGGCGGGCTTGATATGCAAAAACAGCTGCTCCTCCAGCTCCGCGCGCCGCTCGAAAAAGACGCAGGCGAGCTGCTCGAACCGGTCGACGATCCGGCCCGTCAGCGCCTTGAGCGCAGCCGCTTCCCCGTGCGCCGCCGATTCTTCTCCGCCTTGCGGCGGGTCGAGCCGGTTCAGCTTCGCGCCGAGCAGATGCATCGTCAAATAACAAACCTCGTCATCCGGAAACCGGACGTCGAACAAGTCGGCCAGCCCGCCTGCGAGCCGCTGCGCCCCTTTATATTCGGGCATACGCCGCAGCACCGCCTTTTCGTCGTCGTCCAGCTTCACGACGTCGCCCTGCTTCAGACGGGACGCGAACAAGACGAGCCGGGACGCGAGCACGAACACCGTTTCGTCCGTAAATTCCAGCCCGAGCGACGTTTCGCAATCCGCCACCAGCCGGTATACTTCCGCCAGCAGCTCCTCGTCGCTTTGCCATGACGGTTGGCGGTCGGCAAGCGGACCGCGCACGACGCCGCGAAACGGCGAACGATACTGCTTCCGGCTCGCGTCCGCCATGACCTGCGGCAAATAGTGCGCCAGCGCCTTGCGCTTGTCGCCTTCTTCGCCTTCGACGACATAGCCCGCTTTGCGGTCGACGCGCACCGTAAGTCCGTATACATCAAGCTCGTTTCGAAGCAGCTTCATGTCCTGCAGCACCGTCATCCGGCTGACCTGCAAAAAATCGGCCAAATCGTGTGCGAATACCGCATCCGGCCTCGTAAACAGCACGATCGCCATCCACGCTTTCCGTTCCTTCGGGGACAAGGCGTACTCGTACGGACGAATGCGCTGCGCCTGCTCCGGCAGTCCGGTCCGGCTCGCCTCCGGCAAACGGAAGCCCGCCCCCCTGACGTACTCGACCGGCTCCAGGCCGTTGTCCGCTAGCCAGCCGTTCACTTTGTCCATGTCGTAATAAACAGTGCGGCGGGAAACCTTCAAACGTTCCATCAGCTGCTGAACCGTGACAAAGCCCGGCGTTTGCTGCAAAATGGCCAAAATGGCGGTACGGCGTTCGTCCAGTATCGACTCATCCCTCCCCGGCGTGTCGAATTTTGTCTTCGTACTCCTAGTATATGTAACGGCTTCCGGTTCTAACAGAACAAGTATTGTTCGACCGTTTGTGCAAAACTGTACTTCAAGACATGCAAGCCGGGGAAACGAAACAAAAACGAGACGCGTCCGCCTTTCGAACGAGTCTCGTTTCCTATCGCAGTTCGGTTTATTCATTTACAGGGGTTCGCTTTGCCAGTTCCCGCCCATTCCCCAATAGCCTTCGACGAAGGGCCTCACCTCCGGCCCGCAAAAATCGATAAAGCTGCGTGCCGATTCGGATATCGGCCACAGTTGCTCGGGCTTGTAGCTTTGCTTGCGAAAGCTCATGCCGCAGCTGAGTCTCGTTTCCGTTCCTCGGTGCGGGTAAACCCCGTGGTACGTCCGCTCGGCGAACACGATCAGGTCGCCAGGCTCGGCGATGACGGGCATCGCTCCGGGAACGTCGTCCATTCGGATGTGGGGGCCGGAGGCGCCGCCTTTTCGGGAAAACGATTTGTTTCGGGCCGTAAATTCGAAGCCGTCGGGAGCCGGCCAGTCTTCGGCATGGGAGTCGGGAATGATCGCCAGTCCCCCCCTCACGTCGTCGATCCCGTTCAAATAAAACCACATCGAGGATGCGCCCGAGTTGTTCAGCACGGCGTTCGTCCGGTACGGGTGCGAGAGCGGATCCCAGTCCGTGTGCCATGCCATCGGACCGCAGCCCGGCTTTTTGTATATCGCGGCCGACCGGTTCAGCGTCATCGGCTCGTCGTCGCACAAGGCGCGGGCGATTCGCATATACGGCTCGTACGTCATGAGCGAAGCGAACACCGGAGAGTACTCGATAAAATGGTCGTGCGTAAACGTAACGGCGCCGGACGATCGTACGACCGGCTCGAGCACGCGGCGCACCTCCGCCTTCAGCATGTCCGCCATGCCGGGCGGAAGCATGCCTTTCACGATCGCGAATCCGTGCCGCTTGTTGCACGCTGCGATTTCCGCCGTTTCGGCCGGGTCGAATTCGAAACGATAAGGCAAAGCCGTCTTTGTTGCCATGGACAACTCCTCTTTTCTATTCGGGATAGCCTTATCGTAAATTCAAACCGCGCGCCGAACAATGGCGACAGCGTCCGAATCGTTCTCACAAAGGGCTAAATCGAAATGAGCTACCGCAGCGGCGGTATCGGGTTACGATTGCGGACCGTCGCCGGTCAGGCCGAGGCACCGCTTTTTGTACGAAACGGGGGTTTCCTTGACCCGCTTCCGAAACTCGCGATAAAACGAAGAAACACTTTGGAACCCGCATCGTTCGGCGACTTCTTCGACTGCCATATTCGTCTGGACGAGCAGACGCTGCGCGGCCTGAACGCGATAATGAATCAAATACGCCCGAACCCCCATCCCCATCACTTCGACAAACAGATGGCGGGTGCGCGACGGGCTGAGCGCCATCGCTTCGGCGACATGTTCGAGCGTTATATTTTCGTGATAATGCGATTGAATATACGTCAAGCCGGACCGGACAACCGCGTATTTCGAATAAAACTGGTGCCAGGCGTCGATCGTATCGGTGTCGTAATGGCGAAGCAGCAGCGAACAAATTTGGAGCAGCATGCTTTTGACCAGGGGGGCCGAAGGCCGGTTGCCGCTGCTCGAGCTCGTCCCGCATGCGCAGCATCAAGCTTCCGATTTCCTTCGCGACCGGCAAATGTCCCGGAATTTTGTGCGTAAACCGCTCACGGTCGAAAATGAACGGGCGAAGCAAATTGAAATCCATCCGCTCGATCGCGCTCGCCCGGAAAAACAAAAACAAATTGGAGCACGTATGGCCACGCACCGAATTGGACGTATGCCTCTCGATTTGGCTTATAATCATCAGGTCGCCCGCGCCGATTTCGTATTGCCGGTCCTTGAAATAAAACACGCCTTTCCCGGAAACGCAATAGCATATTTCCAGCTCGTCATGCCAATGCGGCGTTTCCGGTATAGTCGCCAGCGTCCAAGGAACGAGCAGCACGCCGCTTTCCAAGCTGGGCGTATGATCGTTGCGGATCGCTTCCACGGACTGAATAATGTTCATAGATCGTCCTCCGACACGGATCCAGACTGCGCAACACGGTAGTTTCAGATTAGATCGCAAGAAACGAATTTGCAACGGGATTCCGTTCGTCAACATTTTTATATCCGAGCCGGGCACCGTTTCGTAGGCGCAGACGACCGAACGAACGCAAAGTTCCGGACTCATGGGTCGAGGATTTGCGCCGAACGTTTCGCGGACGCCGATGAGCGCGGCGAAAAAAAAGCAGCCCGATCGAACGGACTGCCTGACCGCCTTACAAGTATTCGCCAAGCTTGGCGACGAACCGCTCCAAATTATGTTGATCCGTTTCGTCGAAACGGCTGCGAATCGGGCTGTCGATATCGAGAACGCCGTACAGCTCGCCCCGCACGACGACGGGAACGACGATTTCCGATAGCGAAGCGGCATCGCAAGCGATATGCCCCGGAAATTCATGGACGTCGGCGACTCGAACCGTCGTTCGTTCCAGAGCCGCTTTCCCGCAAACGCCTTTGCCGAGCGGGATGCGAACGCATGCCGGCAGTCCTTGGAACGGCCCGAGTACGAGCATGCCGTCCCGGTGCAAGTAAAACCCGACCCAATTGATATCGTCCATAAATTGCTTGAGCAGCGCCGCCGCGTTGGCCAAATTGGCGATCGGATCCGGTTCCCCGTCGAGCAGCGACTGCAGTTGCCGGATAACCGATTCATAATTTTGCTCCCGTGTGCCGTCGTATCGTTGTTGATGAAACATAAGCGCCTCCTCGGTCGTATGACATCGCTTTGTCGCCCTTCCGTTCCGTATCATCGTAACGTCTCGCCGCCCGATATTCAAGCGCAATACAGTTCGGATTCGACAATCTCGACATAAAATTACGGAAGCGGACGAATGGTTTAGCAATGGCGGCTAGCGAGGGGCATCGATATGAGATTCGTCACGGAAACAAGGCTGAAACTGTTGGAAGATGTCGTCCGAACGATTTCCGATCCCGACGAACGAAGCTATGCGCTTCATTTGCTCGATTCGATCCGTTCCGATATCGAGGCCAATTACGCCGAAATCGTAAGACCCGTTCGATTGGAAAGCGCCGGCCGCACATCCGGCGGCGAGCCGTATACCGCTCTGACCAAACGGTAACCGACAAAAGCTTTGCGTCCGCTTGCAGCCGGCGCGGAGCTTTTGTCGTTTCCAGGCGGGCGAAAATTTCGGTTCAGGAATGACGGTTTAAGTTTACATATTAATTGTTATGTTAACTAAATATTCGGACCGCTGCTATCCGATATAACAAATAGACAAGTTAACCAACATATTTAATACGAGCAGCGAACCCCCAATCCCCGGCTCCGACTCAATCGGCCAAAACCGAGTCCGATGTCCCTACGACGTTAAAAGTGTTCGTGAACGGGGCCGAAATATCCGACGAAGATTTCCAACTGTTGTTCGTTCAGCCGGTCGGCGCCAAATATCCGAACATTCGGCTGGAGCTCCTTCGGCCGGGCAAAGACGTCACGCTCGACAGTCTGGTTGCCGCGCGCGAGGTGCCGGATTTGCTGCTTACCCCGAATTCCGGCATCATGGAACTGAAGCAGTTGGACCTGCTGGCCGATATTGCCCCTCACGTCAAGTCCCGAAACTTCAACCTGGCGCGCTTCCAGCCCGTCGCGATCGACGCCGTCAAATCGGACAAAGGCGAGCTGTACGGCATCCCCTACGCCATGCAGTTTAACGCGTTGTACTACAACAAGGACATTTTCGACAAGTTCAGCAAAAGCTACCCGAAAGACGGCATGACTTGGGACGATGCCATCGAGCTGGCCCGCCAGCTGACGCGGCTTGACGGAGGCGTCCAATACCGCGGACTCGATCCGGCCAGCAGCTACGTGATGAGCTTCCCGTACTCGCTCGCCTACGTCGACGGCAAGACGGACAAAGCGAGCATCGACACCGACAAATGGAGACGGGTGTTCGAGCTCGCCAAAACGATCGTATCGATACCGGGCAACGCCCAGCCGAGCCCGGAACCTTCGGCGGCCGCTTCCGGCAACCTGTTCATCAAGGAGAAAAACGTGGCGATGCTCGCGTCGACGAATTTGATGGCGCAAATCGGCAGCGCTGCGAATACCGTCAACTGGGATATCGCGCAATACCCGAGCTACAAAGACTTGCCGAACGTATCGGGCAAGCTCGATTCCCACAACTTGATCGTCTCGAAAACGGCCAAACATCCGGAAGCGGTCATGAAGGTGATCGAGGTGGTTACTTCCGACGAGGTCCAGCTGCTGAGCGCGAGAAAAACGGCGCGCATGTCGCCGTTACTCGGCGAAGAACCGAAGAAGCAGTTCGGCGCGGACGTTCCATATTTGCAAGGAAAGCATGTGGAAGCATTGTTCAAAAGCACGGTCTCCCCTTCCCCCGTCTACTCGATCTATGAAAACGACGGCAAGAAGATCGGACAGCAGGCGTTCCGGGATTACGCCGCCGACAAGGTCGACCTCAATACGGCGCTGCGCGAGGCGAACGAAAATATCGACAAAGCGATCGCCGCCAAAAAATAGGATGCGAAAATAACTTTTGTGCCTGAAGGCATAAAGGTTATTTTTCGCTTTATTCAAACTTTACGGGCATGGACGTCCGAAAAATGATACGATCTTTTGCATATTCGATATCGAGGAGCGATGAAATGAACGATCGAACAAAGCTCGAAAAAAGCGCCGACGAATGGATGAAGCTTCATATCGATGCGCTGTTTACGCAGGACGAAAGGTCGCGGCTTCGCAATATCAACGAGCCTTGGCCGGGAAGCGGTCCGGCTCCCCGCTTTTATTTGGGAAGGACGATCGCGGGCACGACATGTTGCCGGTTCCGCGTCGACGTTCCGGATCCGATCGTCGAGCGGTTGGAGGCGCTGTGTGCGGAAGAGCCGGACTTGAACGATTTGGAGGCGAAGCCGAAAAGCGCCGATGCGTATATGGCTCTTCTTCAAAGTCGGAATTTCGAGATGGGGCCATGTTACGTCATTCCGCCTATGGCGGCGACTTCGTCGGATGCGGTCCGCATAACCCGCGAAAACATGGACGGGCTATTGCGCGACGGCTTCGAATGGCTGAGGGCGGAAATCGACTACGCTCAGCCCTGCATCGCGATCGTGCGCGACAACCGGGCCGTTTCGATTTGCCGCAGCGTCCGCATTACGCCCCGGGCGCACGAAGCCGGGCTCGAAACGCTGGACGAATACCGCGGGAAAGGATATGCCGGCGAGGCGGTTGCCGGATGGGCGTCGGCGGTACGCGAGGCCGGGAGTCTTCCGATGTACAGTACGTCTTGGGAAAACCGTTCCTCGCGTCGAGTGGCCGAAAAGCTGGCGCTCGGCTTGTACGGCGTCGAGTTTTCTATCCGATGAACAACGCCCGGATGCGTACTCTGCCGATTCAGGCCCGTACGAATCGGCGGCATCCCGTCAGATCGAGGGCGATTCATGCGCAAGGCATGTCCGCACTCCCTTACGATCCGAACATAAGCTCTGCGCTCGCCGTCTGCCGAGGGGCTATTTTGTCCACCGCTCTTGTTCCCCACCGATCCCAACGATCCGTGTTCGCAAAATAGTCGGATATCGTGCTGCGCACCGTCCCGTCGTTCGTTTCGATCTCCAGCACGAACCCTCCGATACACATAGCCTCCTCGCCCGTCGTCACTTCGAGCCGGTTCGTTCGGCCGAGCAAATGCCAATGCTCGCGCCCAATCTCGAGCGACTGGCGGCTGTCGAAATATTCCAGCCGTCCGAACGCGCCGACTTCCGTTCCGTTCAGACGAACCCGGTACGCATCCGGAGCTTGGCAGTTGGAGCCGGCCGCCCGAATCCGAACCGAACGAATTTCGGCGGCGGCGGGCAGCGGCAGTCCGGACGTTCGCGCGAAATCGGGCTTGCGGACGACTTCCGCCTTTTCGCCCCGACGCCATGCAAGCCGTCCGACCGTTCCGCGGCCGACTACGTGCCAATCGGCGCGCACCGTTTCCCCGCTCACCTCGATTTCCCACCAGCCGGGCGCCGAATCCTCCAAATACCCCCAAATATACTCGCAGTCGGCCGGCTCCGGCAACAGGGGCCGAACGTCGCTCAAGCAGACGGGAGCGCGGTCGGGATAGCCGAGCACGGACGATTTCAATTGAGGCAGCCAGTAGCGTCCGACCCGGTGCAAGGTCGTCACCTGATTATGCGTATAACCGCAAAAATAAGCGTCGACGGGATGGCCGGCCGCCTCCCGCAATACGGTCCGAACGAAGTCGAAATGGGTAAAAAACGGCCGGCCGACGCAAACGAGCGGCGGATGGGCGAACAAAAAAACGTGCTCGTACCGGTCCGATTCGCCTAAAGCATCCTTAATGAAACGCTCCTGCCCGTCCCCCGCGGCGAACGTCGTATAGTCGAGAACGATAAATAAGCTGCCCGCTCTTTCGAAGCGGAAGTATCCTTTCGTCAGCGGCGCGGTACCGAGCGCCTTTCCGACGGCCGGATACACAAACTGCGTCACCTGCTTCTCCTCGCGTTTGCAGACGACGCCGTCATGCGTGCCCAGCGCGAACAGGACGGGCGCCCCGAGTCCTTCCAGCAGCTCCATCGCTTCGCGCATTTCGCGCAGGCCGCCCGCCTCGTCGTCGCAATGGCCTTGGATGACATCCCCCGTCTGGACGACGAAATCCGGTCGCAAGGCGGCGATTTCGCGAATGACTTGCGGCGTCACGTTGCGCGTCATCCATAAGTTCCGGGCGACGTCCGCGGCTTCCGTCACGCCTTTCGGCTTGCCGTTCAGCGCTTGCCGGTGCGACTGCTCCTGCACGTAATGCAAATCTCCCATGACGACGAAACGCAATGACGTTTTGTTCATGTAACGACGGCACCTCGCACGTTGAGTTGATTATTTGTTATATTTCACATATAGTAATCTAGGACAACATAGCAAGTATATTTTTCGCGAGGAAGCCGTGTCAATGCGTTTACAATAACTTCACGCAGCGCCGGACGAAGACAAGGAACGTTCCTTGGAGAGTTCGCCCCGAACGTTCCGGAAAGGAAGGCGGCTATGCCGTTGCCGAACGAACGAAAGACGTCCCGAACCGAAGCCGAGCCGAAGCAACCGGGACGCATCCCGCTTTACAAACAAATCAAACAATTTATTCTGGACAACATCCGGCAATCCGTCTGGCAGCCCGGCGACAAAACGCCTTCGGAAAACGAGCTGGCCGCCCAATTCCAGGTCAGCCGGATCACGATCAAAAACGCGCTGCAGGAGCTGATCGAGGAAGGGCTCATTTACCGCGTCCAGGGCAAAGGCACCTTCGTCTCGCCGGACCGGCGCGGCGAGCCGCCCGTCTATCGGCAGGAAGGGCGGTCTTCCGGCCCGACGGTCGCTTTTTTGATCCCCCGCCTCGACAACCGATTTACGGCCAACCTGCTTCACGGCATCGAAAACGAGCTGGCCGAAGCGGGGTTCCATCTGCTGTTTCGGACGACGGCCGATTCGCAGGAAACCGAGAAGCGGCTGCTTCGCGAGATCGTGGAGGCCGGCGTGGACGGGATCATCATTTACCCCGCGCAAGGCCAAAGCTACAACGAAGACTTGCTCAAGCTGACATTGAACGAGTTTCCGGTCGTCGTCGTCGACCGTTACCTGAGGGGCGTCGAAACGAACTATGTATGCTCCGATAACGTTTCCGGCGCGTTCGAGGCGACGGATCTCTGCATCCGAAACGGTCATCGCCGCATCGCTTTCGTTTCCACCCATCCGGAAGGAACGTCCAGCTTGGAGGATCGGCTGAGCGGCTACGAAAAGGCGCTGTTCGAGCGGGGCATTTTGATCGATCGCCATCAGCGGTTGACCGATTTGGACGGCAAGCTGGTGAACGGCATATTGCGGGAAGGGGTGAGCGAGCCCGCCAGCACGGAGCGGATCGTGCGCTTTCTGGAGCGGAATCCCGAGATAACCGCGGTCGTCGCCGCCAATTCCGCGGTAGGCTTGACGGTCATGGAAGCGGCGAAGCGGCTGGGCAAGCGCGTTCCGGATCAGCTGTCGGTCGTCTTTTTGGACGATTACGAGCTGTCCGCCTTTTCCGCGATCCCGCCGACGCACGTGAACCAGGAGGAATATACGGTTGGCCGCGAAGCCGCCAAGCTGCTCGTCTCCGTCATGAACGACCCGAGGCAAAAACGGCGAAAAATCGTCGTGCCGACCCGTCTCGTCGTCCGTGCGTCGACCGCGGCCGTTGGCGAGCCCGGTACGGCGTTGTTGGAGCCGGGAATGGCCGAAACATGAATATCTTCCCTAAGAAAAACCGTCCGGGACACCCGGACGGTTTTGTGTTAAGCCAAGTGCGGGGAGGTACGGGATATGGCTCAACCGCCGCCCAACTTTTTGATCCATGTTCAGCTCAATAACGATGCCCTGATTCGTTAGATTGGAAAAACGACCGTTTTCCCGCCGCTAAGCAGCATACGATTCGTTAACCATCGAGCCGGATTCGTTCGATTGCCGATGGGCAGAAAGCGAGTAATAACGTTCTGAATGTTAAGAAGCTGCCGTTGCCATGCACGCCATGCAATCGACTCCCGGCAATGCCCATACTTGCTCAATAAGCCTAACTTCCCTTTTGGGACGCCGAATCATTGGTCGTAGCCGAGCGCAAGCGTCCCGTCGATTTCCCGAACGGGAACGATGGCCGGGCGCTCCTCCGGATGCTTGTTCGGCGCGTGGATTACGAGCATCGGCCGACCGTCGAACGTGCGGAACAGCATGCCGTGCCCGCCTTCCGCAGGCGCCGCCGGTTTCCGTCCGTCGTCCGCTTCGGACGGCCCGAACAGCGGCTTCGGCTCGTGCTTCCACGGTCCGGTAATAAGCCCGGATACCGAGCGGGCGACCCCGACATTGTAGCCCCGCTTGTCGAAGCTGGACCAAATCATTCGCAGCTCGCCGGCTTCGGAGCGAAACAGAAACGGCCCGTCCGTCACCCGGTTGCCCGCCTTGCCGCGCTCGCTCCAGCCCGACTCGGACGCCTTGAACAGCAGCAGCGGATCGCCGACGGCCGCATCGAGCCCGCGCGTCAGCCGCCGGCAGCATATTTCCCCGTCCCCGACCTGCACCCATTCGTGACAAAAAACGATCCACGGATCGCCCCCTTCGTCGACATACAAGGTGCCGTCCAAGCATTCCCAATCGGCCGGCGTCACCGGCTCGGCGCTGTGGACGACGAACGGCCCCGCCGGGCTATCGGCGGCCAAAATTTGCGTCGCCCGGCATTTCCCCTCCGCTTTGAAGCTGGCGAACATGTAATACGTTCCGTTCCAGGCGTGCACTTCGGGCGCCCAATAATCGCGATCCGCCCAAAAGCCGGGAGCCGGTCGAAATGCCGGCGCCGGACCTTCCCAGTGTACCAAATCGTCGCTCCGGTACACGTCGAACCCTTCCGGCCGTCCGCCCCAAGCCGTTTTGCCCGTCGTGCCGTACATGTAGTACGAGCTTGTTGCCGCATCCGCCAAGATGAACGGGTCCCGCAAATGGATTTGTTCCAGCGTTAGCGTCATCTGACACCCTCCTCACCCATCATAAGTTCCATATTTTATGTAACAAAATCATAATAACATCGGGATATCTTCTTTGTATACGCTTTATTCTATGTTTTATGTAATATAAACACTCCAAAGTCCCTCTCGTTCGGTCGGCACGAAAAAAGACGCCTGGCGATAGGCGATTGCCGAGCGTCTAATGGTCCGATACGGTTCGCGAGAGCGTCCAAGCGATACGCGACCTTCTGTACGTATAACAGACAGCGCCTCATACTCGAAAAAAAGCTTGCCGTCGCTCGCTGGAGAGATGCGGCTATTCGTACAGGATGCGCATGACGATGTCCTGCTCGTGATCGCCGAGCTTTTTGCCGAACAAATTGAGGCCGCCGATATGGACGGCGTCGGCTTTGACGCCGATTTTCAAACGGATCGGCCTGCGCGGCCGGATATCCAGCTCGCCGAGCGCGACGTCGGACAGCTTCATGTCGTCGAGATAAGTGCCGTTTCGGTTCACTTTCCACGTTTTCAGCAGCCCGTACTGCGTCACCCCGTACGGGACCCAGGCCGGGTTCAGCCTGCCTCTGCGGTCGCCGAAATCCCCCGGACAAGTCCAAGTGCCGATTTCGACCCCGTTGATCCAAACCGTAATATCGGACGGGAACTCGTGATCGTAGGTCGGCGCCTCCGAGCATAATTCGAACGAAAATTGGATCGATCGAATGCCGGCCTGTCCGGGTATCGCCGCGGGAAATTTGTATTCCACGTAGCCGCTGCGAAACCAAATCAGCTGCGCGTCGACCCGCTCCGGCTCGTAAAAGACGGACGGCTCCTCCTTCGGCTCGACGATACCGCTCTCCACCGCCATGCCGCACGTCGGGGCGATGTCGCAGTCCGTGAAATGGCCGATCGGCATTTCGACCGTGTAGCAGTTTTTCGGGTCATGATTGCCGATCGTCGTATACAGCTTCATCCGGACAAGATCGAAGTTACGCGAGCACACCTTCATCGTCCCGCGTTTGGCCGGAACCGTTTCCGTCAAAATGAGCCCCGTCTGCTCCAGCACCTTGACGTTGAGCGCGACCGTCGATACCGGCAGGCCGAGCCGGTCGGCGATGTCGACGATATTCATTTTGTTTTCGTTCAGCAGCTTGATAATGCCGATCCGGACATCGGACGAAAGCGCGTGGGCGACCCGCTTCAACCGTTCCGGCTCGTCGAGCGACAAATCCAGCACGTAAAGTACCTCCGCGTATGCAGTATGCAGCTTGCATGCCGAAACCGCATGCGTTTCTTGTCCATTCAGCATAACACCCGTAACCGGCAAACGGCAATCGGAAATCGTTCGCCCGCCCGCGGCGAGCGAACGTCCTTCTCATCGCGTCGGCGCCGGCGGCCGTTACGTCAAGGCCAACGCTTGCCGCACCTAGCGGCCGGTCTATGACGCCCCCGCCATCGCTGCCTGCTCCGGCTCCCCTGCAGCCATGACCTCGCCTCCCGCCTCTCCGCCTTTCGGACGAGTTCGACGACCCCATCGGCTTCGCGGATCACCTCGATGTTATGCTCGACGGCGATGACCGTACGGCCGGCATCGACGAGCTTGTGCAGCGGCACGATCGGCCTTCGCGTATCGGCCGGATGGAGGCCGCTCGTCGACACGTCCTGCAAGTAAAGCGTATGCCGCTTCGAATTCCGGCTGAGCTCCCTCGCCAGCTTGATCCGTTGGCATTCTCCTCCGGACAGCGTACGCACCGACTGTCCCCACTTCGGTTAACGAACCGAGCGATCGTTATCGGAGTCGAATGCGGCGGTTTGAATTTGTAACGAACTCCATTAACGTTATTACCCGCGAATCGGATCGTTTTCTTCTCGTTTCGCCCCGATAACGATACTAGGATTCGTTGGCCTTAAAAAACGTCCGGTTTACCGCCAATAAGCATCGGACGATTCCTTAGCCATCGATCCGGATTTCGAAACGACGCCACAAGAAGGGCGAGTTAACCGGAGGTTTTCCCGTTCGTTCGATTCCGGCGGCCCGGCAGGATTCGGATCCGTCGGACGCGGAAACAAAAGGCGCTGCTTGCCGCACGAAAAGACATTAATTTCAAAAAAAACGTCCGGGAACCCCGGACGCCGTTCGTTCTTACAAAAATCACGCTCCCCTCGTGCGCGCGCCCTCCTCGTTCATGATCGAGACGAGCCGCCGGTATACGTCGCCCGACGCCATCAGCTCCTGATGCGTCCCCTGCTCGACCAGCCGGCCTTGATGCATGACGAAAATGACGTCCGCGTTGCGGATCGTGGACAGCCGGTGGGCGATGATCATCGTCGTTTTCCCCGCCCGCTCCTCATCGAGCCGGTCCTGCAGCCGCTTCTCCGTCTCCATGTCGAGCGCCGACGTCGCTTCGTCCAGGATGAGCAGCTCCGGCTCGCCGGCGATCGCCCGCGCGATGGCGATGCGCTGACGCTGGCCGCCGGACAGCGTGTAGCCCCGCTCGCCGACGACCGTATCGTAGCCGTCCTCGAGCGATTCGATGAAATCGTGAATTTGCGCCGCCTTGCACGCCTCGATCATGCGGCTTTCCGATACGTCGGTCCGGCCGAACACGATATTGTTTCGGATCGTATCCGGGAGCAGAAACGGCTCCTGGAAGACGACCGACAGCTTGCCCATCCAGTCGGACTGCCGCAGCTCCGGCAGCGGAATGCCGTTGACGCGGATGCAGCCGGAAGCCGGCTCGAAAAAGCGCAGCAGCAGCTGGGCGATCGTCGACTTGCCGCCTCCGCTCGAACCGACGATCGCGATCTTTTTCCCGGCGGGCAGAGACATATGCAGGTCGTCCAGCACGATGCGCTCCGTTCCGGGATATGCGAACGTAACGCCTTCGAACGTCAGCGAATGAACGGGCGATCGGAGCGGCTTGTCGCCTTCCGCGATCACGTCCTGCGCGAGCAGCTCCTTGACCCGGTCGGCGTATGCGAGCTGGCCGGACATGTTCATCGCGAAATTGAACACCGTCTGGTAGTTCGTGAACAGCTGGTTCGAGTATTGGTAGACGATGACGAAAACGCCGATCGACACGTCGCCGCGAATGACCGAATAGCCGCCGAAGACGAGCACGGCGAGACGGCCGATCCACTGCACGGAGTTGCTCAGCAGCAGCTGGGAATTCGCCAGCTTGCCGTTCTGCATCACTTTGTCGAAGAAGACGGCGAACGCGCCGCGGAAGCTTTTTTGCTCCCATTCCATCCGGTTGAAGGCGATCACCTCGCGCGTCGACGAGATGCCTTCCTCGATTTTCGTCAGCATGTCGCCCCGCTTCTCCTGCATTTCCCTCGTCTGCCTGCGCATGATCGGCCCGAAGTAGCGCCCGAGTCCGATGTAAAGGGCGCTGAAGGCGGAAACGATCGCCAGCACGACCGGACTGTTCAAGCCGATGACCGCGATCAGCAGCAGCGTGCCGGCGATTTGCTGGATGCCTCTGGGCAAATCGTCCGTAACGAAGGACGACACCTGCTGGATGTCGCTCGTAAAATACTGCACCCATTTCGCCGTCCGGCCTCCCTGAATCGACGCGACCGGCAGCCGCTGAATCATCGCCATGAGCCGGCCGCCCATATGGCGGTGCAGCGCGAGCCCGTTCATCCTCGTCAAATACCGGCCCCACCAATTGAGCACATACGAGCTCAAATACGTGACCGCAAGATACAGCAGCACCCATTTCAGTTGGTCGTACCGCTTGCCGACGAGAACGTCGTCGATCAAAAACTTTTGCGAGCCTTGCGCCGCGATTTGCGCCCATTGCCCGGCAACGAGCACGAGCATGCTAAGCGTGAGCGCCCAGCGCATTTGCCTTACGAGTCCGTATATCCAGCGGGCCGTTTTCATCTTTCTCCGCTTCACCGTCCTTTCCGCCCGCGGCGGTTTGTTCGAGCCGATACAACCAGCCGCGCCGTTCCATCAGCTCGTCGTAGCTGCCGACTTCGGCGACGCCGCCGTCCGCCACGACCACGATCCGGTCGTAATCCCGAACGGTCGACAGCCGGTGCGCGACCGTAATCGTCGTCCGCCCCCGCATCAACCGTTCCAGCGCTTTCAGCACCTCGCGCTCGCTGACGCTGTCGAGCGCCGACGTCGCTTCGTCGAGCAGCACGATGCGCGGATTTTTAATGAACATGCGGGCGATCGCCAGCCGCTGGCGTTGGCCGCCGGACAGCTTGACGCCCCGCTCCCCGACGAACGTGTCGTAGCCGTCCGGCAGCGCCGTTATAAATTCGTGCGCGTTCGCCGCCGTCGCCGCCTCCAGCACCTGCTCGTCGGTCGCGTCCGGATTGCCGAACCGGATATTTTCGCGCACCGTCGCGCCGAACAAGTACGTTTCCTGAAATACGATGCCGACCGCATCGCGCAGCCGTTCGAGCGACAGCCGGCGCAGCGGTACGCCGTCCAGCAGGATTTCGCCTTCGCGCGGATCGTAAAACCGGTCGATCAGCTTCAGCACGGTCGATTTGCCCCCGCCGCTCGTGCCGACGAGCGCCACCCGCTCGCCTGCCCGGATATCCAGCGAAAAGTTCCGCAAAATGTCGCGGCCGCCGTAGCCGAACGTCACGTTTCGAAACGTGACGCCGCCTTGTACGGCGGGCAGCTCGACCGGCGCCTCCGGCTCCTTCACCTCCGGCTTCAGCTCCATGAAGCCCTTCAGCTTCTCGCCCTGGTGCAGCAGCAAGCTTTGATCCATAAAGATGGATACGAGCTGCGACGATTGGCGGTTCAGCATCTGGTAATACATCGTAAAGGCGACGAACTCGCCGACGGTCAGCGCGCCGATCCGGTTCAAATAAGCGCCGTAGACGAACATGACGATCATGCCGGCGAACGACGACAGCTGCCGGGCGAGCATGCGGAAGCCGCGGAACAAAAACTGCTTGCGCTGGCTCTCGTTGTAGGCGGCGTGCTTCTGCTCGTACCGCTGCATATCCCACGGCTCGCTGCGGTGCGCGCGCATTTCCGTCAGCCCGGAAACGCTTTCGTATATTTTGCGGTTCCAGTCCGTCCGGCGGTCTCTGGCGACTTTGCCCCAGAAGGACGATTTTTTCGTCAAATACGGTCCGGCCAAATAATAGAGCAGGAAGCACGGCAGCGTAACGAACGTCAGCGCCGCGTTCATATGGACGACGAACCCGAAGGCGACGAACAGCAGCAGCGCGTTGTTGACCAGGCTCGGAAAATGCCGCTGATAAATGCCCTGGATCGCCTGCACGTCGCTGTTGAGCAGCGACAGCGTTTCGCCGACCGGATGGTTTTCGTAATACGAAAAGCTGAGCAGGCGCAGCTGTCGGATGCAATCGAACTGCAAATCCCGCGACGCCTTTTCCCGGATCAGCCGGGACAGCAGGTTGTTCGCCGCCATCGCCGCGAACATGCATAATAAGATCGCGAGGAGCGTCAGGACGATCCATTTGAATTTGGACGTATTGCCGGCCATGACGACATCGTCGATAATATGTTGAAGGACGCGAAAAATGCTCATTTGCGACAGCGAGATGGCGAGCCCGCAGCCGATAAACAATGACATTTGCCATTTGTACGGCTTCAAATACGTCAACAGCCACATGTAGATGCGGAAATAATACATGCCGTTTTTGGACGGGTCTTTGACATACTCCCGTTCCCAGTCGTCGTCCGGATCGATTCTTCTCCCGCGGCCGCGCGGCATCTCCGGCTCCCGTCCTCGTTCTTGTTCCCGTTCTCGCTTCCGCTCCCGCTCCCGTTCGTCGCTATGCTCCATCTGGTTCAGTCGGCTCCTCCCTCTCCTTACCGGCGATCGTCTTGATCGGATTCTCCATTATTCCAACAGCATATCACGCCGGACCGGACGGAGGGTATAGATAATATTATTTGAAAACATGGAGAAAATTGCTTTGGGCTTGCGACCGCCATGGCTTATCCGGCATCCGCCCGGATCGAGGGAGCATTATCGCGCGAAATGCGGTATAGTTAAAGATGAGGTGATTCCATTGTCCAAGCTTCGACACGGCCACGTGCTTCGGCTCGAAGACGGCAGCTATTTTATCGAAGAAGCTCCGCATTCTACGCGCATCCTGGAAGACGCGCAGCTTTACTTCAAATATTTCGATCTGATGGAGGCTCAGGCGCGGGCCAAACAGCATACCGGCATGGAGTCGGTCATGCAGCGCGTCGCGTTCACGATCGCGATCGTGGACGAAAGCGAAGCTACATAAACGGCCTGCGGCCGGAAGCCGAATCCGCAAGCGAGGTGTGCATGACGAGTGAACGTGATCAAGCAGAAAGACCGTCAGGAATTGGATAAAAAAGTGCCGACCATGCCCTGGTACGTCGATAAATTCATCAACTACAAGCTGCCGGACTTGTCCCCTTCCTCGCTGCTCGAATACGTGCGCGATTACGAAACGTTTTTTTCGTGGCTGCTGGCGGAAGGGATCAGCGACGCGCCTTCGATTCGCGACATTCCGATCGAGACGCTGGAGAAGCTTCGCATGGAAAATATCGATACGTACCGCATGTTTCTCGCGACCAAGAAGGAGCAGGCGAATACGAAGACGACGATATCGCGCAAGCTGTCCTCCCTTCGCTCGCTGTTTCATTATTTGAGCCAAATCGCCGAGGACGACGATTTTTACCCGCTGCTGAAGCGAAACGTCATGGCGAAGGTGGAAATCAAACGGACGCACAAGCCGAAGGATACGGCCGCCAAGCTGGAGGGCAAGCTGCTGCAGGAACACGAAATCGCGGAATTCATCGATTACGTGAAATCGGGCTATGCGCAGACGGTGTCGAGAAACAAGCAGGCGCTGTACGCGTTCGAGCAAAACCGCGTGCGCGACGTCTGCATCGTCAGCCTCATTTTGAACTCCGGATTGCGGGTGTCGGAAGTCGTCAACCTGAACATCGAGGACGTCGATCTGAAGAAAAAGCTGTTGTACGTTTACCGGAAAGGGAAAAACGACGAAACGTTCAAAACGCCGGTCTATTTCCGCCAGGACGCGGTCGCCGATCTGACGGCGTACATGGACGTTCGCCAGCTGCGCTACAATCCGGACAAAAAAGAAAAAGCGCTGTTCCTCGCCGTGGCCAACGGCACGAAGGAAGGAAGGCGCATGACGAAACGGGCGATCCAGGAAATGGTGATCAAATACGCGAAACATTTCGGCAAACCGTATTTGTCCGTCCATAAGCTGCGCCATTCGTTCGCGACCGATTATTATTTGCGCAACGATCTGTACAAGACGCAGGATCAGCTCGGCCACGCTTCTCCGGAAACGACGCAAATCTACGCCCACCTGACGGACAAAACGATGGCGGAAGCGATCGACAAAACGTAACGCTTTCGCCCGCGAATCGAAAAGGCGGTACGCCGTGCCGTCTTTTTTCGCATGCCCGCCGGATGCGAACGTCCGGGAAAAACAAGCGGCGGCCGTTCTCCGATCGAAACCGGATCACGTCGCCGCCGCGGGAGACAGCAGCCGCTCCAGCCGGCCGCCGAACTGCTCGTCGTCCTCCAGACCGGCGAAGTACAGCATCACTTCCCGCTCGATCGTGCGGAACTGCTTGTCGCCGATGCCGAGGTCGGTAAAGTAGCGGAACGAAGGAACGATTTCGCGAAACAGCGAGAAGCGCGAAGGCCGGTATATGCTCTCCTCCCCGACCCACTCCGCGGCCGATTTCAAGGCCGGCAGGCTGTACGTCCGCTGCCGGATCGACAGCTGCGCCGCCTCCGACGTCAAAAAGCGGACAAGCGTCTTCGCCGCCTCCTTGTTCCGCGAATGCCGGTTCACCGCAAGCCCGATGCTCATGAGCAGCGTAGCCGGATGGCCGAAATGCGGCACCGGCGAAATGTCGAACGAAACCGGCTTATCCATCATAAAGTTCAAATGGAAATAGCTCGTCATGATGATCGACGCTTTCCCCTGCACGAACAGCCGTTCGACGTCGCCGTTGTTGATGCCTTCGGACAAGATCGGGAAATGCTCCTGCACGTCGCGGCAAAACCGGAACGCCTCCATCATGTCCGTATGCAGCAGCTTCACGCCGCCGCCGTCGTCTTTCTCGAACGTGCCGCCGCGCTGCAGCAGCAGGACGGACCACCGGTTCGCCGACAAAAAATGGTAATAGAAGCCGAGACGCTCGTTCGGCACGGCGAGCTTCGAGGCGGTTTCGAACAGCCGCTCCCAATGCCAGCCGCCGTCCGGCTCGTGCAGCTTCGTTTCGCGAAAATGGTCCCGGTTGTAGCACAAAATGACGGGCGAAAAGATGAACGGCTGGACGAGCAGCTTGCCGCCGTACGTAAACGCGTCCGTCAAATACGGGTAAATGTCCGGGTCCGGCCGCTGCGGCTCCATCAAGTCCGCCCAGCCGAATTCCAGGTAGGCGCGAAAATGGTTGTAGTTCAGCGTAATGACGTCGAGCATGCCGTTGTCGAGAAACCGTTTGATCACGTCGGGATGCTCGTTCGTAAACGGAATCGCCTGGACCCGAATCGTCGGGTGCAGCTCGTGAAACCGTTCGAGCAGCCGGTCGATCCCGGTTTCGCGGGGAATCGACGTATAGTACCCGATTGTAAGCGAAACGACCTCGCCGGCTCGGGCCGGTCCGATCACTTTGTTGCCGACTCGCGGAATTTTGACGATCAGCCCTTCGTCCACGAGCCGCTCCAGTCCTTTGCGGACGGTCAGGTTGCTCAGCTGGTACTGCTTCGAAAATTCCCGCTCGGATGGCAAATATTCGCCGGGCCGGCGGCTGCCCTGCTCGATCTCGTCCCGCAGCGTCTGCACCAGCTCGTCCAGGCGCGACTTGCTTGGGCCGGGGCGGTTTTCCATATGCTAACCTCCAGATTGCCGAACCGTTGTCTCGATCTAAACAATCATACCATGCGCGGGCGCCGCCTCTCAACAAACGCCTCGCGCATGGTGCATGATTTCGCGCCGGCCGCATGGCCGGTAAAGCCCGGACCCGGACTTATTTGTTTTCCAGCATATTTTTGGTCAGCTTCTCGTCCGCTTCGCGCAGCGCGGAGTTGATGTCGACGCCGTCCTTCATTACTTTTTTGAACGCTTCCTGCGAGACGGTCGAGCCATAGGCGCCGTATTTGCTAGGCGGCACCGGAGCGGCCGGCTGGGTCAGGAAGATCGCCTTCAGGTTTTTGCCCTGCAAATACGGAACGTTTTTCCCGAATTCGTCCTGAACCGCTTTCGACGTAAGGATCGGGGACCGCGCGTTGCGGGACATTTCGGTCTGCACTTCGTCGGACAAAACCGTCGAAATGACCTGGAACGCTTGATCCTTGTATTTGCTTTGCTTCGTAATGTGCAAAATCCATTCGTCGACCTGCATGCCCGTATTCGGTTTGTCCTTGAACTGCGGATATTGCACGATGTCCCAGTTGATGCCCTCGACGCCTTTGAAGTTCGGGAAATGGTTCAAGCCCGGATACATGGCGAGCGTGCGTTCTTTGATGAACTGGTCGAACGCGCTCGGCACCCAGCGGTAATTTTCGTTGCCCGGTATGTCGTAAACGGATTTGATGTACGCGAATACGCGCTTCCACTCGTCCGTATCGAGCGTCGCCTTGTTCGTTTTCGGATCGACGTAACCCCGGGACAGCACGGACACCATCCGGCTCGGCACGTCGGGCTCGAGTCCGCGGTATTGCGTTTGTCCTTCCTTCCGGGTCAGCTTGATCGCAAGCTCTCTCATTTCGTCCCACGTCATGCCGTCCTTCGGGTAGCTGACGCCGAACTTGTCGAAAATGTCTTTGTTGTAGTAAGTGGCGTTGAACGAGATCGTCCACGGCAAGCCGATCAAGTAATCGTTGCCGCTCGTGATTTTCACCGCGTCCAAGCCGACCTTGCTGATTCTCGACGTGTCGAATTTATGCGCTTTAATGAGCGGCTCCATATTGTCGGCCAGTCCCAAATCGGTGTACACGTTAATGATCGGCGAAGCCGACTGCACGATGTCCGGCACGACGCCGGTCGCGATCACTTTGTCGAGCGACGTTTCGGTCAAATTGATCCATTCGAACGAAATGTTCGGATACTTTTTCTTGACCGGCTCGACGATATATTTGTTCCGCTCCTCCTCGCTCAGCCAGGAAAAATTGATCGCGAACTTGAGCGTGACCGGATCGCTGCTCACCTTGACCGCCGCATCGGCGGGCGTATCTTTCGGCGGAGCGGCGTCCCCCGCCTTGTCTTTTTCCCCGCCGCCGCCGCTGCAGCCGGAAGCGAGCAGCAGTCCGACCATCCCCGCGCAAAACATCAACGTCGATTTCTTTTTCATGTCATGCCCTCCCTTTATTCTGTCAATCGCTTGGATTTATGCAAAGGCGCTTAATGAAACGCCAATGACATTGAAAGCGTTTTCCTATTCGCACGACATTCGAGAGCCGCATAATCGGCTGCCGGGCGCCGCCGCATGAACGTTTTGACGCAGCGTTCTGATTTCGCTTTGATTTATGCGCTTTCATTGTTGTGATTTCGTGTTGATTTCGTGTTCTATTCGTGATTATAGTTAGAAAAATTAGGGAAGTCAATACGGATTTTTAAGATTGGTTGAAGAGTGTTCGTTGTGATTTTGTCCTGATTTACATATCCGGCGGCAGCCCGATCGCGAACGATCCATTGTAAGCGCAACCAATCTGGATGTCAAGGAGAAACCTCTCATTTTTTTCTAATCGAATTTTCATTTTGTCCGGGAAACCGTTGGGCGGCGGGGCGTTCGCGCGGCGATGCCAATGTTTAGGGAATTCCGTTTGTGATACGGTATGGACAAGCCATTCACGCCATGAATACCGCAACCAAGGAGGCTTTCATGAACATGACGAACCGCAGTCGACTTTTCAAATCCGTCGCCGCAGTCGGCATCAGTCTTTCGATGTTGTTTTCCGGCAGCTTGTTTATGACTTCCGGCTCGGCTCAAGCCGCAACCGTGACAACTTCCGCCTCGTCCAAAGCGAACGCCGTAATCGCCACCGGCAAACGGTACATGGGCGTTCCGTACAAATTCGGCGCGAAAACCGGAAACACGAGCTCGTTCGACTGCTCTTCGTTTACGCAATTCATTTACAGGCAAAACGGCGTCTCCATTCCGCGCACGTCGCGCCAGCAATCCAAAGTCGGGACTTTCGTCCCCCGCAGCCAGCTGAAGCCCGGCGATCTCGTCTTTTTCTACTCGCCGGTTCACCACGTCGCCGTCTATATCGGGGACGGCAAAATATTGCATACGTACGGCAAAGGCGGGGTAAAAATATCCAATCTGAACTCCGGCTGGTGGAGCGATCATTACAACTCGGCCCGCCGCGTGCTTTAACCATTCGCTTCGGCGCCCGAGCCGGGGTGCCCGGCCCGCAACAGAAAAAACGCGATCGACGCCGGATCCGGCTGTCGTCGCGTTTTTTGCTGTTTGAAGCTACCTGCGTTGATACGTATCTTTCGTCACGGTCGTCGACTCCGCGCTTTCCAGCGCGATCGCGTCGGACAGCCGAAGCGAGTCGTCGGACGGAGCCAAACCGAGCCGGGCGCGAAGCGCATCGAGCGCCGTTCGCATCGTCTCCTCCTTCGGCACGATATACGGACTGTCCCACTTCCCTTCCAGCGGAACGAACTCGATTTGCTCCGGCTTCAGCTTGTTCAGCTGCATGATCCAGCCGCGCAGAACCGATTCGGGCACGTCGGTTTTCACGCTTTTCCCGGCGATATCGAGCACTGTGCCCCACTGCGTTATGCCGCCGAGCGACGTCAGCTTGTCGAGCAGCTTCTCGACGACTTGATGCTGCCGGTCGTTGCGCGCGATATCGGACGACTCCGCGGTGCCCATATTGGACTTCCGGTAGCGGACGAAATCGAGCGTTTGTTTGCCGCTCAGCTGCTGCAGCCCTTTTTTCAAATTGATGTTCGTGCCGTCCTCCTCGTCGACGTACCGCATATCCATATCGACATCGATCTGCAGGCCGCCGAGCGCGTCGACGAGCTTCCGGAAGCCGTCGAAATCGATGACGGCCATGTAATCGATCGGAAGATGAAGCAGGTCGCCGAAAAACGACTTCGTATTCGCAATCGCGCTGTCGCGATCTTTGTTATAATAATAGGCGTAATAATAGTTCGCCTTCTGCGACGACATCCCGGGCGGCTTCAGCCGCAAATCCCGCGGCAGCGATACGACCGTGGCCGCGCGGTCGTTTCGGTCGAGCGCCACGAGCATCAGCACGTCGGTATTCATCGACCCGCCCCCTCCTTCACGGTTGTCGACCCCCGCGACCAAAAACAGCAGCGGCTTTTCGCGCTCCTGCGGCTCGGACGGCTCGGCGATCGGAGTGCCGGTGGCGGGCGCCGCCGAAATTTGGCCGATCGCGTCGCTCGCTTTATTCGCCAAATATCCGGTATAGACGGCTGTACCGGCCAGCAGGACGCCGAACACGGCCGCGGCGGCGATTCCGATTTTTTTCCATAAACGGTTGGACGGCTTTGCTCTCATGATGCGCTTCCACTCCCGGCATATTGATTTCGACGGACGAGTCGACAAGTTCACCCTAAATTCGCTACATTCAAAATAGACGTTTGAGGTCGGCATCCGGTTTACTCTCGGCGGCAATTCGCCGAATCGGAGACGGGTTCCGCGCGGAAGTTGATACCGGTTCCCGGGCATGGTACACTAATCGAAATGTCCGAACGCCGCGCCGGGACTCGGGACGAAATATTCCCGTCCGTTAGTCCTAAAACCGGGTATGTTCACGAATAGTATGGAATAGGAAAGTTATGGGGTGAAAACGAAGTGAAGCCTATTTCGAACCGGTACGAGCCGAAACGGTTGCTTTCGCCGCTTTTGGGCGGCATGTTGTACGAAGGCAAAGACTTGTCTCTGCAGCGGACGGTTTTCATTTATACGATCGATATACAAGGGGAATCCGACGTTTCGGACTATATCCGCAGCTTGGGCAACGCCGCCGTGCCGGGTGCGGCCGAGTCCCCGTTTCTGCACGTGTTGGACGCAGAGGTCGGCAGCGGGACGATTCATGTCATCGTCTCGTATAAACCGGGCTGCCCGCTGAGGCAATATATCCGGGGCCGCGCCCCCTCCTTCCGCGCCGCCTTGACGATGGCGGGAAATTTGGGGCAGGCGCTGCTGGACGCCGCCGAAGAGCGCCTTCTCGACTTCTCGATCGAAGCGGACAACGTTTGGGTGACCGACGACGGCGTCGTCAACATCATCAACACGTGGGACAGGGCGCCGGGCAATCAGCGATTGTCCAAAGGGCTCGCCGAGCTGCTGTTCCACCTGCTGACCGGCTCGGAGCATTTTCCGGACGATGCCGCATCGTTCGAATCGCTTCTGCGCGCCAACCTGAACGGACTATCGGCGGCGAAGCAGGATGAAATCGTCCATGCGCTCTCGGAAGCATGGTCCGAGCGTCTCACCTTGGCCGCGTTCGTCCGCTACATCCGCTCGTTCCGGCACGCGCCGGGGCCCGTTATGCCGACCGAGCCGATCCGCCGCCCGACATCGGCGCGAGCAGCGCCGGTCGAGCCGGTCGCCCCGATTCCGGCGTCGCGGACGAACATGCCGCCTCAGGCCGAGGATGAGACGGCCGCGTTCGAGGAAGAGGAGCCGGTTCCACGCCGGCGCCTGCTCCAGTTCGGAAAAAAGCTGTGGATCGGACTGTCGCTGTCCGCGCTAGGCTTGGCCGTGTTCGTCGGCGTCTTCGTGCTGCTGATCGAAACGATGAACCGGGGACCGAAAACCGCGCCGCCCCAGGAGACGGTTGCCGATTTGCAGCCGCCGTCTCCGGCGCCGTCCGCGCCGCAAAAGCAGCCGGATACCGGGGCAAGCGATAAAAAGGAGTCGCCCGCCAAAACGGACGGCACGCTCGTCGGCGTTCCGACTTTGACCGGCTTGACGCAGGAAGCGGCCGAAAAGCTGGCGGTTGACTCGGGACTTCGTTATTCTTATTTTTTGGAATCGGCCGATCATGCGGCCGGGACCGTATTCAAGCAAGAGCCTGCGCCGAAAGAGCAAGTGGAAAAAGGCAGCAGAGTCACGTTTTGGGTCAGCAAAGGACCCGCAAAGCAATAAGCCGCATTCGTCTCCGATGCGCATCTGTAGACCGTCCGAGAAATACGTCCGGACGGTTTTTTGTGTGCATCGACGTATGGCGTTGGCGAAAAAAGTCTGTGCTGGCGCTGCCGATCGGATTAAGGCAACGACACGACTTCGCAGGCACCCGCAAGCTTTCCGCCTCAATACCTTGTGGAGGCCGCTTCCCTGTTCAAGCCGCGATCGCTGTCTTCGCAAACGCTTCCATTTTCTGAATGACCGACCGCATCGGGAAGCAATCATCGGTTCCGATCTGCCGGCCGCATCGGGAAGCAATCTTCGGTTCCGATCTGCCGGCCGCATCGGGAAGCAATCATCGGTTCCGATCTGCCAACCGCATCGGGAAGCAATCATCGGTTCCGATCTGCCAACCGCATCGGGAAGCAATCAACAGTTCCGATCTGCCAGCCGCATCGGGAAGCAATCGGTTCCGATCTGCCGGCCGCATCGGGAAGCAATCATCGGTTCCGATCTGCCAACCGCATCGGAAAACAATTACGATTTCGTCCCCCGTCGCGTCCGGAAACCAAGTTACCGGTAAAACCTCCCGCTATTTTCGCCATTTCTCCTCTTTCGGCCACATTTGCGGGAAATCCTCCCGATAACCTCGCCCGAATCGCTCTTTTTGCCGTAGTGGCGCAGATTTACAGGGAGCTTTTCCCGTTCGTACGTTCAGATACTGCTGCGGAAACGAAAATAGCAGTAGAAATTCCAGTAATTCCGATTGCCGAACCACTTCAGGAAACCGCCGGTCTCATAACCGAAAAAGGTTTGTATCGAGTCCTTTTTTACTACACTGATCGCAGCAACTCATTGCCCTGCGCCTTCATATTAGCCGTGACCGGCCGGAGCGACGGCAATTTAGGGCCAATTATGTTCGGTTAGCTTTGATGCTTTTGCGAACTAAACATACTGAACCGACTAAAAACGGAGCCTCCGTAATCGGATGGCTCCTTTCAACTTGCCCGAAGCGGACGCCGCTCGGCGAAGGCGGCGTTCGCTTGCGTCTCGAATTCGTTGCGACGCCGGCCGCCCTATTTTTCACGGATGCTTCAAATGCTGCAGCGTCTGCACGAAAACTTGCTCGATATGGTCGTCGTCGAGCGAATAATAGACCGTTTTGCCGGCTTTCCGCCGCTTCACGATGCGCAGGTTGCGCAAATAGCGTAGCTGGTGCGAAATGGCGGACTGGCCCATATCGAGAAGAACGGCTAAATCGTGCACGCACAGCTCTTTGTCCAGCATAGCATAAATGAGCTTCACCCGGGTCGCGTCGCCGAGCGCCTTGAACAAATCGGCCATTCCGGCGGCCGCCTGATCGGAGATCATGGCCGCTTTCAGGCTGTCCAGGTCGGCGTCGGTTCCCGGGCACGTGTCGTCGCAGTAATCGTGCTGCACCTTTTCCAAACAAGCACCACCTTCGGCTTAATCGTAACATTTTCGTTATACGTATTATACCAGAAGCTCGCGACGATTTTGAGCCATGGAATGAAACGAAACGGTTGCACGGATACTAATGATGGAATATAATACATATGAATAGTTGCTCATATGTTGTCGAAGGAGGTATACCGATGAAAAAACGCGACATCCCGGCCGATGGCGCCGTCGAACACCGGCAGCATGACCGCGGCGAGAACCGCGGGAGCGATTGCGGCCATAGCGGTCACGATCATGATCACGACCATGCGCAAGACCGTCACAATCACCACGAGCACGGTCATGACCATAGTCACGGACACGGGCATCATCATCACGGGCACGATCACGCCCATGGCATCGGTCACCATCATCACGGCCCGAATAACCGGAAAGGGCTTGCGATCGCGCTCATTATTACGTCGTCCATCATGTTTCTCGAATTCGTCGGAGGGCTGCTCACCAACAGCCTCGCCCTGCTGTCCGACTCCGGCCATATGCTCAGCGACGCCGCTTCGCTGGCTCTCAGCCTGATCGCGATGTGGTTCGCGACGCGACCGGCCGCACCGAACAAAACGTACGGCTTTTACCGGTTCGAAATTTTGGCCGCTCTATTTAACGGTGCGACGCTGTTCGTCATTGCCGGCTTTATCGTCTGGGAGGCGTGCCAGCGGTTCGCGAGCCCGCCCGAAGTCGCGAGCGGGTCGATGATGCTGATCGCCCTCGTCGGGCTTCTCGCCAACTTGGCGAGCGCCTGGACGCTCATCCGAAAAGGCGACGTGAAAAACAACATCAACGTGCGCAGCGCCTATCTGCACGTGCTCGGAGACGCGCTCGGTTCCGTCGGCGCCATCGCGGCCGGTTTGATCATGCTGCTGTTCGGTTGGTACGTAGCGGATCCGATCATCAGCATCCTGGTAGCCCTGCTTATTTTGAAAGGCGCTTGGGGCGTCATCAAGCATGCGATCCACATTTTGATGGAAGGAACGCCGGTTACGGTCGACTGCGACGAGGTGAAGCGTTCGCTGCTCGCGATCGAAGGCGTACGGAACGTCCACGATCTCCACATTTGGACGATTACGTCCGGCCTCGACTCGTTAAGCTGCCACGTGCTCGTCGATGACGAAGCCGACTGCCAATCGATTTTGCAGCAAGCGGTTCACTTGATCGAACGGAATTTCAAAATCATGCATACGACGATTCAAGTCGAAACGTCCCTTCTGCAGCATGGCGATATGAAAGTATAGCGAAGCGAGTATACATAATATTAGTTATGTATACTCGCTTTCTTCTGCCCGTATCGATTTCACCATTCTCCGGTACGACGACCCGCCAACGGTCAGCCTCCCGTCTTCCCGGTACCCCATTTTCCGGTACAGCGCGTACGCCCGATCGTTGTCTTCCTCGACGATCAAGGCGAGCCTGGAATGCCCTTCCGCCCCGCCCTTCTCCTCGAACGCCCGCATAAGCGACTTGCCTATCCCTTGCCCTTGAAACGCATCGTTTACCGCTATCGAGTCCAAATAATATTCGCCCGGCCGCGTCTCCTTCGCGATCGTATAATCGTCCCGGCCGGTCAATGCTCGGGCATGCGTTACGAGCGGCGCATCCAGCTCGTCCGCCCGGCCGCCGTCGTAAGCGACGACGATGCCCGCAATCTGTCCGTCGCGTTCCGAGACGACGACGTTTTCGAAGCTGATCCGATTGCCGCGCTGCCGGAAAAAGCCGGTCAATATGCGCATCGCTTCCTCACGGTCGTTCGTACCCGCGAGCGAATAGGCGATATCGCCGACCGCGCTGAACAGCAGCGGGATCGCTTCGCCCGCATCTTCGGGAATTGCCGGTCTGATCATGCCGTTTCACCTCCCGCCGATCCGAAATTAATTCTCACTATATCATTTTGCGGTTCGGAATGCCAAGGCGGGGCAACCGGCGGTAGGAAACACTACAAGCCCGATACGACGGCCTGAACCCCTGTCGCGACGAGCAGCACGAACGACGCGCGCCGGAACCGGACGGGATCGAGCTTGCGGGTCGCGGCCGCGCCGAGCGCCTGTCCGGCGAAAATGGCGGGTACGAGCAAGATCGCATACCCGAGCTCCGCCGCGTGCACCCGCCCGCCGACCGGCTGGAGAGCGAAGCTGATCGCGTTCACGATGCTGTAGTACACGATCGAGGTGCCGCGAAAAGCGTCTTTCCCGATCCGTCGGGATCGCAAATACAGGACGATCGGCGGTCCGGCCATGCCGATGCCGGAGCCGAGCAGCCCGGACGCGAAGCCGACGCCGCTTCCTTGGCCGAGCGGCAGCTTGACGTTCATCAGCAGCGGCAGCGCGAAAAGCAAAATGCAGACGCCGGCGGTCAGCTTCAGCCAGTCGACGTCGAGCATGGCGAATACGAACGCGCCCGCAGGCAGGCCGAACAAGCTGCCCAGCAGCAGCCTGCGCAATAACGGCATGTCGGCGTCGCGCGCGACGCGCGGCAGCGTCGATACCGAGGTCAGCAGCGATAGGCCAAGCGTCGTGATGCACGAGCAGCAGCGGCGGAATCGCCAATATGGTGAAGCCGAATCCGGTTGCGGTCTGGACCGCAGCCGCCGTCAGCACGATGAGGAACGACAAGAGCCAGTCCACGCGAATCTCCTTCCGTTTCAGAATGGTCGAAAACCAGTATAAAGCGCGCCGCGCCGTATGTCTTTATCCGAATCGATCCGTTAGTTGCACATCCGGACAGCCCGGCGTCGCAATCAGATCTATCGACGTATTTCGAGGATGCGCGAAAACAGCCCGCTTCCGGAACGTAACGGACGCCACGGCGCTTATTTCGCGAAAATCGGCCGTTTTCCAATCGTAACGGACACCACCTGCGCTTATTTGCTCCGAATCGCCGTCCAAAAGGAGGCTTTTCGCCAAATAGCTGCGCCCTTGTCCGTTAGAAACAAAATAAGCCGTTTTAGACTGAATAGCGGCCGCCATGTTCATTAGACAATGGGAACTTGGGAACCGTCCCGCCCTCGCCCCAAGCTTGCCCTGCTTGCCCTGCTTGCCCTGCTTGCCCTCCCCGTTCAAACTCCCGACGACGCCGGCGCAGCTCAACCGAGCCGATATCGCCGTTTCCCGCCGCCGACAGTTGGGAACCGCTCCGGCTTTGGCGCTTTAGCGAAGGTCGGGAAAGACGGTCTTTTCTGTGCAAACCGAACCTTGTTGCACGCCGAAACAGCAGCGGAGCAGGAAACGAGATGGAAATGCTCCCGCTAGTTTCGGTCGTTTCCCGTTTCCGGGCAAACCAACGGGAAAACGTCCCGTTATACTCGTCCAAACCGCGCTTTTCGCCGATACAGCGCCATTTTATCGGGAGCTTCTCCCGGTATATCGAAACGACGCCACTAGGAGAGCGGGTGAACCGGAGGTTTTCCCGTTCGGTTTTATTCCAGCAGCCCGGCAGGACTAGGATTCCGTCGGACGCGGAAACGAAAGGCGCTGCTTGCCGCATCCTTCTACATTCTTTACTGACAAAAAAAAGAACCCGGACGACCGGGCGTCACGGGTTGGCGCGCTTGAACTTGTCCAGAGCGGCGGCATACTGCTCCTTCACCTGCAGCTCTTCCTCGAACGCGGAAGCGTAGCTCGTAATGTAAAAATCCAAAAATTGCGTCTGATTCATCGAAACGTACCGGTTGAAATGCTCGACCGAATATTTGTAATAGGACATGGCGGAATGGGCCGCTTCGATCGTTTTCAACAACTCGGGGTCCAGGACGCCCGTCGTTTTCGCGCGGTTGAACTGCTCCGTGCTCGTCTCCGTCAGCAGTGCCGTATATTTGTCTTCGAACGTTTTCCAGTACAGCTCGTTCATCGCGGTGAAATATTGGGCGCTCATTTTAATGTCGTAAAATTCTTTGGCGATGCGGATTTTTTCGCGCATGACCGGAAGCTGCCCGATATAAGCCCCGACCTCGTCGTACAGGCCGCGCACCAGCTCGACGAGCTTGCGCTTTTCGGCGTCTTCCCGGCTTTCCGGTTGTTCCGCCTTCCCGCTCGAAGGAGCAGCCGGCTGCACCGCGGCCGTCATGACCGACGCCGTCGACGTCGCCGGATCCCAGCCGATCTTCGCGCCCAGCGCCTCGCCGACGACTCGGAGCGGAACGAGCGTATTTCCGTCCATATTGATGCCGGGCACCTCGCCGCGCACCTCGCTGCCGTTGACGACAACCCGGACGACCGGGTATCCTTTGAAGTCGCCGCCTACGCCAGCCGCGGCCGCAATCCCGGATGCTGCCAGCAGCATGCCTGCCGCCAGCAGCGCGATTCGTTTGTTCATTGGTCTGCCCCCCGCTTCTGATCCGCCTGTCGGCAAGATCGTGATGTGTATTCATTCGACGGCAGCGGGCAAAATCCTACCTTCCGCCAAACGCGCGACAGAAAAGCGGCATGGCCTTCGCAGCCATGCCGCCTCCCCGCTTCGGACCGTCAGCGGAACTCGGCTAGCTTGCGCTTCACCGCGCCGTTCGGCGTATCGACGACCTCGTATACGTTCATATAGTTTTTCGAGCTGTATTGATTCAGCTTCAAGTTCGTAAACGTCAATTCGTTCGAGCCGTTCAGCAGCTTCGTCGTTCCCTGGAACGGCAGCGTCTGGGTCGAGATGACCTGATCCAGCCCGTCGACCAGCTCGAACTGCAGCTTGGACAATCCCGCATCCGCGATAATTTGCTCTTTCCGCTGCAAATCGACGTCGAAGCGGAGCGTATACGAAAACGTCGTGCTGAGGACGCTGTGCAGCAATAGTTTCGAATGGAGCGTAACTTGGTACGGGAACGCGTTCCATACGTCGTCGGCCGGATCGTCCTGCTGGAACGCGACCTGGACGGTGCCGAGCGGCACTTTGCCGGCGTCCTTCGCGTTGTAGATCCGCATCAGCAGCGGCTTCGATTCGTCGACGGAAGACATCAGGAACGAATACGCGATCAAATAGCTGCTGTTCGTGGCGAGCTGGGCGGCGGCCGTCGCCTGCTTCGTTCCCGAATAGATGCGGCCCGACTCGTCCACGAGCTCGAACGCGAGATCCGGGGTCGCAAGCACGGTCGTATCGGCGTTCGTAAATTTCAGCTTGGCGACCGCCGTCTTGAAGCCGTTCGTTTCGTTGTCGTACATGCGCAATTCCGACAGCGCGACGTCCACCTTTTTGTCGAGCGCCAAATCGAGCTTGTCGCCGAGCGTATACGGGTCGCCGCTTCCTTGCTTGTAAATGTCCGCGCCGCTCAAGCCGGCGAGCAGCACCGGCACGATTTTCGCCTGCGAGCCGGAAATCGACGAAGACGAAGACGAAGCGGAATGATTGGCCGATCCGTTCGCATTCGCGTTGGAATTGCCGGTATTGGCGTTCGTGTTGCTGCTCGAATTGCCGTTCGCATTCGCGTTCGAGCTATTGCTCGAGCCCGATCCGCCGTTCGCCGCGCTCGTCGACGCGCTGCCGCGGTTTTCGAACAGCGCGAACTGCATATCCGCCGGGTCGACGCCCTTCGGCATGAGCGCGGAGAAGGAAAACGTCTCGCTCTCGGACGGCGACAAGTAAGCCGCGTGCGAGGACGGATCTTCCGCCGCGACGCTGACGCCGCCGCCGCTCGACTGCACTTTGGCGGACAGCTTCGGAACGGCGACGACTTTCGAGCCGTTGTTCGTCGCGCTTACTTTCGCCGATACCCATTGGCCGGAATCGCTCTGCGAAATGACGGCGGACTCGACCTTGACCGAAACGGCTTCCTGACCGGAAGCGTCCGTAATCGGACGGGCGTCGCCGATCGCCGCAACGGCCTTCGATCGGCCGACGGGCAAGCTGTCGAGCACCGTCGTATCGGTCCCGTTCGAATAATAAAACTGCAGCGCCCATGCGCTTTCCAGATCGGCGGCCGGGATGGACGCCTTCACCGTAATGCGCTGCGGCTTGCCGGGAAGCAGCGATTTGTCCGCTCCGTCCACCGCCGTCGCCGCGACCGTTTGGCCTGCCGCATTTTCCAGCCTCAGCTTCAGACCGGCCGGCAGCGACAGCCCGGAGTCTCCCGCGTTTTCGGCGACAAGCTCGGCGTACCAGCTCCAATCGCCGTTCTCGACGACGAAATATTCGCCCCCGACGCGGAAGCGGACCAGATCGTCGGCCGCAAGCGCCGCGTCCACCTTACCGAGAGGCACGATCGCCTCGGGCGCCGCTTCGGCCGCTTCCTCCATCGCCGCGGCTACCGAAAACGAGCCGAGATCGGTCATCGAAACCGTCGTTCCGTAGTTCCAGGCGAACATCGCGACGCGCAATTGCGCCGGGGATAGTCCCTTCGCGACGCGGGCTTCGTAAGCGAACAGCTGCTCCTTGCCGGGCTGCACCCGGGCGTTGTGCTGGCCGGCCAGCTGCGCGGAATAGCTGAAGCCGCTCGAGTCGGTAACGCGCGCGCCGAAATAATTGTAATCGACGGCGCTGTCGCTGCCGTTGTGAAGGGCGACGGAGAATCGCAATATCGAATCGTCGGACCCTTCGGAGAAGCGTACGTTTTCCAGCGTAAAATAAACGTCGCCGCTTATGTAGACGCCCTCTTTGCCGGCGAGCGCCGCATACGGCGTCAAGGCGAAGCAGAGGATGACGAACGAGAGCAGGATCGTTCTGACTTTTCGCGGCCAGGCGCCGCGTCCGTGTCGAATCATTGGGTTCAGTTCCTCCATCGGTTTTGTGGGATTCGCTCGCTCGATCAGTCGAAGCGAAGCGCGTCGATCGGTTTCAGACGCGAAGCTTTGTTGGCCGGATACAAGCCGAAAATAACGCCCACCAAGACGGAAAACAGGAAGGCGTACAAGCCGATTTCCAGCGACAGCTGCGTCGGCTGCGACGGATTGAAATACGGCCACGCGATCGAAGCGGCGACGCCGAGCAGCAGGCCGAGCAAGCCGCCCAAGCCGCTGATGACGGTCGCCTCCATCAAAAACTGCATCAAAATATGCCGCCGCTGCGCGCCGATCGATTTGCGGATGCCGATTTCTCTCGTCCGCTCGCTTACGGTGACGAGCATGATGTTCATGATCCCGATCCCGCCCACGAGCAGCGAGATGAGCGCAACGCTGATCAGCTGATTCGTCAGCGAGCTGGACGCCTGCTTGCGCGCGTTCATCAGTTCGTCCTGGTTGACGATGCGGAAGCCGTTGCTCGTCTTGAATTTGGCCGTCAAATATTGCGATATCGTCGTTTGCGCCGCGGACAGCTGGTCGATTTCCGGCGCTTCCAAATACGTCGTCCGGATTTGGCCGAGCTTGAACGACCGCCGCGCCGTTTCGAGCGGTACGATCACCGCGCTGTCCGGCGACGTCCCTCCGATGCTGGAGCCTTTCGCCTTCAGCTGGCCGACGACCGTAAAGACGAGCCCGTCGATGTTGATGTCCTGGCCGACCGGATCGGTTTTCCCGAACAGCGTTTGCGCCACCTCGCTGCCGAGCACCGCCACCTTGTTGCGGAACTCGACGTCGGCGGGCACGATCGCCCGCCCTTTCTCGATTTGCGTTTTCATAAGCGAGAAATAGCGGTCGTTCGTCCCGATGACGTTGTACGTTTCCGACGTGCGCTCGTATTTGACGGTCGAGCCGTTTTTCGTTACGGTCGGGGCGATCGATTCGATTTCCGGCAATAGTTCCAGCTCCATCAAATCTTCGTAATCGAGCTGCGTCGCCCGCCCGTTGCCGAGCAAGTTGACGACGAGCAGATTGGTGCCGAGACTTTCGTACTGCTTCTCGATCTGGGCCGTCGTCCCTTGCCCGATCGATACGAGCGTAATGACCGAGCCGACGCCGATAATGACCCCGAGCATCGTCAGCAGCGTGCGCATCGGTTTGCTCATGATCGTGCGGAGCGCCATCAGCACAAGCTCGAACACGTTCATACCCGCACCACCTGCCTCGCCGCTTCCGCATTCCGCCGGTCGTCCACGATCAGTCCGTCGCGGATCGAAACGACGCGTTTGGCGCTTTCCGCGATATGCAGGTCGTGCGTAATGAGCACGATCGTGTTGCCCTGCTCGTTCAACTGGATCATCAGCTCCAGCACTTCCGCGCCTGTTTTCGAATCGAGCGCGCCGGTCGGTTCGTCCGCGAGCAGCAGCGACGGGGAGCCGGCCAGCGCCCGGGCGATCGCCACCCGCTGCTGCTGGCCGCCGGACAGCTGGCTCGGCTTATGGTCGACGCGGGCTCCCATGCCGAGCGATTCCAGCATGGCGCGCGCCCGCTCCCTTCGTTCGCTTTTGCCAACGCCGGCATAGATGAGCGGCAGCTCGACGTTTTCCAGGGCGGTCAGCCGCGGCAGCAAATTGAATTGTTGAAAAATGAAGCCGATTTTTTTGTTCCGCAGCGAGGCGAGCTGTCCGTCGCTCAGCTTCTCGGTCGCCACGCCGTCAAGCGTATACGTGCCCGACGTCGGGCTGTCCAGCAAGCCGATCGTGTTCATCAGCGTCGATTTGCCCGAGCCGCTGGGTCCGACGATGGCGACGAAGTCGCCGGTCGCGACGGTGAGCGAGACGCCCTTCAAAATGCGGACTTCCTCTTCGCCGCGGCCGTACGTTTTGTGAATATCGGTCAATTCGATGATGTTCATGCTTATCGGCCTCCCCCGCCGCCTCCGCCGCCGCCCTGAGGGAAGGCGCCGCCGCCCGGGAATTGGCCCCCGCCTCCGCCGCCGCCTTGCTGAAACTGCTGACGCAGCGCGTCGATTTGCTGCTGCGACCCGTTTTGCGTGCGCTGACGGGTCGGGACGACGACTTCGTCGCCTTCCTTCAAGCCTTCGACCACTTCCACGTTCGTTTTGCTGCGAATGCCGAGTTTGATCGGCACGTTTTCCTGCAAGGTGCCGTCTTCCTTCTTGATCGTCACGCTGGCTCCGCCGCGCTGCATGCGAAGCGCCTCGATCGGCAGCGTCAGCACGTCCTTCTTGTCCTGGATCAATATTTCCGCGGTGCCGGTCATGCCGTATTTGAGCAGCTGGTCCTTATTTTCGACCGCGACGATCGCATCGTAATACGTGACGCCGTTCGTCGTCGTACCGACCGTGGACACCTGCAGCACCTCGCCCTGGAACTTCCTGCCGGACAGCGCGTCCACGCTCACTTCCGCTTTCAGCCCGGGCTTGATGCTCGTCAAATCGAGTTCGTCCACCTGGATCGGCAGCGTCATGACGTCGAGACTGGCCACGCCTCCGAACAGCGCGCCTTGATCGACCGTCGCCCCGACCGGGAACCGGGCGAGCACGTTTTGCCGCTGATTCGCGAAGTCGGTCGAGAAGACGCCGTCGAACGGCGCCCGCACCGTCAAGTCGTCGACCCGTTTTTGCGCCTGCTCGAGCGTGTTTTTTTGCCGGTCGACGCTCGCCTGCTTGGCCGCGATCGCATCTTTGAGCGAATCGTTAACGACGACGGCGATGACGTCGCCCGCCTGCACCATATCGCCGTTTTTCTTGCGCAGCTCCGACACGGTGCCGGACGTTTCGGACAAAAAGGCGATCGTTCTCGCCGCTTCCAGCTTCGCCGCGCCTTTCGCCTTGATGTCGCGGCCGTTCAGCACGACGCTGCCGCTGACGTCCATCCCCGCATCCATTGTCCCGTCGTTCTCGATCGCCACTTCCACGTCGACGAGCCGGTTGCCGGCCGCGTCCGCCTTCAGTTCCTTGCCGACCGACTGCACTTTGCCGGTTTTCGTCAGCGAATAGCCGGTAATCGCCAGATCGACCGGATCGCCCGCCTTGAACTGGATCGCTTCCTCCATCGGGAAAGGCAGCTTGACGATCAACGTCCGATTGACCGAGATCGTCCCGACTTTCGCCGACTTGCCGACCGACGAGCCGACGTCGATGTTCGTCCCCAGGACGAGCTTGCCGCTTTCCGGAGCGACGATGCGCAAATTGTTTTGCTGGGCGATCAGGTCGTCCAGCTCTTTCACCAAAGTGTCGTAGTTCGCCTGCGCGTCCTTCAAGTTCGATTCGAGCGTCGAATTGGAAAATTCGATCAGAACGTCGCCTTTTTTGACCGGCTGGCTGCGGGCCAAATTCAGCGTCTTGATGACGCCGTCGGCCGGAGCGGTAATGTTTTGCAAGTTTTGCGTCGCGAATTGCGAAGTGCCCGATACGGAAAGCCGGATGTTGCCCTTCTGCACCTTCACCGTATTTACGGCCGTTTGGGCGGCCGACTTCGGCTTCTCCGTTTTGCCCACGAACGCGTATGTACCTCCGCCCCCCGCGACGACTACGACCGCCAAAACGATCAGCCATTTCGTTCTGCGCTTAAGTGCCATCTTGTCCATCTTCCCTTTCCCGTCTACGCTAATAACATTGCTTTGGATTGTGCCGCTTCTCGCGCGATACGGCCCCGCTCCGCGAACGGCGGCGGTCTCGCCCGTCCGGCCCGAGAATTCCGCGTACATGCGCGCTGAAAACGGTTGCGCTTACAACATGTGGAAACAAACGGGCGGCCTTCGCCACCGAGGGACGAGACCGTGCTGCGCGGATGGGAACTTTGTTCACATATGATCCGATTATAGGTGGAGATTGTGAACCATTTATGAACAAAACCTTAAAACAAGTTAAAATCGCAGGAACGCCCGATGAAAGGCGCCCTGCGACTTGGTTACCGGCTCGTCAGCAGCTTCAGCAGCCCTGACGTATAATTCGACTTCGCCCGCGCGCCGTCCTCCTCGGACAAGGCGCCCGCCGCGACGAAATTGTTCACTTCTTTGCCGAACGAACCGACGAGACTGTACAGCAGCGAATCGGCGTCCGTATGAACCGCCTGCCCGATCGTCAGTCCGCCGGACAAACGGCGCAGCAGCTCGTCCCCGTTCGTACCGGTCAGCGCGGCGATGTCGGCGACGACGCGGTTCAACCGGTCGGCCGCATAAGCGTCCGCATCCAGGTCCTCAACTTCCGCAACGTACGACTCCGCAGCATCCGCGCTGTCCGCATCCGGTACCGCGACATACACCACTCGCGCCGCCGGTGCGGTCGGCATGCCGTAGCCCGGCGTCGAAATTGCCGTCTTGACCAGCTCGGCCGCCCTCGTCTTCAGCCGGCCGGCATATTCGGCGGAGAGATCGCCGTCCAGCCAGGCGCCGTCGATCGCTTCGTCAACGTAATCGGTCAGCAGGGCGAGCAGCTCGGACTCGGACAGCCCGGACGCCGAGGCGAGCGTGCCGCCCTGCGCCAGCGCCGCGAAAAAGTCGTCGGACTCCTTGTCCGACCACGTTGCGGTCAAGGTTGCGGCGAATCCGAGCTTGTTTGCGAGCAGCGATTCGCCGAACCGTTCCATCCATGGCGTCGTTTCCCGGTCGTACCCCACCGTCGCGACGATGGTGTCGATCGCTTCCGCTCCATCCCGCTTCCGTTCGATCGCTTCCGCCGACGACAAGCTTCCCGAAGCCGCCGCCCGGTCCAGCTCCCCGTTCAGCGATTGCTTCAGCAGCTCGCCGAGCTGCGCTTCCGTCTGACCGGCCGCCTGCGCGAGCGTTTGTCCGGCGCCGAGCGCGCTTCGCAGGTCGCGGGCGCTGAGCTCGAGCAGGTCCGCGGTACGCTGCACGATCGTGTCCAAAAAGCTTTGCACGATCGCGGCGCCTTTGGTCGATGAAGCGGCTGCGGAGGCGCCCGCCGCCGGCCCGGATACGGTCTTATGTACCGCGGCTGTGGCTGCGGCGGAGGCGTCGCTCGCTTCATTGGCCGTCAGCACGCCGGATTCCAGATCGCGCGCGATCGCCTCCGTTACCGAGCGCAGCAGCGCCGTTTCGAGCTCGGACTCGCTCCATCCGGTTACCGCCGCCAACGATTGTCCTTCCGTGCTATAGGGCCATGCCGTGTCGTCGTTTTCGTTATACACCGATGCGGCTACCGACGTCCGTGCCGCCGCTATCGCCTTTTGCAGCACGATATCGACGTAGCCGGGCTCGGCCGCCTCCGCGGCCGTTTGCTGCGGTTCGGCCTGCGGCTGCAGGACGGCGGCGGCCGTTTCGGCGCGGGCCGCCTTGTCCGGAAGCGTCAGCCCCCCGGTCGTCAGTACGGCCGCTCCGATCAAGACGGCCAATTGGTTTCGCATCTGTTTTCTCATCTCTGTTCTCCATCCTTCCACTCTCGATATGTCCAAGCAAGCCCAGTATAGGCGCTCTGTTTGATCGGCGTGTGAACGGAGCCTTAAAGGAAGCTGAAAATAAATTGCTTAAACGAACGGCGGCGGGCGACCCGCTTGCGCGCATGCGAAAAAACCGTTCCCCGCGACCGGAGAACGGTTCGAACGAACGGCCGATTCAGCTTTTGAGCGGAAAATGGACGACGAACGTCGTCCCTTCGTTAACGGCGCTCGAAAACGAAATTTTGGCACCGTGCAGGTCGACGATTTTTTTCACGATCGCGAGACCGAGCCCGTTCCCGCTCCATTCCGACGTCTGCCGGGAGGCGTCCGCCTTGTAAAAGCGGCGGAAGATGTGGCCCTGGTCTTCGGGCGCGATGCCGATGCCCGTATCGGCGATCGAAACGGTCGCCTGCTTCTCGTCGCGGCCGACCGTAATCGTGATCCGCCCGCCTGACGGCGTAAACTTGATCGCGTTGTGCAGCAAATTGGTCCACACCTGGCTGAGCGAATCTTCGTCGGCGACGATGCGCACCGAATCGAGCTCCAGCTCGATATCGAGCTTTTTGCCCGCCCAGAGCGGCTCGCTGGCGACGACGGCGCGGCGCAGCTGCTCGTCCAGCTGGATCGTTTTCGGATGGTGCGGATGATGCTCCGAATCGAGCGAAGCGAGCTTGAGCAAATTTTCGCTCAGCCGCGACAGCCGCTCCGATTCGCTCTCGATCAGCTTCAAGTAGCCGAGCCGCTCTTCGCGGTCGAGCGTATCCTGCTGCAGCAGCTTGGAGAAGCCGCGAATCGACGTAAGCGGCGTCTGGATGTCGTGGGAGACGCTCGTGACGAACTCCTGGCGCATTTTCTCCATTTTTTTCAGTTCGCCGGCCATATGCGTAATGCTCGAAGCCAGCACGCCGAGCTCGTCCTTCTGGTTGATCTGCAGCCGCACGTCGAAATCGCCCCCGGCGATTTTTTCGGTCGCGGCCGTTATTTTTTTGAGCGGACGCACCAAATAGACGGCGGCGAGCGCGATCAAAAACGTTGAGATGAGAATGATCGTCCATAAGTTGCGGAAATCGAAAAAATCGAGCTTGCGGGGCGGGTTCGGCGTCACCGCCGTCACGAACAGCGCGTACTTTTTGCCGGCGTATTCGAACGACGCCCCGACGCTTCCTTGCGGGCAGGCGTCGCCGCCCTCGTTCCGGAAGCTCGAGTACGAGCCGCCGTCCAGCACGAGCCGGACCGTCTCCCCGGATATGGCGCAATTCGAAGCGGAGCCGGGCCGCGACATGTAGCTTTCGCCCGTTTCGGCGTACAAATACAGCTCCTGGCCGCGGCTGAGCTTGCCGGCGATCGACACCGTCTGGGCGATCTGCTGCGTTTCCGTCTCCTGGATGAGCCGGATGACGAGCTTCGCCGCGTTTTGCAGCAGCCCTTCCACGCGATTGTTGAGCTGGTTGCGGTAATAGTGCGAGAACGTAAAGCTCGACAGCGCCAGACTGCACCAAACGACGATAAAAATGACGATGGCGATGCGCATGTACAGCGTCCGGATCAAGGCTGCACCTCAAGCCGGTATCCGAGATTGCGAATCGTGACGATCGCGACTTTTTCCGACGCGTTGAATTCCAGCTTCTCGTGCAGCCGTTTCACGTGAACGTCGACGGTCCGCGCGTCCCCTTCGTAATCGACGCCCCATATTTCTTCGATCAGCTGCGCGCGCGTAAAAATATGTCCGGGATTGCTGGCGAACTTGAACAGCAGCTCGAATTCTTTCGGCGGAATCATCGAGCTTTGCCCGCCCACCGTCAGCTCGAACGTTCTGCGGTCGATCGTCACGTCGCCGACCTGAACCGTTTCCGAATGCTCGATGCGGTACCGTTTCAGCAGCGCCTTTACGCGCATGACGAGCTCCATCGGATCGAACGGCTTGACCATATAATCGTCCGTGCCGAGCTGGAAGCCGCGCAGCCTCTCGGATATTTCGCCTTTCGCCGTCACCATGATGATCGGGATGTCGAGCGACTTTTTCAAATCGCGGCAAAAATCCCATCCGTCCATGACGGGCATCATAATATCGAGGACGATCAGGTCGATTTTCACGTTGGCCAGCACATCGAGCGCCTCCTGGCCGTTCGACGCTTCGAACGTGGCGAAGCCTTCCTGCTGCAAAAACGCTTTGACCAGCTTGCGGATGGCGAGATCGTCGTCGACGATAAGAATTTTGCTCATAACGGTCTATGTATCCTTTCGCATGATCATGGGCACACGACGATTATACGCCCTCTGCCTTAAAATGATATTAAAACGGCGGTTAAAGCCGCGGCTCCCCGGCTCAATCCCGCCCGACCAGCTCGCGCATGACGAGCGAAAACGGCTCGCGTACCAAAACGTCCGCCGAATCGTCGAATCGGGTCGCCGTTTTGTTCATCAGCACGAGCCGGTCGCCCTTGTAATAGCGAATAAGGCCGTTCGCCGGATAAACGGACAGCGACGTCCCGGCGACGATCAGCATGTCCGCGTCCGCGATCGCTTCTTCCGCCGCCCGAAACACGCGATCGTCCAGCTTTTCCCCGTACAGCACGACGTCCGGCTTGACGATCCCGCCGCATTCGGCGCACCGCGGCACCGTTTCCGGCGAGCCGAACCAATCGTCCAGCGCGTAAAACGCCCCGCACGCCATGCAGTGGTTGCGGTGCACGGAGCCGTGCAGCTCCAGCACGTTTCGGGAGCCGGCCTTTTGATGCAGGCCGTCGATATTTTGCGTGACGACCGCCTTCAGCTTGCCGGTCCTTTCCAACTCCGCCAGCGCCAAATGTCCGGCATTCGGCTTCGCGTCCGGATAGATCATCTTCTCCCGGTAAAACCGGTAAAACTCCTCGGGATGCTCCATAAAAAACCGATGGCTGAGCATCTCCTCGGGCGAATGCTCGGTCCCCCGCACCGTCTTGAACAAGCCGCTCTGCGAGCGGAAATCGGGAATCCCGCTCTCGGTCGACGTTCCCGCACCGCCGAAAAAGACGATGCGTTCGCTTTCCGAGACGAGACGCCGCAATTGCGAAACGTCCATAGAAGTCGCCTCCGTATTATAACCGTCTACAGCAGCGCACGGGCCAGCAGCTCGTACGAACGGAGCCTTGATATGTAATCGGGCGCCGTCGTGACGACGATAAATTCGTCCGCACCGTATTCGTCGCGCATCTCCAGCAGCCGCTCTCGCACGCGTTCGGGCGCGCCGACGACGCTTTTCCTTGCCTTGGCCGCATCGTAGCCGCTCTCCGCCGAAGAAACGCCGAAAATCAGCTCGGCGCCTTGCCGCGCCAACGATTGCGCCCGCTCGTCCGTCTCCGCGCAAACGACGCTGACGGCGATCGAAACGCGCGGCTCGTCCGCCGGCCGGGACGGCCGAAAGCCGTCCTTGTACATGCGGACGATCTCCTTGCCGTCCGCGTCGCTCATAAAATGGCCGAACGCGTAGCCCGCGCCGAATCGCGCGGCATAGTCCGCGCTCTTGACGTTCGTGCCGAGCAGCCACAGTTCGGGCGGAACGGCCGGAACGGGACGGGCCGACACCGGGCTGTCGTCCACCCGGAACTCGTCCGCCAACAAGGCGGTCAGCGCTTCGAGCGATTCCGGCAGCCGGCGCACCTGCTCCAAATAGTTGTCGGCGAGCGCCATCGAGACGTGCGCCGAGCCGCCCGGAGCGCGGCCGACGCCGAGGTCGATCCGGCCCGGATACAGCGTCGCCAGCATATGGAACGTTTCCGCCACCTTGTACGGCTTGTAATAAGGCAGCAGCACCGCGCCCGAGCCGATGCGGATCCGCTCCGTCCTCGCCCCGATATGCGCCAGCAGCACCTCCGGACTCGACGATACGATCGCGGGCATATCGTGATGCTCGGCGATCCAATATCGCGCGTAGCCGAGCCGTTCGGCCGTTTGCGCGAGCAGCGCCGCCTGCTCGATCGCCGCTTTCGGAGACGCCTGCTCCAAAATCGGCACCAGATCCAAAACGCTTAACCGGCATTGTGGCATGTCCATTCCCCTTTGCATGCCATCATTATAGCTTACAAGCAGAGGAAACGAAATATCGGGCGTTTGGCGCGCCCATGCCGAAAGCCCCGCTCCTGATCGGAGCGGGGCTTCTTCGGCGCATCGTTCGGTTCGTGCAGGCCGATGCGGATGCCGGGTGGGCGGATAGTACCGCGGGCGGCATGTTTACGCCTGGCCGTTTTTCACCCAGCCGGCTACGGTGACGGTACGCTTCGCCTGATGCATGACGGCGTTTTTGACGTCTTCAATCATTTTGCCGTTCTGATCGACGGAGACGCTCGTCCCGTACGGGTTGCCGCCGGCCGTGAAAATCGAGTGATCGGTATAGCCGGGGCCGACGATGATGGCGCCCCAGTGGTACATCGACGTGTACAGCGCGAGCAGCGTCGCCTCCTGGCCGCCGTGCGGATTTTGCGCGGTCGTCATTGCGCTGACCACTTTGTTGATCGTTTTGCCGTTAAACCAGATGCCGCCGGTCAAATCGAGAAACTGCTTCATTTGCGAAGCCATGTTGCCGAACCGGGTCGGCGTGCTGAAAATGATCGCGTCGGCCCAGACGATATCGTCCGGCGTCGCGACCGGCACGTCTTTCGTCGCGTCGACATGGGCCTTCCATGCCGGATTGGAGGCGATGGCCGATTCCGGCGCAAGCTCCTGCACCTTCAAAATTTTGACCTCGGCGCCCGCCTGCTTCGCCCCTTCCGCGGCCCACTCAGCCAGCTGATAGTTCGTACCGGTCGAGCTGTAGTAAATGATCGCCAAATTGACGGACATGTTCGAAACCCCTTTCGCCTAGTCGAATCACCTAGATTATGCCTTCGATGCGCCGCTCCTATTCATCGGCCACACAAAAAATCGCCGCCCGTCCCGGCCGGGGACGAGCGGCGAAGCGCGATTCGTTTCGTTTCATTTAGCGACCGCGCCATCTGCGCAGATCGGGCAAATCGAAAACTTGCAGCATGCCGGGCAAAATGTGGCCGACCGTGTCGGAAGTGTCGTAATATCGCGAACGCACCCATGCGGCGACGCTGTCCGTTCCGTCCGCCGTTTCGACGGCGGCGATCCGGTCGTCGAGCGCCGCGGCGATTTCCGCATACAAATTAAAGCGTCCGCGCGCGTGCAGCCGGACGGACGAAGCCTCGCAGTCCGGCAGCTCGCGAGCCATGTCCAGCGCGCGCAAAACGTCGTGGCACCGGACGGCGGCCAAGCTGTCGTCCAGCCAGAACAGATCGGTCGTCAGCTTGTGGACGGTACCGTACCAATCCCACAGCTTCAGGGCGTTGATCGGATGCGGCGTGCAGACGCCGTCGCCGGTCACGTCCAGGACGAAGACGATGCGGCCCTGCGAGCAGACGTTCCGGATCCAGTCGAATTTGTCCTTCAGCTTGGTCGTTCCCCGTTCCCACAGCCCGATCGTGACCGGCAGCTTGGCGCCGTCATAGGCGGCATCCCTGAACGCGAACCCGTGATTGAAAATACCTTCCTGACTCCACCATATATAGCTTTCGACGCGCAAGCCGTCCGCGGGGAATAGCTGCAAATGCCGCGGATTCAAGTCGGGGACGATGCGGGAGCCTTCGACGCGCTCTCTCAGCCATTCCAGCGCCCGCTTTTTGCGCTGCTCGTCGGGAATGCCCGCCAGCTTCTCCTCGATCTCGCGCAGGCGATCGACGTTTTCGTCGAAAACGGCGCGGGCGTCGCCGTAATCACCGCGAACTTGCCCGCTGGACGTACAGTTCAGCAGCTCCGGAGCATGCGGAACGATGTCGGCCGCTTTCCGGTCCGACGCTTTGCGCCCGAGCAGATGTTCGGCGAAAAAGGCGGCTGCCGCATCGGCGAGCGCCGGGGTGTATTGGTGCACCGATCGGTCTTCGGCCAGCGCCGGCATGTCCGCGACGCCGTACATGTCCCAAAACCGCTTCGTCCGCGCGACCGTCCGCCGCGTGCCTTCGATCGGGAAAAAGTCGGACGTCACCGCCAGCACGATGACCGGGCGCGGCGCCATCGCCAGCACCAAATCTTCGTGATCGAACCCGAGCTTCGTCATGCCGCGCCATATTTGCTCGGCATCCTGCCCTTGACCGGCATACATGTAGGATTCCCGGTTCATGATAAACGTGCCCGGGGCGGCCGCCGCGATCCGATCGTCGCACAGCATCATCAGGCTCGTCTGCAGCCCGCCGCCGGAGTTGCCCGTCACGCCGATCCGCCGCGGATCGACTTCCGGGAGACCGCTCAAATAGTCGACGGCGCGCATCGCGTCGTGAATAAAATAACGGGCGAGCGAATCGCCGAGCGGCAAGCACGCGCTACCGGCATGATCGTGCTCGTGCGTTCCCGGTCGAACGGCCGCCTGTCCCGTTTCCGGCTCGTAGTAGCTGAATCTTTCGCCCTGGCCGATCGGGTCCATGGCAAGCACGATCAAGCCTTCGGCGACGAGCCGCCGGCAAACCGTCTGATACGGGGCGTACTGCTTGGCGTTTTCGGCATGCCCGCACAAAAACAGCACCGCCGCGGTAGGGCCCTGCAAACGCTCCGGCTTATACAGGCTGCTCGTGACGTAGACGGACGGGCGCGATTCGAACACGATTTTGTCGATCGTATAGCCGTCGAAGGCGAGCGTTCCCGTCCGCCTCGCGTTCAGCGGACGATCCGAGGGCGGCAAGCCGCCGACGCATTCGAGCAGCTTTTCGCGCATAAGCTTGACTCTCGCCTGGTGCCCCTGCACCGACGTTATCGCGTCCCGATCTTTGTCGCCCTGCTCGAACGCCGCCTTGGAGCGGTCGTACACCCATCGTTTCAACTGATCCTTCACGTCGTAAATGCCCAAGTTAAAGCTTTCAAGCTGCTCGATTCGGATAGCCGTTCATCCTCTCTTTACGCGAATAGGACCGTGCCGAACTTCTCGGGCCGGTGAAAATCGATTCGGCCGGTCGGCGACCAGGCGTAAAAATGCCGGTTGCCCTCCGGATCGCCGTCGATCCGGTAAAAGTTGACGTTCCAGCGCGTCCCGGAAACCGGACGCTCGTCGAACGAATCGATCGCGAACGCGATGTCGCATACCCAGGCGCCGTCTTCCGCCGTCGTCACATTTGATCGCAGGCCCGCATCGTCCCATTCCGTATGGACGATCGGCCGTTCCCCGGGTTTCTTGTCGATCAGCGCGTCGAAAACGACGTTGCGCGGGCTGATCTCGTATTCCTTGTAGCGCGTGCCGGCACGCTGCTCGTCGATAAACACTTCCACGACGTCTTCCAAATAAAGGGGATCGTCGCGCTTGCCGTACGTGGCGACGACGTGATCGTCCTCGCATTCGAACCGCACGTGCACCGCGTCGTCCGTTCTGCACATTTTGACCGTCGTCTTCAGCCGGGGAGCGCCCCCGTCGACCGTATCGGTCAGCGCGATCGCGTCGATCCGCTCCCAGCGAATGACCGGACCGGCCTCGTAGACGCAGCGGTATTCCGCTCTCTCCATTCGCTTCAGCTTCCTTTCCCGCATCGCCGCGAAAGGCCGCGATCCCGGCGGCCCGCCTCGTCAGCAATCGATTTCTAACTCATGCGACTTCATTATAGTACGCGCCATTTTTGCGAGTCAATCCATTTATTTTCGATATATGCCCAGCCGCCGGTGAAGTCGCGTTGTCTTGATTCATCTTCGGGCCCCAACACGACTTCAGATGCGGCCCGTAATCGTTCGGCCTCCATCCCCTTCCCTCTCGACCTCCCGCGAGCCGCGTTTCCGGTCGTACGGCTAACGAATCGAGCGATCGTTATCGGGGCTAAAAAGGGGGAGTTGAAATGGCAACAAACCCTGGTAACGTAAATACCCGAAAATCGGGCCGTTTTTTTCCCTTTTCGGCCCGATAACGATGCATGGATTCGTAAGCCTTGAAAAACGTTCGTTTTTCCGCCGATAAGCATCGGAAGATTCGTTAGCCGGCCGGCCCGGATTCGCCCGGGCCGCGATCCCGTGTATGACCCGCTTGATCATTCGACGCCGGCCGGGAGCGAGAACGGGATGCCGGTTTTTTTGAGCACGGAACGGAACAGCGGCGGAAGCGGCGCCGTGAACTCGCGTCCGTCCGGAAGCGCGATTTTCCGCGCGTGCAGCAGCTGATGGTTGACGCCCTCGAACGGCTTCCCGCCGTATTTGACGTCGCCGAGCAGCGGATGGCCGATGCTTTGCAGATGGGTGCGGATTTGATGGGTGCGTCCGCTGATCAGCTCGACCTCGACGAGCGTATGGCGGCGGCCGGTCTGCAGCGGCCTGTAACGCGTCGTCGCCTCTTTCCAGCCGGCTTCGCCGTCGTCCGTCCGCGGAAAAGCGCCTTCCTTCACGACCCGCGTCCGGTTTCCTTTCTCGTCGCGGACGAGCTTTGCGTCCACCGTGCCGCCCTCGGTCAGCACCCCTTCGACAATCGTCACGTAATATTTGTCCAGCTCCCGATTTTGAATCCATTGGTTCAGCCGGTGCAGCATGCCCGCCGTCTTGCCGACCAGCACGAGGCCGCTCGTATTGCGGTCGAGCCGGTTGGCGGAAGCGGGTAAAAACAGGCGGCTGTCCAGCTGCCCTTTTTTGTGCAAATAGGCGTGAACGCGCGTGATGAGCGTCTCCTTTTGCTCGCTTCGGTCCGGGTGCGTCAACAGGCCGGCCGGTTTGTTGACGACGAGCATCTCGTCGTCCTCGTATACGACGTCGATATTGGAGACGACGCCGGCGAATTTGACCTTTTTGTCCCCGGCGCCGGCATTGGCCTCGGCGAATGCGTCTTCCTCGATATAGATCGACAGCTCGTCGCCGGCGGCCAGCTCATAGTTGTCTTTTTTCCGCTTGCCGTTTACCCTCACCTTGCCTTGCTCGATCATTTTATAAATTTGCCCGAGCGGGTAGTTGGGCATCAAATTTCGGATATAGCGATGCAGTCGTTTTCCGCTTTCGGATGGCGTCACGATGCGGGTGATCATAGCGTTAGCACTCCCCGTTCCGGCTCGTTCGTCCGTTTCGATATGTACTGCCGAATTCTTATCATATCATGTCCGGCGCAAAAACGGGAATCGCGGAGTGATACCGTGCCGATTTGACGGGAGCTATTTCCGGTTCCTTACGAAGTGCAAGGCCGAATTAGAAGTGGTTGGTTCCAATTTTTCTCACGACGCTTTCGGTCACCCGGCTTTCCGACAGCCGGATTCGCAGGCCGGGATGATCCGCGGCGATCATGCCGGACTTTCTTTCGATTACGGGCTCGTCGGCGGCAAAAAAAGCGACCGCGCATATGCCGGCGAACAACGGATGCTTTCCCGCGCTCTCGGTCAGCGCGTCGCCGTCCGTCATCTCGATCCGATCCGTACCGGCTTCGAGCCGTACGAAGCGGCTGTGCCGCACCTCCGATTCGCCGACCGTATGAACGTTCGACGGGTCCATCGCCGTAAGGCGCAAAGCTTCGCCGAAGCGCAATTCGATCAAGAATCCGGTCCGGTCGTAAAAGCTGCGCTTCGTCTCCCGCCTTTTCCGAAGCAAGTCGGATATGTCGTTCTCGGCTTGGCGAAGCGCCCGGTCCGTTTCCTCCGGGCCGAAGCCGATATCCGGATCCGCCTCGGCATCGACGACGGATGCCAGCAGCCCGTCCAGATCGCTATGGCGGCCGGCGAACCTTTCGGACCAATTTTCCGCAAACCGGTCCAGCAGCAAGGCAAACGCGCAGCCGATCGGATAGCAGCGTTTTCGAACGGCGTCCGGCGCGAATTCCGCTTCGGGAAGCTCGACGGTATGCCGCCCTAACGATCGGATTTCGATATAATGCGCCAATCCTTCATGCCGTTCCGTAGCCCGTTCGAATTCGACGTATTCGGGAGGCAAACCGTCATAACGGCGGCGTCTGATCTTCAACGCCTCCGCGCACCATTTCCGGGATATGGCGCCGTCCGCTGCCCGTAACGCTCTGCTTACGGCTTCCGTTTCGAGTCGCCGAAGCTGCAGCTGCCGGACATCCTCGACCGGATAGTCGTACATATGAACAAGATTGCCGCCGCGTTCGGCGTAACGAGCCGATTGAAAGACGTGGAACATTTCGTGCACGACGACGGATGCCGCGACCGAAACGTCGTCGCCGGCGATTCCATCGAGCATCACGGTCGCCGTCTCCACTCCGTTCACTACGGCCACCGAATTTCCGCGCACCGAGTCGTGCAGCCCTTCGTACAAGTACGTATCGGGACGGCCGTCTATCGGATGAAACCGATCGCCGGGCTTATCGTGCCCGAACAGCCAAGTGGATGTCCCGTCGAAAACGGCGACAGGGATACGGCGCATATCGAAGCCGTTCCATAACCGATTCGCCGCCATCTTGTCCACGCGTTCCATCATTTCGACCGGACTCACGTTTCGCCCCCTCCTGCCCGCTCTTCCGCTTTCGATTTGCGGCCGACCGCCGCGAAATGGGCGGGCAGCGCATCGACCGTCCGGTCGAGCCGGTCCGGTTCGTCCACGCGCATAAGCGCGAAGCCGGCGTCCATAAAATCGTTGACGTATACCGATAACGGCCGATGGTAGGCGCCGAGCGTCGACCGAATCGTGCCCGTGCCGCCCGATTTCCAAAATTGCTCTCGGTAATCGATCACTTTGCGCGAGCCGTCGCCGAGCGGATGGCTGAACGGCGATTGGAAGCACGGATGCATCACGACCCAAACCATGATCCCGTCCGGCTTCAAAATGCGGCGGCAGGCGCGAAACACCGCCTTATGGTCGGGAACGTCCATCAGCATGACGCTCGAGACGACGAAATCGAACGATTCGTCGGGCACGCTTTCCATGCGCATCGCATCGTCCAATACCCACCGCACCCGGTCGCTCTCGGCCCGCGCGTACGCAAGCTGCTCCGCGCTCAAATCGACGCCGGTGACGTCCGCGCCGGCCGCCGACAGCCGCAGGCTCAGCTCCCCTTGTCCGCAGCCGACGTCGCAGATCGAACGCCCGCGCAAATCGGCTAGCCGCTTCAGCTGCGCTTCGATATAGCGGAACGACGCCTCGGGGCCCGCAAGCCCTCCTTGCTTCACAAGCTTGTTGTACTGCTCGGCGAATCCGTCGTATTGGGCCACTTTCTGTTCCTCCTCTTGCAGGCTCCGTCAAAAATAAATTTGAAACGATCCGAACTCGTGAACGCCCGTGCCGTGTCGGTCCAGACCGGCCGCCGCCAATTGCCGGCACGCCCGACCGACGTCGGCCATGAAAGCCCGGTCCAGCCCCAGATCGAGATGGCCCGGGAGCAGCCTCGTAACGAACGGCAGCCCGTTTACTTTTTCGACGGAACGGACGAACCGGCTCGGATCGGTCGTCGGGTAAAAAGCGTACAGCGTCCCTTTATAGATCAAGTCCGCGGTAAACAAATAGCCCCGCTTTTCTTCATAGATGCACAGATGTCCCGGCGAATGGCCCGGAGTGTGGAGGAACGTCAACGCGCGTCCGCCGAGATCGAGCGTATCGCCGTCGCGAACGAGCGCGGTCGGCTTGCCGCGGAACGGCTCGTAACGGTCGGGATCGAACGAGGGCGGAACGGGAATCGAAATGTCTCTCCCGACGTCGCGGCGGATTTGCTCGAGCGGCAAGCCCGGAATTCCGTCCGTTAGCCACTCTTCTTCGAGCTCGTGCACGTAAATGTCGTCGAATCGGCCGTGGCTGCCGATATGGTCCCAGTGCACGTGCGTCGTCAATACTTTGATCGGAAGACGCGTTATTCGTTTCACGACGTCGCTAATATCGGATATGCCGATGCCGGTATCGATCAGTGCGGCGCAGCGGCCGCCGATCAGCAAATACGAATGCACGTTCTCCCAATGGCCGTACTCGCTGATCGCGAAAGTGTCCTCGTCGATGCGTTCGACCGTAAACCAATCGTCGCGAATATGCATAAATCGATCCTCCCGGTCACGTTCCGGCGATTCGTCCGACTTCGCTCAGCAATTTGCCGACGAACGACGGATTTCCCCAAATGATGAAACGGCTTTTTTTCTCTTCGTTCAAATACATGTACTGGAATTTCGCTTGTCCTCTCGAAGCGTCGTCCTCGTTCATGATCGCGACGATGCGCTGCGAGAGGTCCGCCGCTTCCTGCGGCTCGAGCCGGCCGTCCAATACCGAGCATACCGTCATCCTTTCGTCCGCCCCGATCCGGTCGCCGTTCAAAAACGATTCGATATCGCGCTTCGATCGCTCGTGCAAGTCGAGCACGATTCCGCCGGCGAACGCATCGACGTCTTCCTCCCGCATTCGCCATTCGCCGCCGACCTTGCTGGCCGACAGCCTGCCTTCGCGAATATAGCGGCGTATCGTCCTGGGATGCAGCTCCAGCATCGCGGCGACCTGTTCAACCGTATACACGGCAACGCCTCCCCACATTTTTCCATGTCGGGAAAAGTGTAACCGATATCGGTACGATCGTCAATGATCAAATGTAACTATAGGGTATAATATGTAACTATTCGGACAGTTTTTCGAACCGTTTCCATTCCCGCCTTTTTATCGTACAATTATCCGTATTGACGAAAAAACGAGAGAAACGCGTGGTGTCATCGTTGAGACAATCCGACCGACAATCGAAACGAACGCCGGCCGGCAAACCGGGCGGACGTTCCAAACAGACGTTTTCCGGCAAGCCGGGCCCGCACGAGCGAAAAGGATCGCAGCCCGGACGCGGCGGCCGCGGCGGCGGAACCGAGCCGGGCAAATCCGGACGAGGCGGACCGCTTCCCGGTGCCGCCGCCAAAGCGAACCGCAAAGGAGCGGCCGATTCGAGAACGGCGCCCCCGGCCGTACCGAAGCAGACGATCGGTTTGAAATCCGCCAGGCGCAAAGGCGAATGGCTGGAGCTGAAGCTTCCGGACGGCTTGTCCGCCGCGCCGATCGGCGCCATTATGAAGCAGCTGCCCATCGCGCCGAAGCTGGCCGGAAAGCTCGTCGCCTCGAACGGAGCGGTCAAGCAGGGCCATTCCTTGCGGCTGAAGCTGTTTCCGCAGGAAGCGCCCGGCTTTCCGGCGGACTGGGAAGAGCTGAACGTGCTGTACGAGGACGATTTTACGCTGGTCGTGAACAAGCCCGCCGGCGTCGAGGTGCATCCGAGCGTCCAAGGCCAGCGCGGAACGCTCGCCCACGCCGTGGCCGCCTACTACGAAGCTTCCGGGCAAAGCTGCCGCGTCCGCCATATTCACCGGCTGGATAAAGAAACGACCGGCCCGGTGCTGTACGCGAAAAACGAATTCGCCCATTACGAATTCGACAAAGCGATGCGCGAAAAAAAGATCGAGCGCATCTATTTGGCCGTCGCCGAAGGCGTGTTCGCCCAAAAACGCGGCAAAATCGACAAGCCGATCGGACAGGACCGCCATCATTCGACGCGCCGCCGCGTCAGCGAAACCGGCGAACCGGCCGTCACGCTGTTTGACGTCGTCGATACGTTCGCGGACCATACGCTGGTTCGGCTTCGGCTCGAAACGGGACGCACGCACCAAATTCGCGTTCACCTGTCTTCGATCGGGCATCCGCTCGCCGGGGACGGCATGTACGGCGGAACGCGCCGGTATATTCACCGGCAGGCGCTTCACGGGGAAAAGCTCGTCTGGTTTCACCCGTGGACCGGGGAGCGAATGGAAGTGCGGGCTCCGCTGCCGGCCGATATGGGCAAGCTGCTCGACGATTTGCGGGGCGAGTGACGGCGGCGGTCATAGGCGGTCATAGAAAAGAGGCGACGGAATCGATTCCGTCGCCTCTTTCACCTTTGTCCGGTTACAGCGTTCTGAACCCGGAGGGCAGTCTGCCCGTTCTGCGAATCGTGCGGATTTGCGCGAGCGAAAGCCGTACGTTCGACGATATTAACGATTCCGCATCGTTTCCGCGAATGATGTCGTCCAGGTCGGCGATGCTCCGGTTGCCCCGGAATACGCGGAACGCCCCCCTGAAATTCGTGCGCGAGAACAATACGAGCGTAGCGTTCGGGCTTGTCGAGAAAAACCGCAAGCTTTCCGCGTCGAACCGGTCCAGGTTGCGAATGCCCAGATTGCCGCGCAGGACGCGAACGCGCCCTCTGAAGTTTTCATCGGTCCACAGCGCCAATCTCGGAAAAGTTTGCGCTATCGATTTTAGCATGCTGAATCCCCTCCTTCTCTATCAACATATGAAGCGAGAAGGAGTAGGATTGGACGGAACGACCGGAATATGAATCTATTCTAGCAAAAATATGCGTTAGCGGGGTTCGCTGACCCGCTCGGCTCCCATTTCCCGGGGAAGCGCAAAAGTCGATAAAATCCAAACCGGCTTGACACGCTTGGCCGCGGTGCGCGCCCTTTCGTGTCGAACGGCCGGATCATTCGATCCAAACGGTTTTGTCCTGCACCGGCTTCCGCTTCTTGGTCGGGAGCGGCAGCTTCGGAACGCCGACATACAGGAGCGCCGCGAGCTCCTCCCCTTCCGCGAGGCCGAACGCTTTCCGCATGATCGGATGGTACATCGGTTCGCCGGTGCGCCAAATCGCGCCAAGTCCGATCGCATGAGCGGCGAGCAGCATATTTTGCACGGCCGCGTGGACGGCGGCGAATTCTTCGACGCGCACGACCTGCGGCTTATCGCTCGGCGAGACGGCCACCGCGATAACGGCGGGCGCGCGGTACGCTTTCGCTCCCTGCTTCGTCCGAATATTTTGCTCGTCCTCCGCGGTACCGGCGGCCCGGGCTTGATCCAGCGCGATTTCGGCGTAAGCGTCGGCCAAGACGCGGCGTCCCTCCCCCAGCATGACGTAAAAGCGCCACGGCTCGGTCAAATGATGGCACGGCGCCCAATGGCCGGCCTCCAAAATACGTTCGATCTGTTCCTTGGATACCGGTTCGTCCGCAAGCAAACCGACCGATCTCCGTTCGCGAATCGCGTCCAATACGTCCATCGTTCCACTCCTATCGATATTAGGAAAGCCGCAGCGGCACCGACCACTCGGCTTCCTTGATCCAGCTTCTGCCGACGAATTCCCGGCCGCGCACCACGACTTTATCGGCATATGCTTGCACGTACAGCCCTTGCGCGACATTACCCGGCACGGGGTTGTACTGCGTATTCAGCACGCGGCCGACGGACGAATTATGAAACCAGTGAAACGTTTCCTTCGCATAATGCGGACGTCCGTTTTGAAAATCTTGGTGCGTATGGCCGGAGAAGACGAATACGTTCGAATACGGCTTCAAAATGTCCCGGAACTCTTTGGCCCGAATCAGCGTATGATTGCCGCCGTTTTGACCGACGGGCGGAAGCGGCTGATGGATCATGACGAAAACCGGCTGCTTGCCGTTTTGCAGCGCCAGACGGTCCTTCAGCCAGGCGAGCTGCTCGTCGGAATACCAGGCGCCTTCGCCGACGCTCGGCTTTTCCTGGACGTAAGCTTCCTGCGATAAAAGCAGGATCCGGTACCCGCCCGCCGTCGCCTCCGAGTACGGCTTTTCGAGACGAAACTGCTTCATGAACGTTTGCCTGGAGCCGGCGTCCGTCTTGCCGTTCGGCATCGTTTCTTTGCTCCACGCGCCTTCCTCGCTGATCCAAATGTTGTAATAATCGTGATTGCCCATATTGGCATAGAGCGGGGGCAGCCGCTTGTAGTCCTTCAATATGCGGCGGTATTCCTCGTAATCCGCGTCCGTCGCGGATTCCGTAATATCTCCGGTGATGACGATCGCCTCGATCTTCGATTCGAAGGCGAGCATATCGTCCAGCGCATGGCGGAACCGTTCGCTCGGGTAGGCGACGCCGCTGTTGATATGCAGGTCGCTCAAAATCATGAACGACAAAAGCGCCCCCGAATCGTCGTCCCGGTTGCCGATGACGACCGGTTCCCCGCTTTCGTCGGCTCCGGATGCGGTAACGCCGGCCGGGACGCCCGACCGTCTGTCGATCGCGTACTTCCAAATCCCGCCGACGGTTGCGGCGCCCATGACGGTTGCGGCGATCGATCTTTTGATAAACGTTCTTCTGTCCATGATGTTCCTCCGCTGCCGCGTACGTATTCGATACGATTATATCGCAGCGGCTGCGGATTGAACATAATTAACGGTGTTAATTATTCATGCTAATTATTAATGTCATTAATCACCAAAAGCCTTCGATGCGGCATCGTTATTCCTTGCCGTCCTACAGCTCGTCGTCAAGCGGATTCAAATTTTCGCCGCCTGTAAGATTGACGATCATATCGGTCAGCAGCTCGATCTCCTGCTCGATGTCGCGGAGGCTCGCCGTCTCCACGGGCGAATGCATGTAGCGAAGCGGCAGCGACACGAGCGCGATCGGCACGCCGCGGCCGGTGAACCGGATCATGTCGGCGTCCGTCCCCGTTTTGCGCGGCGTAAGCTCCAGCTGAATCGGAATGTTTTGCCGCTTGGCCGCCAGCTCCAGCAGGTTGTTGATTTTCCGGTTGATCGGCGCACCCTTCGCCAGCACGGGCCCTCCGTCCAGCTCGATAACCTCGTGCTTGGAGGTCGTGCCCGGATAATCGGTCGCGAACGTGACGTCGACGGCGATCGCCATCGTCGGCTGCAGTCCGGCGGAGGCAAAATAGGCGCCGCCCAAATTCGTCTCCTCGTTGACGGTGCTGGCGGCGTACACGCCGACTTTCGCGCCCCGACCGGCCGCCCTGCGCAACGTTTCGGCGACGATAAACGCGCCGGTCCGGTTGTCCAGCCCCCGGCCGCTGATCCGGTCGCCGAGCAGCAGCTCCGGCTCTCTTTTGTAGACGGCCAGATCGCCCACCTGGACGATGCCGGCCAGCTCTTCCTTGCTTTTCGCGCCGCAATCGATGCACAGATCCGAAAACTCGAAATCGTCCTTCAGCCCGCCGTGATGCTGGGCGTTCGCTCCGATGACGCCCGTGATGCGCCCGCCGCTGCCCCATATGTCGACCTTCATGCCGACGGCCAGCTTCTGGCTGATGCCGCCGAGCGCGTCGACGTAGACGAAGCCTTTGTCGTCGATTTTGCTGACGATCAGGCCGATCTCGTCGCAGTGACCGGCCAGCAGCACTTTGAACGGCGCCTCCGGATTGACGACGCCGACGGCGTTGCCGGCCATATCGGTGCGTATGTCGTGCGCGAACGGCTTTACGTACTCGATCCATTTGCGCTGAATGATCCATTCCTGCCCGGATGGGGACGGCGTGGAAAGCAGCTCCATCAAAAATCGTTTCGCTTGTTCGTCCATGATCGTGTAGACATCCTTTCCTCTTCGAATGAAGGTTACGAGAGCGCTTCTTCCGCGCGGTCCAGCTACCCTTTCATTATTACCATCATAGCGGGGAACGGAACCGTTTTCCAGCGCGGGCCGAAAATAGTGGCGTATCCAGTGGATTCGCGCACCGTACATTTGGTAAGATGGTTGTACATGCCAAAAACGAAGGTTGTGACCGAAAATGGGCGTCCGCTTCAACCGCGAATACCGGGATATCGTCCGCGATCTCGGAGCCGCGCTCGGACAAATCGACAACTGCTACGAAACGTTTGAGATGGACCGGGACGATTGGGAAAGACTGGACCGCGACGAACAAATCGATTATTTGCAAACGCTCGCCGACGATATTTTTTACGGCCTCGGCACGGAACCGCATATCGAGGTGGGCGAAGGCAGAGTGCAGTACGATTCGTCCAACCATATGATCCGGGTATGGACGGATTCGCAGATCGTTCATCTGATCAAGCTGATTTGACCGGACTGGCGACAAGCTTCTTCAAACCGAAACCAATCGAAGCCGAAACCGAAACTCGCACGCAAAAAACGGCCGAAGGAATCCCGCTCCCTCGGCCGTTTTTCGTCATCCTATTCGTCGTCGACCCGCTCCAGACGGACCGCGCATATTTTGAACTCGGGCATCCGGCTGACCGGATGCAGGGCGTCGTTGGTCAGCCGGTTGATCGACAGCTCCCCTCCCCAATGGAACGGTACGAATACGGTCGTCGGATGAATATTGTCGGTAATTTTCGCTTCGAACACGAGCGAATCGCGCCGGCTCGTAATGCGAATGCGGCTCCCCGGCCTCATGCGCAGCTTCTCTGCGGCCGACGGGTGAATTTCGGCGACCGGCACCGGCGACTTTTTCATCAAAGGCTCCGTTCTGCGCGTCTGCACGCCGCTTAAGTAATGGTTGCCGAGCCGGCCCGTCGTCAAAATGTACGGATAGTCGGCATCGGTCGTCTCGGCCGGCTTCATCGGACGAATGCCGTGCAGCTTCGCTTTTCCGTCCGGATGATAAAACCGGTCGGCGAACAAAAGCGGCGTTCCCGGATGATCCGGGGACGGGCACGGCCAAAAGACGCCTCGCTCGCTTTGCAGCCGGGCGTAGCTGAGACCGGAGTAGTCGGCTTTGCCTCCCTTCGAAGCCAAACACAGCTCGTCGAAGACCGACTCGGTCGAAGCGTAATCGAAGTAGCGGCCGCGCCCCAGCCGGCGCGCGAGCGAACAAATAATATCGATATCGGTGCGGCTGTCGCCGGGAGACGGCAGCGCCCGGGGACGGTGGAACACGCGCCCTTCCAAATTCGTCATCGTCCCTTCCGCCTCCAGAAACGACGAGCCGGGCAAAAACCAATCGGCCAGCTGCGCCGTTTCCGTTTCGAACAAATCGACGACGACGAGCAGCTCCAGCTTTCGCAGCGCCCGTTCGACGACGCGGCTGTTCGGGCTGGACACGAGCGGATTGGAGCCGAGCACGATCATCGCCTTGATTTCCCCCGCATCCGCCTTCTGAAACAGCTCGTAAGCGGAAACGCCTTTGCCCGGTATGTCTTCCGGAGCGATCCCCCATACGCCGGCCACATGCTCGCGGGCCGCCGGATCTTCGATCGAGCGGTAGCCGGGCAGCTGATCCGCCTTTTGGCCGTGCTCCCGGCCCCCTTGTCCGTTCGCCTGGCCGGTTACGGCGCCGAAGCCGCAGCCTTCCCTGCCGATTTTGCCGGTCAGCAGGCACAAATTCATATAATTGAGCGCATGCTCGACGCCGTTCACCTGCTGCTCGAGACCGCGCGCCGTCAGGACGACGCCGGTTTCCGCTTTGGCGAAGCCGCGTGCGACCGTTCGAACGACCGCCGCGTAAATGCCGGTATATTGCTCCACGCGATCCGGAGAAAACGGCTCGACCGCCTCGAACAGCTGCTCCAGCCCGTTCGTCCGCTCCCGCACGAACGATTCGTCGTACAGCTTTTCGTTCAGGATGACATGGATCAAGCCGTTGACGAAAACCGAATCGAAGCCGGGCTGAAGCCGGATATGCAAGTCGGCGCTTTTCGACGTCATCGTATTGCGCGGATCGATCGTGACAATGACCGCTCCGCGTTTTTTCGCCTCGAGCAAATACGGCATCATCGTAGGCTGACATTCCGCGATATTCGTCCCCGCGAGGATGATATACTTCGCCTTCGGGATATCCGACAGCGGCATCGTCAGCCCCCGGTCCAGACCGAAGCAAAGCTGGGACGCCGCCGCGGCGGACGACATGCAGTACCGGCCGTTGTAATCGATATATTTCGTCCGGAGCGCCACCCGGGCGAACTTGCCGAGCAAATAGCACACCTCGTTCGTCAGCGAGCCGCCCCCGAACACGGCGACGGCATCCGGCCCGAATCGCCGCTGTATGTCCACGATGCGGTCCGCTATGCCGGACAGCGCTTCGTCCCAATCGGCCGTGCGCCACGGTCCTTTGTCCGCATCGCCGCCGTGGCCGCCGGTACGCCGCATCGGAGCGGCGATCCGCCCGGGGTGCACGGCGTGCCTGAGCGAATGGAGCCCCTTTTGGCACAGCCGTCCCGTCGCGACGGGAAAGTCCGGGCTGGGCTTCACGACTAGTCCCGCCTCGCCTTCCCCCTGAACGAGCTCCAGGCCGCATTGCATGCTGCAAAAGCAGCAGTGGGATTTCAATGACCCGCCGCTCATGCTTTCCTCTCATCCGGGCGCGCCTCTGCCGCGAACGTCGCCTGGTACGCCAACCTGTTCGCGCTGCCCGCAGCCACCCCTCCGACCGCGGACGGGCCCGTTCCGCCGACGACGACTTTGCCGCCGGCGCCGATCCACGTTTTTCGCCAATTGCTTTGCACGGCGACGATGACGAGCATGCTGACGAACGCAATGCCGCTCAGAATCAGAAAGCCCGGCGCGAACGTGCCGAACGCCTGCTTCATGTTGCCGAGTATTTTGGGCAAAAAATATCCGCCGAGTCCGCCGGCCGCCCCGACGATGCCGGTTACGACGCCGATTTCGTTCGCGAACCGCTGCGGCACGAGCTGGAATACCGAGCCGTTGCCCATCCCGAGACCCATCATCATGACAAACAGAAGCGCGGTCGCCACCCCGATCGAAGGCAGCGTCGAAATGGCGGCAAGCAGCACGGCTACGCCGGCGTACAGCGCGATGAGCATGCGGATTCCGCCGAATTTGTCGGCAAGCCATCCACCGAGCGGACGGAAGAAGCTTCCGGCAATGACGCAAAGCGTCGTGAAATCGGACGCCCTGACCGGCGCCAGTCCGTACTGCGTATTGAAAAAAATCGTCAAGTAGCTCGACATCCCGACGAAGCCGCCGAACGTCACGCCGTAAAAAAAGCAGAACAGCCACGTGTCTTTTTGCTTCAGCACTTGCGCGTAATCGGTCAATTGCTTCGGCTCCGGCCGGTTCGGGCTGTCCTTGGCGAGCAGCGTAAAGACGAGAAACGTGAGACATACCGGAATGAGCGCCAGCCCGAATACGATGTGCCAATCGCCGAAATGCTGCGCGATGCGGTTGGCGAACAAAGTGGCGAAAATCGTTCCGCTGTTGCCCGCTCCGGCGATTCCCATCGCCAGCCCCTGATATTGCGGCGGGTACCATCTGCTCGCAAGCGGCAGCGCCGCGGCGAAGCTGGCTCCCGCCACGCCGAGCAGCAGGGCGACGACGTACATTTCCGTCAGCGAATCGGCGAACCAGCAGCCCCAGACGAGCGGCACCATCGTGACGAGCAGGCCGAGCTGTCCCGTTTTTTTCGGCCCGATCGAATCGGTCAGCAGCCCGAGCACGAGCCGCAGAAACGATCCGCCGAGCGTCGGCAGCGCGACGAGGTTCGCCTTTTGCGCGGCGTCGAGCTGGAATTGGTCGGAAATAACGACGGCGAGCGGACCGAGCAAAACCCATACCATGAAGCTGATGTCGAAATACAAAAACGAGGAAAACAGCGTGGGCGTATGTCCGCTTTTCAAAAACGACTTTTTGTCCATTGGCGATACCCCTTCCTTCATGTAACGATATCTAACACAACAATCGCTTTAACTTGCCAAAACTGCTAGCCTCCCTCCGTTCCGGGCCGACGCCCCGCAATCGGTCGAACAATGCGAAAAGACATAAAAAGCCCATTTCCCGCCGCGCGGAAAAATGGGCTTCATCGCCGATCGGACACGTCGTTGTGTCCGAATCATTTCTGTACTTGATTGTATCGGAACGCAACTTTCGTGTCAATATACATCACACAAATTTTTATTCATTTTTAAAACGAGCGACAAAGACATTTTATATAACATTTTATGTCATTTACCCGCTTCTGATCGAGACGAAATGTCCGGAAGCGGCGGTTCATCCATCGGGCGAGGGCATGGGAAGGCAACCCGGCTCATACATATAAAGGAGAACGAGAACGGTCTTTCGCCGAAAGGAGGCCGCTGATGAGCGAAACTCCCCGTCAATTTTGGAAAAAGCTGAAGTCGCAGGCGGACCGGACGTTAGGCGATCAGTTCTGGAACGATATTGCCGGTATAATCCCGAACTCGCAGCCCCGGGTGGACGTTTATCAGACCGGCGACCGTTTTTTCGTCGCGATGGAGCTTCCCGGCTGCACGCCGGACGGGACGCTCAAGCTGTCCGTCCATAACCATACGCTCCATATTAAAGGCGACATTCCGTACCGATACCCGGTCGAGGACGATCAGCTGATCGTGTCCGAACGGTTTTTCGGACAATTCCACCGCAAAATCCAGCTTCCTCCCGACGTTTCGGACGAAGGGATGAAAGCCCGGCTGCGGGACGGACTTCTCACCGTCGAATTTTTTCGAAGCAAGCCGTCGGACGCCGTCATCGATATCGCCATCGACACGGGCGAACCGCCGAACGAAAACGAGACCGACGGCGAGCCGCAATCATGAAGGGGGCGATTCCCATAGTACGCATTCGTTTCGGATCGATCGAAATCGACCGCATCGCGGACAGCTCGTCCGTCAACGCCGGAATCAACGTCATCATCGGCAGAACCGCCCGGGAGCAAACGAACGAGGCTCTCGGTACGGGCGGCGGGAAGGGCAACCGGATCGAAGCCGGACAGCATGTCCTGCGGACGAAGCGTCCGCCCGCGCAAACGGCGGAATAAGCTGGATCGGATCAGATTAGTACCGGACGGGGGGCTTGGACATTATGGCCGCTTCGCTGTTTTCGCCGAATTTCGTGATCGGCCGCATCGAGATCGGCAGCGTGGAAGGAGCCTCGTGCGTCAACATGGGCAACAACTTCCCTTCCAACTTTCAGAGCAGCAAAAAGCATAACCAAGGCTTCGGCGACGTGAGCGGAAACAACAACCATTTATCCGGCACGAAGTCGTCGCTCGACGATTCCGACTTTTTGGAATGGATGGGCGGCGGCGCGGCCGAATCGATTCCCGAGCCGGTCCGGGAATGGTTCGCCGAGCTCGTTCGCGCCTCGTCGCAGCAGGCGGATATCGCGAAGGGCGATTGACTTCTCCCTACTCCCTTCTCCCGACAAGCCGTCCGACGCGCCGAAGCATCCGGCGAACGTCCGCTTACAGCAGCCCGGCTTCCCGGAACACGGTCGGCGACCCGCAATCCGCGCAAAACGCCGCATCGCTCCGGTTCACCTTGGAGCAGCCCTTATGCAGCGGGCTTCTTTTTTTCGTGCAACGGTTGACGAGCGGCGCGCCGCAGCGGACACAATACTTGTCGGTCTTTTCCGGCATATGCCCGCAGCGGACGCACGGCTCCTTCTCGCTGTCCGTCATGTTCAACCGCCTCCGCTTGCAATCGTTGCTCTATTGTATGCAGCGGGATCGCAGGCGGTTTTCCCGAAACGAAAACGGACCGCGCGTATCGTTTCGGCTCGCTGAGCCGATTGAACGAACGGCGGTCTGCCTTCTGCGGTATTCAGCCTCCTTCCATGTAACGAATCGGAATTTCTTTGGCGGGCGCCTCCTCTTCCTTCGGCAGCGTCACCTCCACGATTCGCCTCTTATAAATCGCCTTCGCGCCGTCCACGCGAACGAGCGCGGGAAATTTCACCGTCTTGTCTTCTTCGCCCGGCAGTCCGGCGACCTTCAGCTCGCCGGGAAAGGCGAACAGACGCACGCTCCGTGGATCGACGTCCGCGTTCAAGCGAATTCTTACAAAAATGGCGCGATGCGTCTCGAACACGTTGCACGCTATGGATGACAATTTGCCCGCAGACGGCGGAGGGCCTGCGGTTCCGGCTTGGTGGGCGACCGCGGCGGGCACCGTCTCGGCCAAAATGTTTTTCACGTACCGGTCGACCCAAGGGATCGTTCCCGCCGCTCCGCTTAGCGCCTCCTTCCACCCCGGTCCTCCGAAAAAGCCGTTCTGAAACTGCTCCCAATCGAACATCGGTCCGTCCGCCCCGTTACCCGCCTGCCTGCCGTCATTTTCGCCCACGGGCTTCCTCCTTTCCGCTCGCGCAGTTTCCTCCGTTACGACGCTTTGGCCGGCGCCCGGCCGCTCAAGAAGACGTCGCGGTCGTCGATCGGCGTATCGATCGCATCGTTGTCGTAAATGACGTTCACGTTCCGCGACACTTCGCTGTTATCGCCCATTTCGGACATGCTTGCATTCGTTTTGCTATGCGAGCTCCATCCGTACTGCAAATTCGTTCCGACGAAAATACCCGAATTCGGACCGATCGAATTGACGACGATCCGGTCGAATTGCACGAGAAATTTGGTGTCCGGCATGACGAAGCCCCTTTCGTTACGATTGGACGCTCGGCCCTCCTTCTTTCTCGAAGCCGTCGAGGATAAGCGTATCGAGGAAGTCGTTGTCGGACATCAGAAACAAATTGCCCGAATTATTTACTCCCCCGCCGAAGCCGTTGTTGTTTTGTCCGCTCGAAGCCTGGTTTTTATTGTGGGAATCCCATCCGGGCGCCGACGTTTCGCCTACGAAGACCGCGCCGTTCGGGCCTTGGTTGTTCACATAAATTCCGTTGAAAATGATCGTCCCCGGCACTTGCGTCCCCTCCTTCCAGCGAATTCAAAAGCCTCCGACCTGAAGCGTCTCGTATCGTCGTTCAACTATGTATACTCCGCTTCGCGGATGTCCTATTCGCCGGAGTCGCTCGCGCGACGCATGCTTTCCGCGCGACGCCCATATACTGAAAGTGAGAAGGGTTGTCTGATTCGAACGGACGAGTGGGGGATGGCCATGTTCAAATGGATGCCGCGGCGCGGCAAAACGACGGCGCTTCCGCCCGCCGCGGACAAGACGAGCCGGCTGGAGCAAAAGCTCGAACGGCTCGAGCAGTCGATGCAGCAGCTCGCCAAAGAAACGAGGAAGCAAAGCGTAGTCGTACGCCAGCTTCATATTCATCATCCGGTCGTGGAAAACGTAACGTTCCGTCTCGATGCGCTGGACATCGAGGAGCTGAGCGGTTCGCTCAATCTAGGCAACAATTTCGACGTGCAGATCGACCCGCAGTCGTTATTTCGCGGCGGAAAAGCGGCCAATCGCAACGAAGGCGCGGGTACGGACACGCCGTCCGCCGGCAGGACGAAATCCGATGCGAACTCGGATCGGGCAGACGAAAAACCGGGCGATCCGGGCGAATCGATGCGGCGCACGGCTTCGGGCTTCTCGTACCGGCCTTCCGCATCCTCCGCCCCCGATCGGTAAACGTTCGCCCAGGCCCCATTTGCCGCCGCTAGCGTAAGATGTAGCATACGACCGCAAAGGGGAACGCCGCAGTGACACCGTCCGCCATCGTCTTCAAGCAAATACGAGTCAACCAAATGGCGCAAAACAGCGGCGTATTTATCGGCATCAACAACGCTTCGTTTTGGGGATCGTACGCCAAAACGCAAACGGGTCAAGAGCTTTCCGGCGCGAACGCGACTCGCAACCGCGCCTATTTCTCCGATAAAGACGTCCTGGACGCGGTCGCGTTCGGTCCGGCCGCTCTCGTGGCGCCGCCCTCCTCCGCCGGCGGCAAGAAGGGGCGCAAAGCGGCCAAGCCGCGAAAGCCGGCCGGGCGCCGGAAGCGGAGCCGCAAACGAAAGCGCGACGGATAGCGCTTACAAAAAAAGATGACCGAATCCGCACCGCTGCGAACCCGATCATCTATACGGTCTATCTTGCGTCGCCATGGCAACGTCAGTTGACCGATTTGCGTTCCGGCTTCGGTTCCGAAACGTTCGACTCTTCCGCCTCGGCGATCATTTGCCGGCTTCCTTTGCGGAACTCTCTGAGCGTATCTCCGATAGCACGGCCCAACTGAGGAAGCTTGGACGGTCCGAACAACAGCAAAGCGATCAGGATGATCAAAATAAGCCCGGTCCAACCGATATTAAACGGCATACGAATTCCCTCCTCCATGTCGGCTCTTCCTTAACGATAACAGACAGCCCGCCCATGGGCAATCCCCTCGGGCGGGTCTTAACGTAAATATTTTTTGAAGAAGATTCGCTATGCGATTCCGACCAGTGCGCCGCCCGAATCGGCGGAACGGGCTTCCGCTTCGGCGATCGCCAGCGTGACGAGCGTATCGAAAGGCGTCGCCCGCTCGATCGGACGGTCGTGCAAAATCGCCTCCGCGAAATATTTGATTTCGCGGTAATAGCCCGAGTCGCCGGACAGTTCCGGCACGAACCCTTTGCCGTTCATCGGATTGTCGCGCAACACCCGCTTCTCGTAGACGAGGTTGCCGCCTTCGAAATTGACGCGGAACGACATCTCGAAGCCGAATTCGCCGGTCAGCGAACGGTCGCATTGCGAGCTGACGATTTTGCGGTCGGGGTATGAATAATTCGTCGATATGATGTCGAACGAGCTGCCCGGCAGCACGTCGCGCGCGAACGTCGACACCGACTGCGGCTTGCCGAACAGCCAGTTGATCATGTCGATATCGTGGATATGCAGATCGAACAAGCCGCCGCCGCTCGTTTCTTTGCGCACCATCCAGTCGTTGTGCGTCCATTTCGGCGGATGCCCGCCGCGGAAAAAGTGGGCGGACAGAACGTCGCCGTACCGGCCGCTGTCGACCGTTTCCTTCAAATACTCGTATTCCGGCCAAAACCGCAGCACTTGCGCGATCATCAGCTTTTTGCCGCTGCGCTTCTCCGCCTCGATCATGCGCCGCCCTTCCTCCGTGCCGAGCGCCATCGGCTTCTCGCACAGCACGTGGCAGCCCCGCTCGAACGCCTTGACCGTCATGTCCGCGTGGAGATGGGTCGGCATCGCGATATCGACGAAATCGAACGACTCTTCCTCCAGCATCCGATCGTAATCGGTATAGTGCTTGTAGCCGGACAAATCGAGATCGCCGCCTACGGTCGGAATGTTGCCGGGGACGAAAACGCCTTCGAACTTTTTCGCGTCCGAGTCGCAAATCGCCGTTACCCGGATCGGGAATCCTTCCGCCTCCAGCCTTTTGTAATTCGTCAAATGCATCCGGCCCATAAAGCCGAGGCCTACCAAGCCCACTTTCAGCATAAGGTTCGCTCCTAAACGTATATTGTCTGCCGCTTTGCTACCGTTCGCGTCAAACCGGGAAGCGGACGGCGTTCGGACGCGTCCAGACGAGATGCTGGACGAATCCTTCCGCATACGTGCAGCCCGCCTGAATGCCTCTCGTCTTGCCGAGCGTCGTGACGAAATCGACGATGTCGACGTTGTCGTGCTCCTTCAGCCAGACGAGCTGGCTTTGATGCTTGCGCAGCATGTCCAGCTTCGTTTCCAGATGGTCCGTCACGTCGACGTAAAACGTCGGCTCGAAGCCGAGCCCGGACAAGTTGTCCATATAGTAAAGGCCCGGAACTTTGTCCGCCGCCGGATTGTTCGTCTTGAACCACGGCAGCGTGGCGAAAAACGTCGCGTGGAAGACGAGCTGGCTGACGGCGATATGGTCCGGCATATAGTCGTTCGGCGCATGCGTAATGACGATATCCGGCTTCGCGTAACGGACGAGGTCGATGAACATCATCCGGTTTTCCTGATTTTCCGCGATGATTTCCCCGTCGCCGAAGCCGAGCGAGATCACTTCGCTGCCGATCACTTTCCCCGCCTCCTGCGCTTCCTTGCGGCGAATTTCCGTCAGCTCCTCCGGCGGAATCGTATAGTGGCCTTTATCGCCTTTGCAGGCATGGCAAAGCACGATATGGTGGCCGGCTTGCTTCAGCTTGGACAGCGTTCCCGCGCACGATATTTCGATATCGTCCGGATGGGCGCCCACGGCCAAAATGTTCATGCCGATCGCTCCTTTCTCCATCATTGATTGCGTTGCGGCCGGCGAAAGCCCGTCAGTTCAGCTCGGGCTCTAGCGGTCCGCCGAGCTCGGCGAGGAAAAACAGCTTGCCCGGAATCGTCGGCATGTAGCTGGACGGCACCCACGGATCGGGGCCGTACTTCAGCGTCGTCCGCAGCGACATCCCCTGCCACATCATGCCGCGCCCGAGCGCGCCGTCCGCGCCGCCGATCGCGTAATCGGCCTGCAAAAACAGTCCCGGACCGATCGTGTTCGCATAGCACGGAACGAGCGTCGTCCGGCTTTTGAAGCTCGTGATCGCGTTTTGCTCGATCGTCAGCGGGTGCAGCTTCGCGCCGATCCGGTGCGTATCGGCGCGCCACTCGGCCTCGGTGGCGTATTCGCCGGCGAAATGCGGCTCCCAGAAAGCGATATGGAATACGCGGCCGATTCCGTAGACGACGGCCAGCTTCGCCCCTTCGCTTTTCAGCCGGGCGATTTTTTCGCCGTACGCCGGCAAATTGGACTTCGTCGCGAAATTGCGCTGTGCTTCGGGAACGGTCAGCTCGCCGAGCGGAAGGTAAAAGCTGTTTTCCATCGCGTATTGGAACGCCCCGGGATTGCTCGGCGGCAGCGTATTGCCCTCCGCGTCGCTCCATTCGTCCATGTTGAAGCCGTATACGTGCGATGCGCTGACGTTCCACGCCTGCAGGAAATAAACCGTCCATTTGTACATGCCCATCGGTCCGACCGGCAGGATGAGCGCCAGCTTCTCGCCTCGGTCGCGCGTCTGTTTGATCAGCAGCGCGATTTCATGCCCCATGTACGTGTCGAACTGCTCCAGGCTGGAGCATGGCACGGGCCGGAAGCCGTCGTTCCAGTGCGTTTCCCGCTTGAGCGCTTCTTCCGGCGTCAAGCCCGCGCACCGGTCGATTTTCCGCAAGTCCCAGCCGGCCGGAAAAAACGTCTCCATCAGCGACCCTTCGAGCGTCGTGAACAGATTCATGCTTCGCATCCTCCTTGTCGGCCGGCTATGCCAGCCATTTTTGCAAATTGTCGATCGTCGCGCGAATGTCGCGCGCTTGCTCCTCGCCCGATATTTCCCGCTCGATAATCAACTCGCCGTCGTAGCCGATCTCGCGCAGCTTGGCCAAAAATGCGGGGAAGTTCACCTTCCCGGTGCCGACGAGCGCTTCCTTGCCGAGCAGATCGCCGTTCGTCGGATAAAAGCCGTCCTTCACGTGAACGTTGCGGACGTACGGACCGATGACGTCGAGCGCGTCGATCGGATTGCCTTTCCCGTACAAGATCAAGTTGGCCGGGTCGAGATTGATGCCCAGATTGGACGTGCCGACGCGCTCGATCGTCCGCAGCAGCACGACCGGCGTTTCCTGCCCGGTTTCGAACCAGAAGCCGAGGCCGATGCTTTCGCAATAGTGCGCCACTTCCCGGATCGCCGCGACGACCCCTTCGTAGTTCGGGTCGGTCATATTTTCCGGGATGAAGCCGCAATGCGTCACCAGGGCGGGCGCTCCGATTTTTTTGCCGAAGTCGGCCCAATGTTTCAGCGTCCGCACGCGCTCTTCGCGATACGCCTCCGGCACGAGACCGAGCGTGACCGGCCCCTCGGTGAAATTCCATTTCCCCGGTCCGGCGACCCATCCCCACATGGCGCAAATGCGAACGCCGTGCTCCTTCGATTCGCGCAGCACGTTGTCCGCGATTTCCGGCGTGCACAGCTCGGGGTTCCAGCCGATCAGCTGGCAAACGTTCAAGCCGAATTGGCTGACATGCTCGAAGCAGCTGCCGTTGTTTTTCAAAATGTTGACGACGCCGATTTCCAACGCCTTCGCCCTCCATTTCCAGGTTGGATTTACATCGTAATCATAACGTGGAATCGGCGGCCGTTCTTTAGACGATGAAACGTCTTTTTTGCACGACCTTTTGCACAATCGTTCGAAAAATTTGCATTTTGCCGTTCCGGGCCATAAAAGCGGCGTTCGCCGAAAGGAATTTATCCGCTCCGCGTTGAAGTGAAAATGCAAACAAACTCGTTTGTACGCGGAAAGGGCGATTTCGGCTATGCGATTCCCACGCTACGACATTCGCGAAGACATCCACATTCGCAAGCTAATCTCGTGCTGCTATTTCGAGCTGTCCAAAAATTACAGGTACGCGGGCGAAAAACACGACTTCTGGGAAATTTTTTACGTCGACAAGGGCGAGATCGAAATCGACACCGACTTCGGCCATTTCAATTTGCGCCAGGGCGACCTGCTGTTCCACGAGCCGAACGAATTTCACAGTCCGAAGAGCAACGGCAAAATTTCGCCGAACGTCTTCATCGTCACGTTCGAGTGCGAGTCCGAGCCGATGTCGTTTTTTTTGCAAAACAAACTGTTTCACTTAAACGAAAAAGAGAAGTCGGCGCTCGCCCTGATGATGGAGGAAGGATGGAACGCGTTCGACACCCCGCCGCTCGGCAGCGGCCGCATCCTGTATCCGCGGGAAGACGCGCCGTTCGGCAGCGAGCAGCTGTTCAAGGCGCATCTGGAGACGCTGCTCATCTATTTGATCCGTGCCGGCCACGACGCGCAAAAAACGATGCCGTCGCCCGTCCCGCGTGAGCACCGGGATAGCGGCGTCGTCGATCAGGTGATCGCCTACATGAACGATCATCTGGGCGAAAATTTGACGCTCGACGCGCTGTGCGACCGTTTCGCCATCGGCCGGACGCAAATCAGCATCATGTTCAAAAAGCGGGTCGGCTGCGGCGTTATCGAATACATGAACCAGCTCAAGATCGACCGGGCGAAAACGTACATCCGTGAAGACGTTTACAATTTGACCGAAATATCGGAGCTGCTCGGCTACAGCAGCGTCCACTATTTCTCCCGGCATTTCAAAAAAACGACCGACATGACGCCGTCGGAATACGCCAAAACGTTATCGAAAGGGTTCACGCGAATAACGAAATAATTCGATCGGTTGAAAGGGGCATGATTCGTTTATGACGCTGAAGCGATATCCGATCGCGCGCGACATCGTGATCGACAACATCGTTTCCTGCCATTACTTCGAACTGGCGAAAAATTATTGGCACCGCGGCGAAAGCCACGATTTTTGGGAGCTCGTCTACATCGACCGGGGCGAGCTTCACGTGAGCACCGACACGTCCGATTACGACTTGAAGCAGGGCGATTTGCTGCTCTACGAGCCGGGCGAGTTTCACCGGCCGAGCACGAACGGCAAGTCGGCGGCGAACATGTACATCGTCTCGTTCGAATGCTTCTCGCCGGCGATGCGCTATTTTACGGAGCATAAACGGTTTCATCTCAAGAACGAACAAATCGCGACCGTCTCCCTCATCATGAAGGAGGGCTGGAACACGTTCGGCTCCAACCCGGTCGCGGGCAAACTGGCGAGACAGCAAAGCTCGCCGTTCGGCAGCGAGCAGCTGTTCGTCCTTTATTTGGAATTGCTGCTGCTTCAGCTCATCCGCATGGGCGAGCGTCTGCAGCAGCGGCAGCAGCAATCGTCCGTCGTCAAGGAGAAGCAGGAGGCCGAGCTGATCGACCAAGTCGTCGCCTATATGAAGGACAACCTGGTCGGCAGCCTGGCGCTGTCGCAGCTGTGCGAAAAGTTTTCCGTCGGCCGGACGCATCTGAGCACGCTGTTCAAAGCGAAATTCGACTGCGGCGTGCTCGAATATTGGAACCGGCTGAAGATCGACAAGGCGAAGCAGTACATCCGGCAAAACAAATACAATTTGACGGAAATCGCCGACCTGCTCGGCTACAACAGCCTCCATTACTTCTCGCGCCAGTTCAAGCGGACGACGGACATGACGCCGTCGGAATACGCCAAAGTGCTGCGGGAGCGGCTGTACAAGCAAATGATCCATTAGACGGCTTGGCAGCCGCGTCGACCGCAATATCGGATCCGTTCGTCAAGGTTGGAAAACGCCGTAATTCGTAAGCGCTTGCTTCAGCAGGTTCACTTCCGCCTCCAGCTGGGCGAGCGTCGCCCCGTTCGTCGCCGGTGCGGCTCCCGCGCTGCCGAGCGCTCCGAACGGCTTGAACGTCGGCGCCGCGAACGATACCGGGCTGGCGTTAAGCGCGGTATCGAGAGCTTGATTGATCTTCAGCTCGTTGCCGGCGACGCGGATAATGCGGCGCACCTGATTGCCGGATTGGAACACGATCCATTGTCCCGGCGCGAGCATCGAGGCATCCGATACGGTTACGTACGAGCGGCCCGCGGGAGCGGTCGCGGTCACGCCGGTCAACGTGCCGGCCGTTCCTTTCGAGACGGCTTTATAGCCGATCGGCGTTTTGCCGTCGACGACCGCCGTTCCCGTCAGCAGGACGATGTCGCCGTCTTCGAACGTCCCCGATTGCGGCGGGAATTCGGAGACGAACTTCAAGTAGCGGTCGGCCGAATCCAGTTGAACCGACGGCGCGGTAAACAGCCACAGCCCGCCGTTCGAAACGATATGGTTGTCGCGCACTTTGACGTTTTTCATATAGCCGTCCGCATCGCTCAGCCGGATCGAATAAATGCATTTCGTTTCCGGGTACCGGTCGGCGATATAGTTGTTGCAGATGAGCGCCCCGTCCACGTTTTTGCGGAGCAAAATGCCGGCGCGGTAAAATTCGTTGACCGTCGGGTAATGGCCGGCGTTGATGATGATGTTGCCGGAAATGACGACGTTCGACAGCACGCTCGTCGTCTTTTGGTATTTCCCGATATGGATGGCCGAGAGCGGAGCGTTTTTGATGATGTTGTTGCTGATGTTGATGTTCGTCATGTTCGTATCTTTAATCAGCCCGATTCCGTAATAGAACATTTCGCTGAGGCTGCGCGTCGTCAGCTCTTCCTCGAATTCGATCGTATTGCCGGTAATCGTAATATTTTCGAAATCGCCGACGCTTTCGAAGCTGCCGGCCGTGCAAATGCCGGTCGCGTAACGTCGCATATGGACTTTATTCGAGATGCTGATCGTGTTGTTCGATATCGTAATGTTTTTGACCGGATTCGGATCCTCCTGCCGGTTCCACAGCTGGATGCCCTGATTGCAGTTGCTGATCGTATTGCCCGTGACGGTCATGTCCGTCCGATCCCCGCTTAAAATACTCGGCTGCAGGTTGATGAACGTATAGTAGCCGTCGACGACGCAGCCGGAAATGACGCTCGGGCCGGTATGGGATTCGATCGCCGCCCGCGCCCGCTGGCTCGTATCCGCGAAAAAGATGCAGCCGTCGACGAGATGGTCTTTGCCGTTGACGTAGATCGTCGAGTTGTCGTACTCGGGGGTGCCTTTCGTTTGGACGAAGTGGAACAGGCAGTCCGTAATCGCAACCCGCTCGCCGTCGTCCCCGTTGAAAAAGATCGCGTTCGTGCCGCATGTCGGCTCGAATTGCACGTTGCGGATTTCGATGTTCTCGTAATGGAACAGGCAAAACACGAATTGGTGCCAATACGGATGATCTTTCCGGCCGAAATCGATGTTGCAGCTCGTGTTCGAAAGCGGGTTTTGGTCGATCCGCAAGTGGCTGATTCGCACGTTCTCGACTTTCGGCGAGCCGAACGTATGTCCGAATACGGTCCAATAGTCGCCCGCGTTGTCCTTCACTTTGACGATCGTATGGATGCCTTCGCCCTGCAGGCTGACGTTGCTGCGCAAATCGATCCGGTTTTGCAGGCTCGGCGAAACGACATACGTTCCTTTCGGGAAAAAGACGGTTCCGCCGCCGATCGCGGCCACGCTGTCGATCGCCAGCTGAATGGCGGCCGTATCGTCGGTTGTTCCGTTCCCCGCCGCGCCGAACCATTTGACGTTGTAATACTCCGTCTCGACGATCCGCTTGAACCTCGCTCCGCTCGTCGATACGAGGACGAGACCGGTATTGTCCGTCGAAGTCGAGTCGTTCGGATCGTATACAAAGTGCCCTTCCTTGCCGGGATCGGTTACGTAATAAATAAAATCGGTTTGCGGCGTACTCGTCGCGCGAAGCTCGCTTACGGCGACCCCGCCGACCAAATCGTAATTTGCGAGCTCCAGCAGTCTGTCCTTATCCTTCGGCTTGTCTTTGCCAAGCGCCTTGTACACCGCCTCGTCCACGGTTCCTTTCGCGTTCGAGCCGATCGCGCCGAACATCATCGCGGCCGCTCCCGCCATCCCCATCGAGGCAAGCAGCTTTCTGCGGCTGACCAGCCTCCCGTTCGTTTGCGCGCCATCGCGTTCGATCGCATTATGTCCGTTCGCGCTGCTTTCCCCCAGCTTCTCCCGTACGTTCGGGTCCCGCATAAACATCCTCCTTCGCCCATTGCGATAATGACGATCGCCGGGAGAGGTCGCGGTATCGGTTCGTCGGGCTTGCCCGAAAACGGTCCGCATGGCTCGCGCCCATTCCCGCAATCGCTTACATTTCGATCTTACCTTGCCGATACGGGCGAAATCTTTATCTGATCGCCCGAACTTTTTACACCCGCCTTGTCACGATCGTTCGCACCGTTTGCACATATTGGCAGGCCGGCTTACGTGTATTTGTCGCAGCTCTGTCGAACAGCATCGGATGGGACCCGAAATATGCAGGAGGAACGACGGGAAAACCTCCGTTTTTGTCGGCTTCCCCTCTTTGGGAGCATTAAGGGGAAAACTTCCCGATCATGCTGCCGGGACCGCGCTTTTCGCCAAAACAAGGCCGATTTACCGGGAGCTTTTCCCGTTGCTTACATCCGATTGCCGGTAGCCCCCGCACCCGAAATCGTGTATAATGAGCCTATTCGTTTCGGATGGAGGGAACAGCGCTTTGATGATGGCCGTTTTTTTGACAGTTTCGTTCAGTTGACCGCGAACTGAATAGCGTGCGGATCGCGACCGGCAACGGTCTGAATCAGCGTTCGGCGGATGGACCCCGAGAACGGCGGTTCTGTTTGCCCATGCCTGCATGCGCGCGTACGAATTGTCAATGAAACGGAATAGTCGATCGCTCGCCGCCGAGCTCGTTTCCCGCGGAAACGGCCGACGGCACGTTCATGGAAACGGCGAATGGACTTTTGTTCATTCGCCGTTTTTTTGTTCCCGAAAATCGAAAACAAATGGAGACATGCGTCATGACGCTTTATTTCGCTACCGTACTGCCGGGATTGGAAGCTGTGCTGGAGGATGAAATTCGCGCGAAAATCGGCGATGCGCGCATCGCGACGATCGAACGCGGAAAAGTATATTTCACTTCGTCGCGAGAGGAGGAAACGCTGCGGACGCTGCGGACGGCGGACAATTTGTTCCGATTCGTGCACCGGTTTCGGGTCGGTCCGCACAAAACGGATCTGCATCATATCGAACGCGAAATCGCCGCCCTCGACCTGGATTGGGTCGCGGACGGCCGATCCGGACCTGTCCGGTGCGCGGTGCACGCGAGCCGGTCGGGCAAGCATACGTACTCGAGGTTCGACGCCTCGTCCGCCGCCATGATCGGCCTGACGAAGAGACGCAGCCGGTTCCGCGAAGGCGCGGGCGGTAACCACGAGGTCGAATTCAGGCTCGATATCGCGCACGACGAAGCGGTCTTCGCCTTGAGGCTGACCGATTCGTCGTTCCGGTACCGCAAGCCGTCGCGCGCGTTCGCCCCGGCGGCGATCCGCCCTACCGTCGCCCACGCTCTGGTATGGCTGTCGAAGCCCGCCCCCTCGGATACGTTCGTCGATCCGTGCTGCGGCTCGGGAACGATCGTGATCGAACGGCTCGCCTATCCTTCCCGGCGAATCGTCGGCGGCGATATCGACGAGGACGCCGTCCGCGCCGCCGTCGAAAACGCCGGCAACGAAGCGCGGCTGCGGCTGCATCGATGGGATGCGCGCCGATTGCCGCTCGATGCCGGAAGCGTGGACAAGCTCGTCGTCAATTTGCCGTTCGGCAAGCAGATCGGTTCCGGCGAAACGATCCCCGCGCTTTACCGGGACATCGTGAACGAAGCGGACAGGGTATTGACAGGCGGCGGAACCGTCATTTGCATGACCGACGCGGCCGAGCCGCTGGAACGGGCGGCCGAACGGTTCTCGTTCGAGGTCCGTGAGCTGGCTTCGCTCAGCTTGAAAGGGCTGCATCCTTCCGTCTATAAGCTTGCGAAACGGTAAGCTTGTGTGTCGTTGAATAAGAGTCGCGCGAGCAATGCGATGCCTGGAAACGACAAAGCCCCCTTTTCTGCCGTACGTTGAAAAGGGGGCTTTCCGATGCGGCGGCGCCGCTTATCCGAACAATATTTCGCGGTGGCTCCGCTGCGACTCGTACGTGCCGAGTATGATTTCGAGCGAATGCTTGCCGTCGCGGCCGGTTATGACCGGCTGGCGGTCGTGCAGCACGGCCTGCGCCATATCGCGGATTTGCGCGGCATGCCCGTCCGGCACGACGGAGAACGGCTCGAACGCCGGAATTTCGATTTTCTCTCCGATGACGTAGAGCGTCGTAATTTCGTCGCCCGTCAATACGATCGTTCCTTTGTCCCCGTGCAGCACGATGCGGTGATCCGGCTGCTTGTACGCCGTCGTCGTCGCCTCGATCGAGCCGAGCGCCCCCGACTTGAACTGCAGCGAGACGACGGCCGTATCCTCCACCTCGATGCTGCGCAGCACGTTCGCCGCATAGCCGTGCAGCGACTCGACGGGACCGGCCAGCCACTGCAGCAGGTCGATCGTATGGATGCCCTGGTTCATCATCGCCCCGCCGCCGTCCATCGCCCACGTGCCGCGCCAGCCGGCGCTGTCGTAATACGCCTGGTCGCGGTAAAACTTGACGTAGCCCGAGCACAGGCTCAGCCTGCCGAGCCGTCCGTCGTCCAGCAGCTGCTTCACGAACCGCGACGCCGGGGACATCCGGCGCGGGAAAATCGTCGCCAGCTTGACGCCGAGCGTCTCGCAAGCCTCGACCATCCGCTCGGCGTCGTGCAGCTGAATCGCCATCGGCTTCTCGCATACGATATGCTTGCCCGCTTCGGCGGCCTGGATCGTTTGATCCGCGTGCATGCCGCTCGGCGTGCACAGGCAGACGACGTCGATGTCCGGCGCGGCAAGCAGCTTCCCGTAATCAGAGTACGCCTTGACGCCGTACTTGGCCCCATACTCCTCCGCGCGCATCGCATTGACGTCGCATACGGCCGCGAGCTCGGCTTCCGGAGCCCGCTCGATTCCGATAAAATGGCTGGACGAAATGCCGCCGCAGCCTACGACGGCAAAACGCACTTTCCGTTCGCTCATGGTTTCGCATCACCTTTCATGCTGCTAATATTTAATTTCATTAATTATTAATGGCATGGATTAGAGTCGCTGACGCATCGGCGTGCACGGCGGCTCGGCTCGCTTCGAGAATGTCGCGGTGCGTCAGGATGCTCGGCTTCCCTTCGATCCGGCCGAGAAAATCGGCGGTAATCGAAACCGGGACCGCTTCGGGAACGATCCGGACGAACGGCTCTTCATGCGTAATTTGAAAATAAAGCTCCTCGTTCGCGACCGTCGACGGGTCGCCGCTTAACCGCAGCTCCGCGCAGCCTGCCGTTCCGGTGACGAAAATGCGACCGTCCCCCCAGGTCCAGCTTTTGTCCGGCGTATGCCAATCCGTATACAGCTGCGCCATCGTCCCGCCGCGCATCAGCACTTGGGCGCCCGCCGTATCGAAAAAAGTCGGATGCTCCGGCGCGGTATGTTTGGCCAGCAAGCTATGGATCGATTCGATTTCCTGTCCGGTCAGCCAGCGCAGCAAATCGAAGTCGTGAATGAACAGATCTATGATGAGTCCGCCGTTTTGCTCCTTCGAGAAATGCCACGCATGCCGCGACGCCGGCGAAAGCTTGTGCGGCTTGCGCATCGTAATGCTGACGATCCGGCCGAGCCGTCCGTCTTCGATGTTCCGCTTCAAAGCGGCGATCGCAGGCCGAAAACGCTCGGTGAGCAGAATGCCGACCTGAATGCGTCCCCGCTCCACGACGGCTTCCAATCGTTCGAGCGCGCTTCGGTTCGTCACGATCGGCTTGTCGAGCATAATATGCTTGCCGTACCGTTCGCACCATTCGATAACGTCGATTTTTTCGTTGTTGATCGCCGACGAGCCGATAATCCGGATCGATTCGTCCTGAAGCGGTTCCGCGCTTTCAAGCAGCGGGATGCCGTACTGGCCGGACAGCCGTTTCGCCAGCGCGTTCGCCTCGGGCTCGTATATGCCGGCGCATTCCGCGCCGAGCGCCGTCATTTCGCCGATAAAAGCGGCGATATGGCCGTGCTGACAGCCGTATATGCCGAATCGTAATGCCATCTGCCGTTTCCCCCATCGTTCCTTTATTCGACCGTCCGCCGCAATGGGCGGATTGCCCGGTCTACCTTCACCATCATACACTTTCCGAACGTGCAAAAGATTTAGCGGATCGGTCGAATATTTTGCATCCGCGTTTGTACAATCATTCGCATCATTTGCATTTTCCTTCGTCCCGGCATCGGCCGTTTAAAGCAAGCGAAAAAAAGAACGGTTCCGCCGATAACCGGAACCGTTCTCCGCTTGCCGAAACGCGGCGCGCTCAGCTCATGACGCCGTAATTGCGCAAAAGCTGCTTCAGCGAATTGACCTCCGTCTCCAGCTGCGCGAGCGTCGAGCCGCTCGTATCGGCGATGTCCGGCAGCTTGCCGATCGCGCCGAACGGGGCGAACGTAGGCTCGGCGAACGAGACCGCGCTGGCCGCCGGCACGCCGGTCGTCAGGTTGGCGTTCAGCCGCACCTCGTTGCCGGATATGCGGACGATGCGCCTCAGCTGGTTGCCGGTCGCGATGCGAATCCATTGGTCCGGCTTCAACTGCGACGAGTCGGTCACCGTGACGTACGGCTTGCCCGCTTCGCCCGTCGCCGTAACGCCGGAGAGCGTCCCCGCCGTTCCCGTGCCGGTTACTTTATACCCGGCCGGCGACTGTCCGGCGGTCACCGCAAGTCCCGCATACAGAACGATTTCTCCTTGATTGAACGTCCCCGATTCGGGCGGGAACGAGGCGGACGTTTTGACGAGCGGCAAGTCGGTCGAAACCGAAGGACTCACGCTGAACCAAAGCCCGCCCTGCTTCGAGGAAATCAAATTGTTCGTTACGGACACGCCGGTAAACGTTCCGTCGAAGTCGTTCACCCGAATCGAAAACAGCCCTTGGGCGTTATCGAACGTATCCGTAATGAAATTGCCGGAAATGTCCGCGCCGTTTACCGTCGACCGGAGCAGGATGGCCGCCCGGTACAGCTCGCTCGATGCCGGATAATGACCCGCATTGACGATCATGTTGCCGGTAATTTTAATGTTGGTCGAGACCCCGACCTTATTGTTCGCGCCAAACCGAATGCCGGTCACCGGCGCATTTTTGATTAAATTGTTGCTGACGAGAACGTTCGTGTAATTGCTCGATTTGTAAAAACCGATTCCGTAAGCCCCTTCGTTCAAAGTCGACCGCCGCGTCAATTCTTCCTGAAATACGATCGTGTTTCCGGATATCGTAATATTCTCGTAATCGCCCGTATCCTCGGAGCTTCCCGCCGTCGAAATGCCGCTCGTCAAGTTCCGCAAATGGACGGTATTGATCAAATGGATCGTATTGTTCGAAATGACGACGTTTTTGATCGGATGGGTCTTTCTCGGCCCGAACTGGATGCCTTGATTCGCATTGGAAATCGTATTGTTCGTCACGGTCATATCGCAGTGGTCGCCGCTCGTTTCGCTCGCCTGCAGGTTGATGCCCGTATAGTAGCCGTCCGAGACGTTATTCGAAATGACGCTCGTGCCCGCATGCGTTTCGATCGCCCCTCTCGCTTTTTGCCCCGGAGCCGCGTAAAACAAACAGTTGGAGACGGTATGGCTGCGGCCGTTCAAATAGATTGCCGAATTGTCGTAATTGCCGTCGCCTTTGGCCATGACGAAATGGAACCGGCAGTTCGTGATCGTCGCGTTTTTCGCGTTAACGTTGTTCAGCGTGATCGTGTTTTTGCCGCAGGTCGGATCGAAGACGACGTTGTCGACTATGATGTTTTCGTAATTGTACAGCCCGATGACGAACTGCCAGTAGTAGGAATCGGTTCTCGTCGAGTCGATGTTGCACGTCTGGTTCCCTTGCGGGTTTTGGTCGACGCGAAAATTGGAGATGCGAACGTTTTTGACCGGTATGCTGGAATTGTTGTTGCCGAAAATCATCCCGTAGTCGCCCGCGTTGTCTTTCACTTTGATGACCGAGCTCGTCCCTTCCCCGAGCAGATGGACGTCGTTGCGCAAATTGATGCGAACGCTCCCCGACGGCGAGACGATGTATGTCCCTTTCGGAAAAAAGACGGTGCCTCCGCCGTACGCCGAAGCGGCGTCGATCGTCTTCTGGATGACGGCCATATCGTCCGTCACGCCGTCGCCTTTCGCGCCGAACCCTTTCACGTTGAAGTACGGCGATTCCAGCAGTCGCTTGAAGCGGGCGCCGGATGCGGTTACGAGAACGGTACCGGTATTGTCCGACGAAGTCGTATCGGCCGGATCGTACAGGAAATGGCCTTCCTGACCTTTATCGGTAATCAAGTAGACGTAGTCCAAATACGGATCGGTCATCGCTCGCAGCTCGGCGATCGTCGTCGCGACGACAAAATCCAGGTCCAGCAAATCTTTCAGCTTCGGATCCGATCCGCCGTAAACGCTGCCCGTTACGCTGCCGGGATCTTTCTCCTTGGCGCTTCCGTTCATCGCGCCGGCCAATAAGGCGGCCGCCCCCGCCATCGCCGCGGAGGCGAGCAGCTTGCGGCGGCTGATCGCGGCTTTGTCCGCGCCGCCGGGTCGCAAAGCTTCCTCCCGGTCAATGGGGCTTATGATTGGTTTCGTTTCGTTCGTCGGGTTTGCCATTTCGAGTTCCCCTTTCATTCTTCGATATCGAGGGTTGGAACAACCGGTTGACGGCGATTCCTCAAGTCATGATTCCGTAGTCGCGCATAAGCTGCTTCATCAAGTTGACTTCGTTCTCCAATTGGCCGAGCGTCGAGCCGCTCGTATTGGCAATGCCCGGCAGCTTCCCGACCGTGCCGAACGGAACGAACGTCGGAGCGGCGAACGAAACCGGACTGGCCGTCGGTACGTCGACGGTCAAATTGGCGTTCAGCCGCACTTGGTTGCCGGAAATGCGGACGATTCGCCTCAGCTGGTTGCCCGTCTGGATGCGGATCCATTGCTCCGGCTTCAGTTGGGACGAGTCGTTCACCGTAATCGTCGGCGTTTGGATCGAGCCCGTCGCCGTCACGCCGACAAGCGTGCCCGCCGTACCGGTAGCCGTTACTTTGAAGCCCGCGGGCGATTGGCCGGACGTAACCGAAAGCCCCGTATACATGACGATTTCGCCTTGAATGTACGTTCCGGACGCGGGCGGCGAAGTCGCGGACGCTTTGACGGGCGGCGGATCGGTCGTTACGCTCGGACTTACGCTGAACCAAAGCCCGCCCTGCTTGGCGGCGATAAAGTTGTTCGTCACCGAAACGTTTATAAACGTTCCGTCGAAATCGTTTACCCGGATCGAAAACAGCCCCTGCGCGTTATCGAACGTATCCGAAACGAAATTGCCGGAAACGACCGCGCCGCTCACCGTCGACCGAAGCAGGATGCCGCAGCGGTACAGCTCGCTCGGGGACGGATAATGACCCGCATTGATAATCGCGTTGCCCGTGATTTGGATATTCCGCGAAGCGCCTGCTTTGCTGTTGCTGCCGATCCGGATGCCCGAGACGGGAGCGTTGCGGATCATGTTGCCGCTGATGACGACGTTCGTTACGTCGTTTTCTTTGACAAGGCCGATCCCGTAAGCGGACTCGTTCAAGCTGGACCGGTACGCGAGCTCTTCCTGGAAAACGATCGTATTGCCGGTTATCGTTATGTTTTCGAACGCTCCGGTTTCCGCAGGTCCGCCTGCGCTCGATATGCCGGTCGTCGTATTGCGCAGGTGAACCGTATTGGCCAGATGGATCGTATTGCCGCTGATCGTTACGTTTTTCAGCGGGTTCGCGTTCATGGGCCACAGCTGGATGCCTTGGTTCGCGTTGCTGAACGTATTGCCCGTGACCGTAATATCGGCATGCGCGGTCGATGCGCCGTTCGCCTGGACGTTGACGCCGGTGTAATAGCCGTCGCTGACGTTGTTCGATACGACGCTTTGCCCGCCGTGCGTTTCGATGGCGCCTCTCGCTTTTTGTCCCGGTGCGGCGTAAAACAGGCAGTTCGACACCGTATGGTTTTGACCGTTCAAATAAACCGCGGAATTGTCGTATTCGGGATGTCCGTTCGCCTTGACGAAGTGGAACCGGCAGTTCGTAATCGTCGCCTTTTTGCCCTGCTCGTTGTTCAGCGTAATCGTGTTGACCCCGCAGGTCGGATCGAACGCGACGTTGTCGATGACGATGTTCTCGTAATTGTACAGCGCGACGACGAATTGCCAATAATTGCTGTCGTTCGTACGGTTCGGGTCGATGTTGCACGTCAAATTGTTTTGCGGATTTTGGTCGATGCGGAGATTGGATATGCGGACGTTTTGGAGCGGGACGCCCGAGTTGGACGAGCCGAAAATCATGCCGTAGTCGCCGGCGTTGTTTTTCACTTTGATGATCGTGCCGGCTCCTTCGCCGAGCAGATCGACGTTGCTGCGCAAATTGATTTTAAAGCCGCCGGAAGGCGCCACGATGTACGTTCCTTCCGGAAAAAACGCCGTCCCCCCGCCGAACGCGCTAGCCGTATCGATCGCTTTCTGGATGGCCGCCGTATCGTCGGTCGATCCGTCGCCTTTCGCACCGAACCATTTGACGCTCCAATACGGCGATTCGAGCATCCGTTTGAATCGGGCGCCCGAGGCGGTAAGGAGTACCGTACCTGTATTGTCCGCCGACGTCGTATCGTTCGGATCGTAAGCGAAATGGCCTTCCTGCCCTTTGTCGGTTATCAAATAAACGGTGTCGAGCCCGGGGGCGGTCATCGCCCGCAGCTCCGCGACCGTTACGGCGACCACGCAATCGGCTGCCGCCAGCCCGTCCGTCGCGGCCCCTTCCCCGTCGACGCCGCCGTAAACGGAGCTGCCGACCGGCTGCCTGACCAGCCCGTTCGCGCCGCCGACCGCGCCGGATAAAAGCGCCGCCGCTCCGGCCATCCCCGCCGAGACGAGCAGCTTCCTGCGGCTGATCGACGTTCCATCCGTCTTTTCCTCCTTCCTGCGGGGTTCTTCTGCAGCGGCGTCCGTCTTGCCCGATCGATGCCGGACATCCATGATCGATCCCTCCTTCCGATTTCGGGGACGCTCGGCCAGATCGGCATCCCCCTCGTTCCCCGCGCCCGCAGCCGACACCATGTAACCGTTTACATCGGGCGTTACGTCCATCATAACTCGCCCGCGCGCCGAAAGCTTTGGAACTTTTTCCGCTCTTTTTGTCATCCGACTCGTATTATCGTTCAGTCCGTTTGTACTTTTGTCCATTCCGGTACCGCCAACAAAAAAGCTCCGGAAACGAATCGTTTCGGGAGCTTCTTCGCTTTTTGGCGCATTGACGCGGCGCCGGGACGGAGGCGGCGGCAGGGACGGCGGCCGTCATACCGACTTTTTGCATTTGAATACCCAGGCCGGCGGGACGTTCATCCATGTATACTCGGTTTCGAACGTCGGAAAATACGCCTGAAACTTTTTTTTCAGCAGCAGCGTGTACTGAAACGCCACGAACGTGCCGTCGGGGGCGAGCGCATCGCGAATCGTGCGGAACAGCATCTGCTGCAAGTCGTCGGAAAAGTTGGCGAACGGCAGCCCCGATACGATCAGATCGAACGGCCGCCCCGTTTCTTGGACGACTTCGTTCAAACGAAGCGCGTCGTCCAGTATCGGCAGATGCGGATATCGAAGCCTCAAATTGTCGCGAAACGCATCGTTTTTTTCGAACAGCACGAACCGGCTCGTCTCGCAACGCCGCTCCTCGATATGCCGGGTAAAGACGCCGGTACCCGGCCCGAGCTCGGCAATGTGCCCGATGTCGCGCCACGGAATCGTGGGCGGCAGCATTTTGCGCGCCAAAAAGCTCGAGCTCGGGATGACGCTGCCTACTTGAGCGGTATTCGACAAAAATTCGCCGAGAAACGAAACCTTTTTCATCCGACACCTGCTTTCTCGTCTGCAAATAAGGTTGGGCGGACGTGCCGTCGATCGGCGCAACGTCGGGAACGGTCGAACGAAGCTTGCTAACGCTTTCAAAATCGACGCCTTCCCGTAACGCACATCGTTCGCACGGATTCAACCCCGGATCGTTTCTTATTCGCCCTTCCCCTCTCCAATCCCTCCTTGAAGAGTCAACATTTCGGCAATCGCACTTAGGATCCCGGAGCATCAAATTCGGGCCGCCGCTTACGCATTCAGCAGCCCGTAATCGCGCAGCGCCTGTTTAAGCTTGTTCAGCTCGGCTTCCAGCTGCCCGACCGCCAGGCCCGACGTATCGGCGAGCGCGGGCAGCCGGCCGATCCGGCCGAACGTTTCGTACGTCGGCGCGGTATAGGCGACGGGGCTCGGGCTGGAAACGGCTGCGGACAGCGGCGCGTTGACGCGCAGCTCGTTGCCGGCGATCCGGACGATACGGCGAATTTGCGCGCCGGCGTCGATGCGGATCCATTGGCCGACTTTCAGGCCCGACGAATCGCTCACCGCGACCTTGTACGTACCGGCCGTGCCGGTCGCCGTTACGCCCGTTAACGTTCCGAACGTGCCGCCGGTCAATATGCGGTACCCCGCGGGCGAGGTTCCCGGCGAGAACGAAGCGCCGACGACGAGCACGACCGTCCCTGCCTGGTACGTCGTCCCCGATCCGAGCAGCGGGTCGTCGATATATTTGTCCGTAAACTTCAAATGCTTGTCGGCCTCGTCCGTCCGAATCGAAGCGTGCAAATCGAGCCAAAGTCCGCCCTGCTTCGACGAAATGAGGTTGTCCGTCACCTCGACGTCCGTGTACGTTCCGTCGGCCGCGTTGAGCCTGATCGAATACAGCCCGCGCGACGTGTCGTACGTTTCGCTGATCGTATTGCCGGCGATCTTCGCCCGGACGACGTTCGACCGGAGCAAAATCGCCGCCTTGTACGCTTCGTTCGCGGCCGGATAATGGCCCGCGTTGACGATGACGTTGCCGGTAATGCGCAAATCGGACATCGTTCCGACTTTTTTCGTATTGCCGATATGGATCGCGGCGATCGGCGCGTTTTTAATGATGTTGTTGCTGATGACGACGTTTTTGACGTCCGTCTCCCGGACGAAGCCGATGCCGTAGCAAAATCCTTCCAGCAGATTCGCCCGCTTTCCGAATTCCTCCTCGCACGTGATCGTGTTGCCTGTAATCGTAATGTTTTCGAACATACCCGTATGGTCCGTGGGCAAGTAGCCGGGAAACGCGCCGATGCCGACCATCATGTCGCGCTGCTTTTGGGCGTTCGCCAAGCTGATCGTGTTGCCGGACACCGTAACGTTTTTCAGCGAATGCTCCTTGAACGGCCAAAACTGGATCGCATGTACGGCGTTCGTGAACGTGTTGCCCGCAATCGTCATATCGGCGTGTTCGCCGCTCGTCTCGCTCGCCTGAATATGTACGCCGGTTACGTACCCGTCCGTCACGTTGTTCGACACGACGCTTTGGCCCGCATGCGTCTCGATCGCGCCGATCGCTTTCTCCCCGGGAGCGGCATAAAACCGGCAATTCGTGACGGTGTGCGACTTCCCGTTCATGTACACGGCCGAATTGTCGTAGCCGTCAAACCCTCGCGCATGGACGAAGCGGAACGAACAGTCGCGGACGACGGCGTTTTTCGACTGGGCGTTGTTCAGTACGACGGTGTTCCAGCCGCAGATCGGATCGAACGTGCAATCGGATACGACGATGTTTTCGTAATCGAACAGGCTGATGCAAAATTGCGTCCAGTAAAAGTCCGTCCGACGGTGGTCGATGTTGCACGTCGTATTGCCGCTCGGATTTTGGTCGAAGCGCAGGCCGCGGATCGAAACGTTGCTTACTTTCGGCCACGTCTGGAAATTGCCGATGATCGTCCAGTAGTCGCCCGCGTCGTCTTTTACTCTGATGACGGAATTCGGACCTTCGCCGAGCAGATGAACGTTGCTTTTCGGGACGATGCGGCGCGTTTGCATGGAAGGCGAGACGATATACGTGCCTTTCGGAAAAAATACCGTCCCTCCGCCGAGCGCGTACACGACATCGATCGCCGACTGGATGACGTCCATGTCGTCCGTGACGCCGTCGCCTTTTGCCCCGAACCATTTGACGCTGTACCGGTCGTTTTCGACGATGCGTTTGAACCGCGCGCCGGACGTCGAGACGAGCACGAGACCGGCGTTGTCGGCCGACGCCGTATCGGCGGGATCGTAGTAAAAATGGCCCTCCCGGCCGGGATCGACGACGAAATAGATCGCGTCCGGACAAGGCGCCGTATTCGAGCGCAGCTCCGCGATCGTCGTTTTGACGAAATCGCCGGCCGGCATGTTCGGGTTGCCGCAGCTCCCGTATACGGCGTCCGCGACGTCGCGGCCTCCTTTTTCCGCGGCCGCCGACGAGCTCGCGGCGCCGTATGCGACCGCGGCCGCTCCGGCGGCGCCAATTGCGGCGAGCAGCTTGCGTCGCGTCCATTTTTGCTCGGCCAGCCGATCCGGGTCCGGCCGAAACGTTTCCGTCCGCCGCTTCGCTTCCGTACGTTCCGCCGTCTCCCTTCGTTGCGGTTCGATGTAACCTGCGTTTTCCATCGTCCAAGATCCTCCTTTTGATGCAATCGCTTTCAAAACTGCTTGTTTATATTGTATAGCGCTTACAATCGGATGGCTTTGGATGCGGAATCGCGTTTTTTGCACTTGCGGGTGCAACATCGTACGCGTTTTTTGCACTCCGGTACGGGAAAAGCGCCGCGGCCGCAACATTTGCCGCCGCAATTCCGTCATCTATGCGAACGCATACGATATCGGGGGGATACGATGAAAACGTGGACGATAGGGATTATTTTGGCGGGCGTCCTCCTGCTCGCCTCCGGCTGCGGAGCGCGTGCGGGCGCCGGCAAATCCGCCCCGCCGGACGATGCCGCCAAAGCGGAGCTTGCCGGCTACGTAGCCGCGGTCGCGGGAAAAACGCCGGAATTTCAGGCCGACCGCTCGATCGCCGAATGGTCGCCCGAAGGACGCGCCATCATACGCGAATTGCTGGACGGCGTGCTGCCGACGCTCGCGGTGACCGGCAAGCTGCCCGCCGAGACGAAGACGGATTGGGCGCATGTGTACGCCCGATATTCGGACGATTTCACGCTGTATGTTCCGGTGAAATCGCGGCATCCCGAGCAGCGGATCGTCGCCCGCATGAACGGCGCCTGGTATTCGCTGTCCGCGGACGGGAAGCAGGTCGCCCGGCTTCTCGATTGGGCTTCCACCCAATCGATCCTTTAATCTTCGACAGCAGCGGCGGAATTCGGCTTATCGGCGGAGCTTCCATAGCCAGCGCGCCAATTCGGCGATCAACCCGATCGCGATGCCGAACGCCGCCGCCTCCGCGAAAGCCAAAACGCCGGCGAGGTCTTCCCAGCCGTCCATATTTCTGTTCGCATAGACGAACATCAGGACGACGCCGACGACGATGCCCGCCGTCGTAAACAAGTAGGCCAAACGGCCGCCGAGCCAGCCGAGCCCGTTCGCCGCGGCGGCGAGACCGAACGACAAGACGGCGAACCGCAGCAGCAATTCGCCGTCGAACGGCTTGCCTAGCGCGACGAAACGGTTCAGGGCGATCAAGGCCGACAGCGCGGCCCCGTATACCAGAAACTGCCAAAGCCAGCCGGCGCTTTTGGCGCGAGGCGTTAAGCGCATAACCGATTCGCTCCTTTCGCATACCGCACATTGAAGCAGCTCATTCAGCCGGGCCAACGCCATGTCGTCCGCTTAGGCGGTCCGCTCGCTCCGGCCGGCCGCCTGCGCCGAACGGATGAACAGACACGAGACGAAGGCGAGCAGCGACATCCAAAACCCGTATTGCAGCAGCTGATGAATGCCGGTCATCGTATCCGCCGCCTTGGTCAAAAACGCGCCCATCAGCGTCGTCCCGACCGCGGTGCCGATATTGCGGGCGAAAAACTGCATCGACGTGGAAATTCCTTTTCGGTGCGGCTCGACGAGCTCCTGCGCGCCGATCGTCGTCACCGTAAAGATGAGGCCGTACGCCAGCCCCTGCACGAACATGAGCGTGAAGGCGTGCCAAAAGCCGCTCCCCGCATTCAGCAGAACGGCGCCGACGCCGCAGACGATCAGCAGCGCGTTACCGATTACGAGCAGCCGGCGGTAGCCGTACCGGATGACCCATTTCCCGGCCGGCACGGACACGAGCATCCAGCCGACCGCCTGGCCGAGCAGCGGCAAGCCGCTGACGAACAGCCCGTAGCCCCTCACCTCCTGCATGAACAGCGGAATATAGCTGGACGTGCCGAACAAAGAGGCGCAGGCGAGAAACGTATTGCCGATCATCCAGGCGACGTTCCGATTGCGGAACAGCGACAACGGAATGAGCGGCGACTCGTGCCGGCGTTCGTATGCGATAAACGCCGCCAGCAGGGCGATGCCGCCCGCCGCGTACAGCACGAATCCGCGATCGACGATCGTAAGCAGCAGCAGCAGGCTGACGCTGGCGGAAAACAGGGCCGCTCCCCATACGTCGACGGCCGCCCGCTTCGGCGAGTACGCTTCCTTGTACGGAATGAGCAGCAGCACGGCGGCGATGCAAACCGGAATGTTGACGTAAAAAATCCACCGCCAGCTGGCGTATTCGACGAACACCGCGCCGAGCAGCGGCGCAAGCACGGCCGAAATGCCCCACATGGCGGAAAACAGCGCCTGCACCGTGCCGCGCTTCTCGACCGGCAGCAGGTCTCCGGCGATAATGGCCGGAAACGGGTTCATCATGCCGGCCCCGACTCCTTGCACGGCGCGAAACAGCACGAGCTGCAGCATCGTTTGCGCCCAGCCGCACAGCAGCGATCCGAGCAAAAAGACGAGCATGCCGGCGGCGAACACCTTTTTCCGGCCGAACATGTCGGACAGCCTTCCCGCGATCGGCGTCAGCACCGTCGATGTGATCATATAGGCGACGAAGCTCCAGGCGTACAGCTCGAAGCCGCCCAATTCTTTGACGATATGCGGCACCGTCGTATTCATGATCGTCGAATCGATCGACGAGACGAGAACGGCGAGCACGATGCTCGCCATGACAAACCATTTGCCGGTCGTGCTTCGGCTTTGCCTTTCGGTCACGCGCAATCCCCTCCCGGCCGCTTCAAACCGACTTGCCGAGCAGCGACTCGATCAGCTTCCAGCCTCGATCGCATTCCGGCTTCCGGTAAACGGGCTCGAACCCGTAGTTCAAGTACATGCCTACCGCCTTGTAGCTTGTCGTTTGCGTAGTCAAGTACGCGTCCTCGTGAAACTGCGCCATCGTGCGCAGCGCCGCGGACAACAGCGGCTTGGCCAATCTTTTCCCCTGATGCTCCGGCACGACCGCAACCCAATGAATGCGGCCCGACGTACGCCCGTCCCAATCGCCGTACCAGGCCGTCGTCGTTCCGACCGGTACGCCTGCGGCGTCGGTCAAAAATAAGCAGCGTTTTTCCATCTGCTCGGGTTTGCCGCCGAATTCGTTCCGGAAATGCCGCAGCGCGTCGTCCTCCGTCTTGAACTCGCCGGCCGCATGCTCGATTCGCGCCCAATGCGCGTCTTCGCCGGCGGCGAAGCTGCGGATCGAATAGCCGTCCGGCAGCGGAGCGTCGGGAATTTGCAGCAAATTCGGTCGCCGCATGAACAGCTCGACGTAAGGAATCGCCGTCTGTTCCGCCCTGTCGGGGGACTGTCGATCATAGTGCATCTCGTTCATTCGCGGTCTCCTTTCGCTGCGCCAATACTGGCAGATAGCTTCCATTTTCCACGATCCGGCCGGTCTTTTCAACCCTTGTTTTGGCCGCTGGGCACGGCGGCATGCCAAAAGCCGTTCCGTCGCGGAGTCTCGTCTCTCGACGAACGGCTTCGCGTCGTCACTCGTATATCATTTTGCGCGTCATGCCGCCGTCGACGACCAGATGGGCGCCGGTTACGAAGTCGTTCGCCGGATCGGTAAAATACCGGCACGCCCTGGCGATATCGTCCGGCTTGCCGACGCGTCCGGCCGGGTGCTGGGCATGGTCCTCGGCGCGCAGCGACTCGTAGTCGCCGGTCTCGATCCAGCCCGGGCTGACGCAGTTGACGCGGATGCGATCCGGCCCGAGCGAGACGGCCAGCGCATGCGTCAGCGCGACGAGGCCGCCTTTCGACGCGGCGTACGCTTCCGAATTCGGCTCGGACATAAGCGCCCGCGTCGAGGCGATGTTGACGATCGCGCCGCCGTCCGGATTGAGCCGCATCGCCTTGGCCGCTTCCTTCGCGCACAAAAACGCGCCGCGTAAGTTCGTATGGAGCACGTCGTCCCAATCGTCCGCCGTCAGCTCGTATATCGGCTTGAAGCGGGACACTCCGGCGTTGTTGATCAACGCATGGACCGTGCCGAACGCGTTCACCGTCTCGCGGACGAGAGCCGCGATATCGGCCTCGCTGCGGACGTCCGTCCGGACGAACAGCGCCGAACCGCCCGCGGCGCGAATGGCGGCCGCCTGCCGCTCTCCCGCTTCGGCGTTCCGTTCCGCAACGACGACATGGGCGCCGCGGGTGGCGTAATCGCTCGATACGGCTTTCCCGATCCCGCCGCCGGCTCCGGTGACGATGACGACCCGGTTCGAATATTCCATCCTCTTTTCCGACCTTTCCGCTACGAAATAGAAGGCAATTTGGTATACTGGGTCTATCGGCTGCCCGCAAAAACGCGGCAACCGGCCACCCTGCGATCGACGGTCGCCTACCGCCCAAAAACAAGGAGCTGAAATTGTCATGAGAATACCATTCGAGCAAATGTTCGAACGATTCCGGTCCGTCCTGCTGAAACACGGCTTCCGGGCCGACCGGGCCGAGATGTGCGCGAGGCTGTTCGCCGAAACAAGCCGCGACGGCGTCTACTCCCACGGCTTGAACCGATTCCCCGTCTTCATCGATTACATCCGCAAAGGCTACGTCCGGGTCGACGCCGAGCCGGTTATATCGGAACGGATGGGCGCGATCGAGCGGTGGGACGGCCGGTCCGGCCCCGGCAATTTGAACGCCCATTTCTCGATGAGCCGCGCGATCGAGCTGGCGCGCCAATACGGGATCGGCTGCGTGGCGATCCGCAACACGAACCATTGGATGCGCGCGGGCAGCTATGGCTGGCTTGCGGCCGAGGCGGGCTGCGTCGGCATTTGCTGGACGAACACGATTCCGAACATGCCGCCGTGGGGCGCCAAAGAGAGCAAAATCGGCAACAATCCGATCGTATTCGCCGTTCCCCGCACGGACGGATCGCCGATCGTGCTGGACGTCGCGATGTCGCAGTTTTCGTACGGCAAAATGAGCATTCACGCCGCGAGCGGCGAACCGCTGCCCGTTCCCGGGGGATTCGACGCCGACGGCAATCCGACGCGGGACGCCTCGGCCATCCTGGCCACGAGACGGTCGATGCCGATCGGGTTTTGGAAAGGCTCGGGCCTATCGTTCATGCTCGATGCGATCGTCACGCTGCTGTCCGGCGGCAACTCGTCCATGGACATGGGCAAGCTCGGCGCCGAGCGCGATTTGTCTCAGGTGTTCATCGCCGTCGATGCGGCCAGGCTGCCGGATCGGGACGAGCTGGGGCGCAAAATCGCCGATATGATCGACGATCTGCATGCGGCCGCCCCCGATGAGAACGGCGGCAAGGCACGCTACCCCGGCGAAGAAACGATGCGCGTCCGCGAGCGGAACTTGCGGGACGGCATACCGGTCGACGAATCGATTTGGCGCGCCGTGCTGGAGCTCGACGCCTGACCCGAAGCAGCCGCGCCGATCCGCTATGCGTCGAACGAGACGTCCCAACGGCCGAGCTGCCCGATCGCTTTCATCAGCTCGTGCCGGATCGGGATGACGAAGCGCATCGCGCCGAGCTGGAACAAGCCGCTTCGATTATGGATCGTTACCTGCTTCGCGAAAACGTTGTAGTGCGGCGTCCCGTCGCCGGCTTGGACGACCTCGTGTCCGCTGCTCTGCTTGCTGACGAAACGGAGCTGCGTAAACCCTTTCGTTTCGAATGGGGTAATGCTCACAATATCTTCGAGATTCATGTAGTAGTTAACGTGCGGCTTGTGAAGCACCACTTCTTTCGTCGAGACGGTAATGCCGAAGTTCGTCTTCTTGTGCGACAGCTTCAGCTCCCCGGCGAGCGGCTTCAGCTTGATGAAATCGGGACTCACGTCGTAACGCCTCCTCTCCCGGTTCGATAACGCCCGTCTCGATGCGGGCTTACCACGACAACAAGACGGCGGAGCGGTCGTCGGGATTCAGCCTCTTCGCCCGCTCGGCCGCTTCGACGCGCTCGACGTACGGCTCGAAGCCGTCGTTCACGATTTGCTCCATCGTCGCCTCGAGCGGAAGGTCGGGATGAAACATGCCGTCCGAGACGAGCAGCAAATGCGTAAGCCCCTTCGTCTCGACGACGCCGGCCTGAATATGGTCCGCCGCCTCGTCCGTCCCGTTGGCGACGCCGTACCCTTCCGGCGAATTGGCCATGTGCGCCCGGTTATAGACGAGCTTCGGATACAGCTCGTCGAAATGGCTTTCGTCCTCGACCGGCAATCCGTTTTCGCGGTCTCGCGCCCGTTTCGCCTTTGCTCTCGCGCTGACCCCGACGACGCGGTTTTCCGTCAGCACGACGATACGCCCGTCTTCGTAGCGGGCGACGGCCATGCAATCGCCGAGCTGGGCGAACGAGACGGAGTCCCCGTCGACACGGGCGACCGCGATGCACGACGCCCACAGCTCGTGCTTGACGTTCAAATCGATTCCGTTTCGCAGCATCGCCTGTCTCAGCTCCCGGTTGGCGGCGATCACTTCGTCCTTCAGGCTTGCGCGGCCGTCCGACCGTTCCAAATACGCCCTGAGCGTATTCGAGGCGAGATAGGCTCCGTTATGACCGTTCTCGTCACGGTAGCCGGTTATCGGAGTGACCCCGTCCATAACGCCGTACAGACGAGCTTTTTCGTTCAGGACGATCGCGTCCTCGCCTTCTTTTTTTTGGGGACTCGGTTTCGAATAATGCCGGATTTGCATGATGAACGTTCCTTTCTCTCTCTTCTAGGATCGATTTGAAAAAAAACGGTGCTCGGCTTCGAAGGAGCCGCCGCGAATCGTGACGATCCCGTACGAATAGCGGGGCTGCCTCCTTTTGTCCGTCGGCGATCCGGGGTTGAACAAGACGGTCGGGCCTTCCCGTTCCAGCAGCGGAATGTGCGAATGGCCGAATACGATCAAGTCCGGCCGCTCGTCCGCGAAAGCGAGACGCGCGCGTTCGGGCGTCGACCGGCCCTTCCCCGTATGTCCGTGAACGATGCCGATGCGTACGCCGCCCAGCTCGACCGTCGTTTTCCAGCCGAAGCGGCGTACGATCTCATCGCCGTCTCCGTTTCCGGCAACGCCGTAAACCGGCGCGATCGCGGACAGCTCCTCATATACGTCCAGCGTCAGCCAGTCGCCGGCGTGGACGATGGCGTCCGCCCGGCAAATTCCTTCGATCAGCTCCCGCGGCAGCCCCCGCGATTTTCCGGGTACATGCGTATCGGATACGACCCCTACGATCATGAATGCACCTCCGTTTCATCCGTATTGGGCCGAACGTAAGGGGTCAGCCGCCGAAAAATGTCGGTGATTTGCTCCACGCTCATGCGAACGAGTCCGCTCGACGACGGAGCGACGAACTCGACGACGCCCCGTACGAGCGGCTGCGGCTGCTCGCCCCAATCGATCCCCGTTTTCCCGCTGTATTGCCCGTAGACGCCTTTACCGACGAAGCAGGCGACTTTCGGCCGGTACGTTTGAATCGTTTCCATCAAGCGGAGCCGGCCCGCCCTATACTCTTCCTTCGTGATTTCCGCAGCCGTTCTCGTCGGCCGGGAGACGATATTGGTAAAGCCGTACCCGAGCTTCAGCAGCTCGCCGTCTTCCTCGGGCTTGTATTTGCGGGGCGTCAAGCCGGCGCCGTGGATGATCGTCCAGAACCGGTTATGCGGATTCGCGTAATGGTGCCCGGTTTCTCCGGAACGGACGCTCGGATTGAAGCCGATGAACAATATCGCCAAACCGTAATCGAGATGATCCGGAATCGGATTCACGGGCTTCATCCTCCTTTCGCCTGCGGCTTGCGCCGGAATGTCATATCATTATACCATATTGACAAAATGAAAAGGACCCTTTCGGGTCCCTATGTGACAAAGAACGTTAACTTGCCGCGCCTGCAGCCGGACAACCATGTCAAGGGAACAAACGTTCCCTTGACACTAATTCGCCCATAACGTAACATGTACGATGCTACTGTTTTCTAGGGTTCCGCGATCGCGATCGATCGGTCTGGTCCGAGAGAAAACGCGCAGATCCGATTTCTGCGGACACGGAGGGATAAAAGCCCGGGAGGATATCGCCAGATGATATCTGCCGGGCTTTTTTGCGTCTGTTAATGCGTACCGGATTTGCCAATACTATCGTGAAAAGAGGTGTTACGACGCATGAATCGCAATTGGACGCTCGTTTTCGTCGCCGGTTTGTTCGAAATCGCTTGGGTCAGCGGCTTGAAGCACGCGAACGGCGTTTGGTCGTGGCTGGGCACGGTCGCCGCGATCCTGATCAGCATGGACTTGCTCATCCGGGCGTCGAAACGCCTGCCCGTCGGGACGACTTACGCCGTATTTACCGGGATCGGCACGGCCGGCACCGTTTTAATCGAAATGGTCGTATTCGGGGAACCGTTCAAAATCGCCAAGCTGCTTCTTATTTTGCTGCTGCTCGCCGGCGTCATCGGCCTGAAAGTCGTGACGGGCGAACAAGGCTCGAAGGAGGTGCGTTAAATGGACTGGCTTGCGCTTGTATTGGCCGGCTGCTTCGAGGTCGTCGGCGTATCGGGCATTAACCGGGTCAACCGGTCCAAAAGCTTCGCTTCGTTCGCGATTTTGTTCGGCGGCTTCACGCTCAGCTTATTGCTGCTTTCGTACGCGATGAATACGATTTCGATGGGAACCGCCTACGCGGTATGGACCGGTATCGGCACGGTCGGCAGCGCTCTGCTCGGCATGTTCGCTTACGGCGAATCGAAAGACTGGCGGAGACTGCTGTTTATCGCCATGGTGCTTTGCGCCGCCGTCGGCCTTAAGCTGATGGTGTAGCGTTTAGCCGCTTCAATCGACCTTGTCCGCGATATTACGCATACAGCTCCGAAATGGCAATTTTGCGAATTTTTAATCGGGCGAGACAAATACCGTCCTCCGCTTCGCCCGCGCAGTACGCGAGCAGAACGGCATCTCCGGCGAAATGGATGGCGACGTAGCAGCAGCCGTTGCCGTCCTCCTCCCGCTCCACGGCGAAGTGGCGCTCCCACGTCTTCCCTTCGTCCTTGCTGATCGCCCCGATGAGCGGCGTCCGGCCCCAGCTGTGCTTCTCGAGCCGGCGGGTGTTGTAGGCCGGTATCGGGTTCCAAACGGCAAGCAAAGCGCCGGTGCCCGGGTCCCGCTTCATCGACAGCGGGGAGCACGGCGACGTGAACTTCGACGGAGCCGGCCGGCTCCACGTCTCGCCGCCGTCGTGGGAAAACACCTCGTATTGGCAGCCGAGGTCGGTTCGCGCCCATCCCCACAGCGCTCCGTTCGCCAGCTCGATCACGCCGGGCTCCTGCATGTCGCTGCGCGAATTCGGCGCGCCGATCGAACAAAAATTTCTCGCTTCCCGCCACGTATAACCGTCGTCGTCGGATAAAAAAAAGTACGCGATCGCCCGCCCGTCGAACGAGCCCCATTCCGTTTCGCTGCTTGCCTTCATCCGGTGATAACCGGCCGGAACGACGAGCCGGCCCGAAGACAAACGGACGACGCGGTCGTTGTTCGTCACGTAATATCCCCGGCCCGGCACGCAGCAGATCGGCTCGCCCCATGTCGCTCCTTCGTCGGACGACCTGCGCAGGTGCAGCCGCGTATCGTGCCAGCCGTAACGTACGATGTAAAACAGGCCGATGTCGCCGTTTCCGAGGCGCAGCAGCGATACGCTCATAATGTTGAGCGCGTCGTGGTCCTCGGGTCTCGCGATGATCGAATCGCCGGACCACGTCTCGCCGCCGTCGGCCGAATACCGGGCCGCGATGGACGCCTTCGCGTCGTCGTTCGCCGACTTTCCGGCGAAACGGCTGTACGCGAACAGCAGCCGCCCGTCCTTCAATTCGACGAAGGCGCCTTCGCTGTTGCGCGGATTGTTGTCGCCCGGCCGCAAATCGAGCACGATTTTCCCTTTTTGGATCATCCGAATGCACCTCTCCAATTTCATTCATATGTATTATGGTATGACCATGCTAGAACCGCTACTATTACAGTATACGATCGTTCCGAAACAATCAACGTTTTTTTCAAATTTTTGTTCGGCCAAGTCGTTGCTAAGAAACACGTCTATCGACGTATTACGAGGGTGAGCGTAAACAGCGGCTTCCGAAACGTAACGACGCCACGGCGCTTATTTCGCGAAAATCGGCCGTTTTCCAATCGTAACGGACACCATCTGCGCTTATTTGCTCCGAACCGCCGTCCAAAAGGGGGTTTTTCGCCAATTAGCCGCGCCTGTGTCCGTTAGAAAAAAATAAGCTGAAATGAGGCTCATTAGCGGCCGCCATGTCCGTTAGAAAACTTGGAACTTGGGCCCGTACCGCCGCCGCCCCATGCTCCCCACCGCTCCAACTCCCGACGACGCCGGCGCAGGTCATTCGAGCCGCTATCGCCGTTTCCCGCCGCCGGCAGCGGGAAATCCGCTCCGGCTTCGGCGCTTAAGCGAAGGTCGGGACGGGCGGTCTTTTCTGCGCAAACCGAACCTTTTTGCACGCCGAAACGGCAGCGGAGCGGGGAACGAGATGGAAAAGTTCCCGCTAGTTTCGGTCGATTCCCGTTTCCGGGCAAAACAACGGGAAAACGTCCCGCTAATGTCGTCCAAACCGCGCTTTTCGCCGATACTACGTCATTTTACCTGGAGCTTTTCCATATACTTCGACACGACCTCTGTAGGAGAGCGAATTAACAGGAGGTTTTCCGGTTCGTTCGGTATTCGATTCAACCACACGGTAGGATCTGGATAGGAACCCGAAAAGAAATATAATTCTTTACTTTGAAAAGCCGCCGGTCGAATCGACCGGCGGCTCCCGTATTAAGGCAAAACGAGCTTGCCCGCGTTAAACTGGCGAACCTGCTCGTCGGACAAGTTCGCGATTTTGTTTTTCGCCTTCACTCCGCTGACGCGAATGTCGTATTTCTTCTGAACGTACTGCTGCAGCTCCTTCATTTCCTTCTCCGTTACTTCCGTCAGCAGCCGCTCCGGCCCCGTTCTGGCCATCATGATGCCGATCACTTCCCCGGCCAGCGACGTATTCGGCTGTATGCGCGCGCTGCCGTAAGCGACGGCCGAGGCGCCGACGTTTTTGCCGGCAACGAATACGTTCGCGTACCCTTTCGGGATAAAGGAGCGAAGCGGCATGCCGTACTTGTCCGGAACGCCTTTCCGTTCCCCCCACGTATGCTCCTTCGTCCCCTGGAGATCGATCGGGTAGCCGGCGATGCTGACGTTATCCCAATACATGGCGCCGCTCATCAGATCGCTGGCCTGCAGCACGTATTCGGTTTCGTACCGGTCGAAGTCGCGAATGTACAAATAGTTCGGATAGCCGTTCGGCTCGGCGCGCTCCCAGCCCGGCAGCTCCTGCCGAAGATGCGGCAAGATGCGGTCGGTTTCCCGCTTGCCGTTCTCGATCGCCTTCCGCACGCTTTCCGGGTCGGACGGATCGACGTCGTACAGCAGCAGCGCGTTGATGAGCACGTCGCCGTCGCGCTGGTTGATCGTGTTCAGCCCGCGCAAAAAAACGTCCGGCGAGCTCGGCTTGTATCGGGCTCCGACGTTGCCGAGCCCCCACGTGAACGTATCGGTGACCGTCGTTTCCGAGCCGAACTTCTCCTCGCGCTCCTTTTTGCTCAGCTTCCCGATTTCGCTTTGGAATTTGTTCCAGTCGACGCCCTTGAACTTCATCATGATCGACGCCGCCATATAATCTTTCGGCTTCGTGCCGCCGAACACCGTCTCGATGCCGGGAATCCGCTTCAAGCCGAGCCGGCTCGTCAAGGCGGCGAAATCGGTATTGTCCACGTAATAGCGGGCGGTCACCGTCTTCGTGCTCCCGTCCTTCGTCCGGTACGTAATCGAGCGGACGGCCTGCTTGTCCGAGCCGGATCGCTTCTCGAGCGCCACGTCCGTGATCGCGATTCCGGATTCGATCGGGATGCCTTCGACAAGCTTGTCGAAATAGTCGCGAAATTCGCCGCTTTTGCGGATCGCCCCTTTTTTGTAGGCGTCGAACAGCTGCTTGACCCGTCCTTGCAGCAGCGACTTGCCGCCGTCGGCGGACGGCTCGTCCAAATATTGCATCTCGCCCTGAATCAGCTGTCCGCCGGGCTGCTCCCGCGGATCGATGACGACGACCGAAAGCCCTTCGTCCTTTGCCGCCCGGGCCAAATACATGCCTTCGATTTCCGAGCCCACGACGACGACGTCGGGCTTCGTCGGGTCGGCGGGCGGGCTCGTCCTCGCCTGCCCGTTTTTGTCCTCGCAAGCGGACAGCACGCCCAAAGCGATGGCGAGCAAAACCGTTCCAAGCGCAATCCGTTTCATAAATCCCCCTTCGAAAGCGTTCTCCATTCCATTAGACGAAACCGGAACAAAAAGGTTTCACTGCCGAACAGGCTGAAAAAGCCCCGATCATTCGTCGGAGCTTTTCGCCTTCGCCGTTTCCTTGTTATAGCCGCGATCGCCGTACGGCCGCAGCTGATCCAGATAGCGGCGCTCCATCTCCTTCAGCCTTTCCCTCCGCTCCTTCGGCTTCGCGCCGGGCTCGGGCTCGTACGTCTCCAATATGTCGAAGGCGAACTGCTCCTCGCCGTATTCGTTCCAATCGTTCAGCAGCTCCCGATTGCCGTCGTAGCCGGTTTGCAGGGCGAAGCGGAGCCGGTTCCAGGCGCCGCGCAAATTGTTCGCGGATTCGATCAGCATTTTGCCGTTCGCCTTGTTCAGCAGACGGAACACGCCGGCTTGTCCTTCGCCGACCGCCTCCGTCTTCCGCTTCGCTTCCCGGCCGCTCTCCCGTTCCCGCCCGGACTTCGGTCCGCCCGCGGGCCGCTCCTTCAACCAATATTCGCTGCCGTCGTCTTTGCGGTCCATAAAGCCGAAGTCGACCAAGTAACGGCGAATCGTCACATAATCGTGGTAAACCGCTTCGATCGCATCGTTCACTTCTTTTTCCGTATACCGGCGGCCCGGCTCGAACAAGCCGGCGATTTGGTCCAAGATGACGAGCTTTCGTTTCTCTTTGCGCGGAAACTCGGTCAATGGACCGCCCGGACCGTCCGGGAAATATTTGCGCAAAATGTGTTCCCGCTCCAATTCGCCGATCGAATCCGTCTCGCGCGCGTCTCCGTCCGATTCGCGGATGCCGGCGAATTTCGGTTTTCCGTCTTTTTTATCGCGCTTGTCGCGCAGCAGTTCCATCAGCACGACGAACAGCTTCGCCTGCTTCTCCTTCTCCCGCAGCAGGAACCGGTGGTTGCGGATCGTCGAGGCGCTCCCCCCGTTCAATGCGGTCACGATATCCCGGTCGCTGACCCCGTCGTAAAACATGCGAAGCAGCTGCTTCTGCAAGTCCGACAAACCGGTCAGCTTCTTGTCCAGCTGCAGCAAATAGTCGAACATGGAGCCGTGTTCGTCCGCAACGTGAAGGGCGGTCCGTTTCTCGGCTTCGTAAAATTTCGGACCGAGCGGATACACGGCCCCTTTCTCGAACCGTTCCCCGCAAACGAGGCAGACGTAGCAGTCCGTCCCCTCATCGTACGCATATCCCCGCTTCAATTCGTCCAAGCCGGCGTCCCAAAACCGGTCGAATTTATCGTTCATAAACGAATTCACCTTCTGTCTATTCATTAATAGACATATTATCATTACGTTTCTCCGAAGTCAATGAAACGCCATCCTTCCGCGGCAAACACGCGGGCGACAGCCCGTGCATACACTGTTAGCACGAATGTATCCCCTCTGTCTGGAGGTGCGCATGATGGACGTCATCCTTTTGCCGCTGCATTGGGTTTACCTGACATTCGTCCTGCTCATTATCGGTTTCATGGTGATGCGCCGCGACACGACCGTCGTTTGCGTCGCGGGCATCGTAGCGTTGGGCTTGCTAGCGACGCATTCGGTCAGCGAATCGGTCGGCGGCGTCTTTACCGGCTTCATTTATGCGATCAAGGAATTGATCGGCACCATTCTCGTCATTTCGCTCATCGTGGCGCTGAGCAAACTGCTGATCGCAACGGGAATCCACGAGACGATGATTTCGCCGGTCGCGCGGCTGATCCGTTCCCCTGCGCTCGCGTTCTGGGTCATCGGCATCGTGATGATGGTCATTTCCTGGTTTTTCTGGCCGTCGCCGGCCGTCGCCCTCGTCGGCGCCGTGCTGCTGCCCGTCGCGCTGCGCGCCGGACTGCCCGCGCTCGGCGTAGCCGTGGCGATGAACTTGTTCGGGCACGGCATCGCGCTGTCCGGCGACTTCGTCATTCAAGGCGCGCCGAAGCTGACCGCCGACGCCGCCGGCATCCCGGTGGCCGACGTCATCTCGGCCAGCGTTCCGCTCGTGGCCGTCATGGGCGTCGTGACGACGGCCGTCGCTTACTGGTATATGCGCCGCGATATGAAATCGGGAGCCTTGACCGGCGATACCGGCAAAATGGCGGCCCCTCCCGCTCAAACGGAACAGGCGTCCGCCGTTTCGCTCTCGCGCCCGGTCAAGCTAACGGCGGCGGTCGCCATCCCGCTCCTGTTCGCGCTCGACATCGTCGCCATGTTCCGCCTGAACCTGCAGGGCGGAGACGCGACCGCCCTCATCGGCGGTACCGCCATGCTCATCATGATCGCTCTTTCTTTCGCGGCGCATCGGAATACCGGCTTGGAAAAAACGACCTCGTATTTGATCGAAGGCTTCTTGTTCGGCTTTAAAGTGTTCGGACCGGTCATCCCGATCGCCGCCTTTTTTTATTTGGGCGACTCGGCGTTCGCCGACATTTTCGGCAAAGCGCTTCCGGAAGGGTCGCACGGCATCGTCAACGACCTCGGCCTGGCTCTGGCGCATACGGTGCCGATCAACACCGGCGTCAGCGCGGTCACCTTGACGGCGGTCGGCGCCATCACCGGCCTCGACGGCTCGGGCTTCTCCGGCATCTCGCTGGCCGGCTCGATCGCGCACTTGTTCGCTGCCGCGATCGGCTCCGGCATCGCCACGCTGACGGCGCTCGGCCAAATCGCCGCGATCTGGGTCGGCGGCGGCACGATCGTGCCGTGGGCGCTCATTCCGGCCGCCGCCATATGCGGCGTCGATCCGTTCGAGCTGGCCAGGCGCAATTTGAAGCCGGTCGTTATCGGCTTGATCGTCACGACGATCGTCGCCATGTTTTTGATATAGTCCGCTCGGGCGAAAACGAGCGGCTCCGGACCGATCCGGGGCCGCTTCGATTTTTTTCGTCGTCATATCGATGGAAGACAGGCGTATGATGTAAAAAAGCGAAAGTTGCCCGAAGGAGGAATTTCGATGTGGCATTCGGCCATCGTATGGTTGGTGACGATCGGTTTATACGCATTGTCCGTCCTGCTTTGGCCGGCCGACCGGTCCTGGTACGCCGGGCTGGACAAACCTGCCTGGACGCCTCCGGCCGGTTGGAGCATCGCCGTTTGGGGCGTCGTCTACGCGGCCGTTGCGGCGGCCGTTACGATCGTTTACAGCCGATCGGACGCGTTCCAGGACATCGCGCCGGCCTGGTTGACGGCGCTTGCGGTCAATTACGGCTGCAGCCAATTGTCCCGCTATTTCGAATGCAAGCAAAAAAAGCTGTTTCCCGGCTTTATCGCCAGCTTCGCCGTCGCCGCCTCCGCCTGCTGGCTCGCGGTGGAAACGGTCCAATATTCCAAGCTTGCGGCTTGGCTGATTATGCCTTACCTGGTGTGGAGCTGTTTTCAAACGCTGCTTCCCTGGTCGATTTTTATACTGAACCGCGACAACGCCGAGGCCTAAGCCGAACGTCTGTCGAATACCGCTCTCCGCCTTTTTGCCCGAAGCCGGCGGCACTCAGCGTCCTGCCGCCGATCGCGCCGATCGCGTCAGCCTTCAGCAGGTTCCGGTAAACGGCACCCGCCGCCGTCCCCTCATGCCGGCAGTTCCGCTCGAATGGTGCGCAGCAATGCCGCGCAGCCGGCTTCGACCAGCTCGTACACTTCCTCGAAGTTGCCGGTATAATACGGGTCCGGCACATCCTCCAGCTTCGTCTCCGGCACGAGATCGAGCAGCCGAATCAGCTTCGGCTCCGCCCCGGAGCCTTCGCCGTCTCCCGGCCTCGAGCCCGCATATCCGGCTATGGCACGCAAGTTTTGCAAATTGCTGCCGTCCATCGCCACGATATAATCGAATCGCCGCATATCGCCCTGCGTCACCTGCCGCGCCACGATGCCTTTCCAATCGATCCCTTTCTTTTCCAGCAGCTTGCGCGTCCCTTCATGCGGACGCTGCCCGACATGCCAGTCGCCGGTTCCGGCCGAATCGACCTCGATCCGCGCTTCCAGCCCGGCATCGCGCACTTGACGGCGGAACACCGCTTCCGCCATCGGCGATCGGCATATGTTGCCCAAACAAACGAAAAGCACTTTCACCATGTCGGCTTCTCCTTTCGCGATGCAATTCCGTCATAAGACGTAAAGCCGCTCCGGCAGCAGCTCGATGTCGGCCGGCGTCGTTCCCCCGTATTCGCCGTCGGCGTGTATCGTCATCGGGGACGAGCCGGCGATCCGGATGCGGCGGCCGGACAGCATCGTAACCGAGGGATGCGCCGTATGCGTTCCTTGAAAGACGCGCGGAAAAAAACGAAGCAGCTCGAGCCGGCCGATATTCGTTACGAGGCATAGGTGCAAAATCCCGTCGTCGTGCCGGGCTTCCGGACATATTTTCATGCCGCCGCCGTAATACGGCATATTTGCCGCGGCCAGCAGCCATACGCCGCTATGAACCGAACGAACCCCGTCCACGTCGAGCTCGATCTCGCAGGGCCGGTACGATACGAGCAGACGCAGCACGGTGACGACGTACGACAAGCTGCCGACGCCGAGCCGGTTGAGCCACCTTTTGTACCAGGACCGGTTCGTGTACAGAGCGACGTCGCCGTCAAAGCCGATCCCCGCCGATATGACGAATAGCCGTCCGTTCACGATGCCCGCGTCGATCCGCTTGCGGTCGAGAGCCAGCGCTCGCTCCAACGCTTCCTCCCACGCCGCCGGTATGCCGAGACTGCGGCAAAAATCGTTCCCCGAACCGGCCGGAATGCAGCCGACCGCCACGGGGGAGCCGGCCAAGCCGTTCGCCGTCTCGTGAACCGTTCCGTCGCCTCCGACGGCGACGACGGCGGTCGTACCGGGTTGTTCGGATAGCTGACGCGCCAGCTCGCCGGCGTGTCCTTGCCTTTCGGTAAAGCGATGCCCGTACTCGATCCGTCTTTCGTCCAGTACGCGCTCGACTTGCCGCCACACCTTCATCCCTCTGCCGTTGCCCGACATCCGGTTGACCACGAACCATATCATCCGTCCCGCCAGCCCCCTCGTATGAACGCCGGATCGCGTAAAAAAAATGTACAATGCTTTACGCGTAAGCCGCTCGTAAAACATTGTACGCCGTTTGCCGCTCGCGGGCCGCTGCGAATTCCGCCCCGCTTAATCAGTCGCTGCAGTTCGATTCGACGACCGGAGCCGCATCCTCGACCTGTATTTTTTCCGCTACGGTGTCGCGTACGACGCCTACGACAAGCTGCAGCAAATAGTTGATATCTTCCTGCGCCTGCTTGAACTGGGAAACGATCGGGTACTGATCCAGCTTGTCCTGAAGCTCCTCGAGCTCGCCGTTGATTTTATCGACCATCTTTTTGTTTTGGAACGTTTCGAAGGCGACGACTTCTTTTTGCCGCTTCTTGATCAGCTTGATCAGCTCTTGAATTTCCGCGTTCGCCTGCACCTGCTTCTCGGCCTGCCGGTAAAACTGCACCTCGTCGGAGGTCGAGATCAGCGCCGCCAGCTCCTTCGCCTTCTCCATAATATCGTCGCGGACGATCAGCTCCGTCGCCGTATATTTCTCCATGTTGTCGTGAATGTCGCATTCATGCCCATGCTCGTGATGATGCGCATGCGCTCCTTGCGTATTTGCCATCCGTTATCCACTCCTACGCCAATGTTCGGTCCGTCGGTTGCTTGATTCGTTTCGCCGCTAAACGACTTTGGCCGGCTGGGCGACGGCAAGCTCGCCTTTCAGCAGCCACGTTTGCGGCTCCGTGATCGTGACGTGCACGAACCGGCCCGCCAATTCCTTGGAACCTTGAAAATGGACGAGCTTGTTCGTTCTCGTCCGGCCCGACAGCACGTCCGGGTTCGTTTTGCTTTCGCCTTCGACGAGCACTTCGACGGTTTGCCCGCGCAGCAGCTCGTTTTGCTCCCTGCTGATGGTCGCCATCAGGTCGTTCAGCCGCTTCAGTCGATCTTTTTTCACTTCGTCCGGCACGTTGTCCTCCATGGCGGCGGCCGGCGTGCCGTCGCGCGGCGAATAAATGAACGTGAACGCCGAATCGTAGCGGACCTCGCGAACGAGCGACATCGTTTCCTCGAACTGCTCCTCCGTCTCGCCGGGGAACCCGACGATAATGTCGGTCGACAGCACGACGTCCGGAATCGCCCGCTTGATTTTGCTTACCAGCTCCAAATAATGCTCGCGCGAATATTTCCGGCTCATCCGCTTGAGCACCTCGGTGCTGCCGGATTGGACGGGCAAATGAATGTGCTCGACCAAATTGCCGCGCTTCGCCAGCACCTCGATCAAACGATCGTCGAAATCGCGCGGATGCGAGGTCGTAAAGCGGATGCGCGGAATATCGATTTTGCGCACGTCGTCCATCAGGTCGCCGAACGTGTACGAGATATCGGCGAAATCTTTGCCGTAAGCGTTGACGTTTTGGCCGAGCAGCGTAATTTCCTTAAAGCCCTGCCGCGCCAAATCGCGAATTTCCGCGAGCACGTCTTCCGGACGGCGGCTCCGCTCTTTCCCCCGTGTGTACGGGACGATGCAGTACGTGCAAAACTTGTCGCAGCCGTACATGATGTTGACCCAAGCTTTCATCCCTTCGCGCTTCTTGGGCAAATTTTCGATAATGTCGCCTTCCTTGGACCAAACCTCGACGACCATTTCTTTGCTGAAATACGCTTCCTTCAGCAGCACCGGCAGCCGGTGAATATTGTGCGTCCCGAAAATGATATCGACGAACGCGTGCTTCTGCATAATCCGGTTCACGACCGTCTCTTCCTGCGACATGCAGCCGCAGACGCCGAGAATGAGGCCGGGCTTTTCCTGCTTCAGCGTCTTCAGATGGCCGAGCTCGCCGAACACTTTGTCTTCGGCGTTTTCGCGGATGGCGCACGTATTGAGCAAAATGACGTCGGCGTCGCGCTTGTCCTCCGTCGCCTCGAAGCCCATATCCTCGAGCATGCCCTTCATCACTTCGGTATCGTGCTCATTCATTTGGCAGCCGTACGTACGAATCAAATACCGTTTCCCTTCGCCGATCGTCTTCATATCGTCGGGAATGGCCGATTCGTAACGGACGGATACTTCTTCTTTGCCGCGCTTTTTCGCGTCCTTCAGCGACGGCGACTGGAAATATATCGAATAGTCCTTGTCGGACTTCGCTTGCTTCCCGATGGTTTGGGTCGGTAGCTCTTTCACTTGTGCAGCAGCTCCTTTCCGCATTCAGTCATTATACCATTATACCATCACACCCCCCCGGAAGACAAAAAGTTTCGCTGACAAAAAAGGAAAGACCGATCGCAGCGTTCGTCGGTCAATCGTCCAATATGTAAGCCTTATCGCCTGTCGACACGCCGGCTGCGTTCGCCTCGTCCGTGTCCATATGCATGTCGAGCGCGTAATGATCGGAAACGCGGGCGATCACGTTCTCGAACACGACGGAACGCTCGCCTTCGACCTTGACGCGAAGCGGCTGTTTGTCGGCGATCCCCCAGGCGGCGGCTTCGTCCGTATGGAAATGAATATGGCGGGCGGCGATAATGACGCCCCGCTCCAGCGTAATTCGGCCGGCCGGACCTTGGACGATCATGCCGGGCGTACCGTCTATTTTTCCCGATTCGCGTACCGGCGGGGCGACGCCGAGCTGAAACGAATCCGTTTTCGATATTTCGATCTGCGAAGCGCTTCGCGCCGGACCCAAAATGCGCACTTTATCGAAACGGCCCTTCGGCCCGACGATCGCCACCGTTTCTTCCGCGGCATACTGGCCCGGCTGCGACAGCGGCTTCAGAGGCTTCAATTCGTAGTTTTCGCCGAACAGCGCGGCGATATGTTCCTTCGTCAAATGGATATGGCGGGCGGATACGCCGACCGGAACCGGTTTCGCGTTCATGCTGATCGCTCCTTTGGCCGATGGTTTGGTCTGTTCTCATTATACCCGAAACAAAAAGGAAAGGCATGTGACGGGCGTCACATGCCTTGACTATTGTATGACGATTATTTGAACTCGGCGACGAGCTTCTCGAATTCGGCTTCGGTAATTTTCAAGTTTTGCTTGGAGAGTGCTTCCTCCTTGAAGCCCGGAACCATCTGCTCGTAGCTTTGCTTTTCTTTGTTTTGGTAAATAATGCCGGTCAGCATGCCGTTCGTTTCCATAATTTTCGTCATCGCCATGACGCGGTCGTTCGGATTGTAATCCGGGAACTGCTCGAGATCGACGATGTTTTCTTTGAACCATTCGTACGTATTCGTTTTGTTGAACGTTACGCAAGGACTGAAAATGTTGATGAAGGAGAAGCCTTTGTGCTTCATGCCTTCCTCGATCACCTGCGTCAGCTGCTTCAGGTTGCTAGAGAACGACTGCGCCACGAACGTCGCGCCGGCGGCCAGCGCCATTTCGAGCGGAGCGAGCTCGGACTCGATCGAGCCTTGCGGCGTATATTTCGCATTGACGAACCCTTTCGCGCTGCGCGGGGAGTTTTGCCCTTTCGTCAGCCCGTAAATTTGGTTGTCCATGACGATGTACGTAATGTCGATGTTGCGGCGGATCGCATGAACCGTATGGCCGAGGCCGATGGCGAAACCGTCGCCGTCGCCGCCGGAAGCGACGACCGTCAGCTCGCGGTTGGCCATTTTCAATCCTTGCGCGATCGGCAGCGAACGCCCGTGAATGCCGTGGAAGCCGTAGCAGTTAATATATCCGGAAATACGTCCGGAGCAGCCGATCCCGGAAACGATCGCCAAATTTTCCGGCTCCAGTCCGACGCCCGCAGCGGCTCTTTGGATGGCCGCTTGGACGGCGAAGTCTCCGCAGCCCGGGCACCAGTTCGGTTTTACATTATTTCTGAAATCTTTTAATGTAGCCATCTTATTTCAGCCCCTTGCTCTGAGAATAAACTTCCGAAGGCAGGAAAGGCGTTCCGTCGTATTTCAGCATGCTGACGATTTTGTCGTGTCCGACATGCAGCTTGATTTGGTCGGCAAGCTGACCGGTTGCGTTGTTTTCGACGACGACGACCTTTTTCGCCTTGGCGATTTGCGCAGCCACCTCGTCCGCAGGGAACGGATGAATGAGGCGCACCGTCGCATGGTTCGTCGTAATGCCGTCTTGCTCGAGACGGGCTCTCGCTTCGTCGATCGTACCGCCCGTCGACCCCATGCCGATGAACAGCAGGTCGGCGTTGTCGTGCGGAGCGTCGGCGATGACCGCGTTCGGCAGCTTCAAGCCTTTCAGCTTGGCCAGACGTTTATCCATCATTTTTTGACGGTTGACCGGGCTTTCCGACGGACGGCCGGTTTCGTCGTGCTCGACGCCGGTCACGTGGTGCAGACCGCCAACTTCGCCGGGCAGCACGCGCGGGGAAATGCCGCTTTCCGTAAATTCGTACCGCTTGAACAGCTTGCCGTCCTCCAGCTTCTCCGTTCCGGTTACGAGATTGCCCCGGTCGATGACGATTTTGTCGTAATCGAGCAGCTCGGACGATTGCTTGCCGAGCGAAAGCTGCAGGTCGGTCATAATGATGACCGGGCATTGGTATTTCTCGGCCAGGTTAAACGCTTCGATCGTATCGTAGAAGCAATCTTCGACCGTAGCCGGCGCGATGACGATTTTCGGAATTTCGCCGTGCGTCCCGTATACGAGCGCGTTCAAGTCGGATTGCTCCTGCTTCGTCGGCAGCCCGGTGCTCGGTCCGCCGCGCTGCGTGTCGACGATGACGACCGGCGTTTCCGTCATGCCGGCAAGACCGATCGCTTCCATCATGAGCGACAAGCCCGGCCCGGCGGATGCCGTAAGGGCGCGCACGCCGCCATAGTTGGCGCCGATGGCCATCGTTACCGCGGCGATTTCGTCTTCGGTCTGGATGACCGTTCCGCCGAACTTCGGCAGACGTTTGATCAAATATTCCATAATTTCGGAAGCCGGAGTGATCGGGTAAGCCGGCATAAAGCGGCAGCCTGCCGCAATCGCGCCGAGACCGATCGCGTCGTTTCCGATAATGAACAGCTTCTGTTTGCCGTCTGCGGGCGCGAGCTTGAACTCTTCCAGCGGACCGCCGGCCAGCTCGATGACGAAATCGGCCGCGCGTTTGACCGCTTCGACGTTTTTCTCGACGACGGCTGCGCCTTTGCGTCCGAATTCTTCCTCGACCGCCTTGTTGAATACTTCGAGCGGCAATCCGAGCAGCGCCCAGGACGCGCCGGATGCGGCCATATTTTTAAACAGCGCCGTTCCCAACTCTTCGGCGATCGCCGTGATCGGAACCGGGAACAGTCGCGCGTCGATTCCTTCCGGTAACGTCGGGTTGAATTTCGCGTCCGCGACGACGACGCCGCCGGCGCGAAGCTCGTGCGCGTTCAAATCGATCGTTTCCTGGTCGAAAGCGACCAAAATGTCCAGATCGTCGGAAATCGCCCGTTTCGGCTTCGTGCTGATACGGATTTTATTGTTCGTATGTCCACCCTTGATCCGGGAAGAAAAGTGTCTATAGCCGTACAGATAGTAGCCAAGACGATTCAGGGCGGTAGAGAAAATGCGGTCCGTGCTTTCGACCCCTTCCCCTTGCTGCCCCCCGACTTTCCATGACAATTGCTCGATCACAACGTCCACTCCTTTGAACTGTGTCCTAACGTTTTGAAGGCGATTCGGATAACATTTTTCATCTTTAAAGCACTAAAGCAAACCGTCTCTCTGCAGCCAAAAAGACAAACGCCGTATGAACAGCCCTCGCAAACGTTCCGATATGAACATAGAGGATGATAGCGGCAGCCTTTCTTGCGCGGTCCGCGGCGCGTCCAAGGGCCGCTTCCGGCGGAATGCCGGTTCCGAGAGGCGTCGTGCCTTACGCAATGCTAATCATTCGTAAAGATTTTATGCTTTCCCTACTGAAAAAGCAAGCGAATTCACAGATTTTAAACATAGTTATTTTAGATCGAATCCATATCGCAATTAGAACGATTGAACGTCTAGCATTCTGATTTCGGCAGAGTTGACACAAAATCGTCAAATGGCGAAAAATGGCACCGTCCTTTTCGTCGACGACGCCGGTACGGCCGGTTGTTATCAGCATATCCATAATGAAAGCGCTTATACAAGCGGACATGGCGATAACCCGTAAAAGAACGCGGCTTCGAAGCCGTTACCGTCGCTTTTACGGGGAAAACCGGAATGATTCATTTTTAGGGCGGTGCGTCCGCAATTTGTAAGCAAACTCGGCCGTTCCGAAACGTTAAGAAAAGCTCCATCGCGGGAGCTTTCAATCCGATTCGGCCGTCATGGAACAATTCCGCGATTAGCGAGGCTCTACGATCAATTTGATCGCCGTCCGGTCTTCCCCGTCGATGACGATATCGGTAAACGCCGGGATGCAGATCAAATCGACGCCGCTCGGGGCGACGAATCCTCTCGCGATCGCCACGGCTTTGATGGCCTGGTTCAACGCGCCGGCGCCGATCGCTTGCAGCTCGGCCGCTCCTCGCTCACGCAATACGCCGGCCAATGCGCCGGCTACGGAATTGGGATTGGACTTTGCTGAAACTTTTAATACTTCCATGGCAAGACCTCCTCGGGAATGTTTGGATGAATTCCACTACTACACTATTCGTGCAGCTCCGGAATAATTCCTTCTACCCGACGGCCGTTCCCCGCCATTAAAATCTAAAATTTCAGCCAATTCGCGCAATTCGTCCGATCGGCCGGCACATTTCCGGCGCACGGGCGCTCGATTACTCGAACACGGCTTCCGTTTCGAACCGGCGAACGAGCTCGATGCTGCGCGTCATCCCGGTCTCGTCGTCCAACGTAATCGCGACGGCGTGAAACTGCCAGCTGCCTTCGTCGGCCGTAAACCGGACCGGCAGCTGCGTTTTGAACTTCTGCAGCACCGCCTCGCGTTCCATGCCCAGCACGCCGTCGCGCGCGCCGGTCATGCCGACGTCCGTTACGTAGCCGGTGCCGCGCGGCAGCACCCGCTCGTCATGCGTCTGCACGTGCGTATGGGTGCCGACGACGGCCGAAACTTTTCCGTCCAAATGCCAGCCCATGGCGATTTTTTCCGACGTCGCTTCGGCGTGAAAATCGACGAATATGAACCTGTGCTTCTTTTTCAGCTTGTCGAGAATGGCGTCGATCGTTTGAAAGGGACAGTCCAGCGGCGGCAAAAACGTTCGCCCCATCGCGTTGACGATAACGAGCTCCTTGCCCGCGGCGTTGCGAAGCACCGTAAAGCCTTTGCCCGGCGTTCCGGGCGGATAGTTGGCCGGCCGGATCATCCGTTCCTCGTCGTCGATAAAGTTGAAAATGTCTTTATTGTCCCACGTATGGTTGCCGAGCGTAATCCCGTGTACGCCCTGATCGTACAGCTCTTTGGCGATTTGCGCCGTTATGCCGCGACCGCCGGCCGCGTTTTCTCCGTTGACGACGATAAACGCCGGATCGTACTTTTTTTTCAGCTCGGGCAGCAGCGTCTTGACCGCCCTCCGGCCGGAGCCGCCGACGATATCGCCGATAAACAAAATGCGAATGGAACTCTCCCCCTGTTGCTGAACGTATTTTACCCTGGCAAAAGCAAAGGAGAAGTGGCCGCTAAGCCACTTCTCGCATCTTATGAAAGGTTTCGTTTGCTTATTTCGCGTACTCGACCGCCCGGGTTTCGCGGATGACGGTAACTTTGATGTGTCCCGGGTAGTCCAGCTCGCTTTCGATTTTCTTCGTAATGTCGCGCGCGAGTCGGAACGCCTCGGTATCGTCGATCTTTTCCGGCTGAACCATGACCCGCACCTCGCGTCCGGCTTGAATCGCGTACGATTTCTCGACGCCGTCGAACGATTCGGTAATTTCTTCGAGCTTCTCGAGCCGCTTGATGTACGTCTCCAGCGTTTCCCGACGCGCTCCGGGCCTTGCCGCGGACAAAGCGTCCGCCGCGCCGACGAGCATCGCGATGACCGAAGTCGCCTCGCAATCGCCGTGATGGGAGGCGATGCTGTTGACGACGACCGGATGCTCCTTGTACTTTTTGGCGATCTCGACGCCGATCTCGACGTGCGATCCTTCCACTTCGTGGTCGAGCGCCTTGCCGATGTCGTGCAGAAGCCCGGCCCGCTTCGCGAGCGTTACGTCCTCGCCGAGCTCCCCGGCCATCAAACCGGCCAAATAGGCGACTTCCATCGAATGCTTCAGCACGTTTTGACCGTAGCTCGTCCGGAACTTCAACCGGCCCAAAATTTTGATCAGGTCCGGATGCAGTCCGTGTACCCCCGTCTCGAACGTTGCCTGCTCGCCGTACTCGCGGATGCGTTCGTCCACTTCCTTGCGCGATTTCTCGACCATCTCTTCGATTCGCGCCGGGTGAATGCGGCCGTCCGCAACCAGCTTCTCGAGCGATGTCCGCGCGATTTCCCTGCGGATCGGGTCGAAGCCGGACAAAATGACGGCCTCCGGCGTATCGTCGATAATGAGGTCGATGCCGGTCAACGTCTCGAGCGCGCGGATGTTGCGTCCTTCGCGTCCGATAATCCGGCCTTTCATTTCTTCGTTCGGCAATGCCACGACGGAAACGGTCGTTTCCGCCACATGGTCCGCCGCGCAACGCTGAATCGCGAGCGTGATGACCTCTCGAGCCCTCTTCTCGGCTTCTTCCTTCGCCTGATTCTCGATATCCTTGATCAGCTGCGCCGTCTCGTAGCGGACTTCCTGCTCGACCGAGGTCAAAATGATATGCTTCGCCTCTTCCATCGTCAGGCCGGATATGCGTTCCAGCTCCGCCACTTGGCTGCGGTACAGCTGATCGATTTGCGCTTGCGTCTCGTCGATCCGCTTCTCTTTGTTGGCGACTTGCTCCTCTTTACGCTCCAGAGATTCCAGCTTTTTATCCAGCGTTTCCTCTTTTTGCAACAATCGTCTTTCTTGCCGTTGAGTTTCATTCCGACGTTCACGAATGTCTTTTTCAGCTTCGGCGCGAAGTTTATGAATTTCGTCCTTCGCTTCCAGCACCGCTTCTTTTTTCTGCGCGTCCGCTTCTTTCTTCGCCGCTTCGACGATTTGACGGGCCGCTTCTTCGGCACTGGAAATTTTCGCCTCGGCGAGGGACTTGCGGATAAAATAACCAATCCCAAAGCATATTGCGCCAACAACGAGAACGATGACGATCCAGATGACAGTGTGCAGCATCTTGTTCACCTCCTCGTTGAAGCCTCCAAGGGGTTAGCTTGGGATATTCGGTTTTTTATTCCGGTTTGCTTTCCGCTTTACAATCGAATTCCGGTCGTACAGTCCGGAGTGAACGGATTCGCGCGAATTTCCGCCGAAATCGGCCGCAAAAAAACTGCAATAAGGAAAAATAATGCGAAATCCGGCGAAATCGGAATGTACAACCTCATTTTAGCTTTTGCAAAATGCGGTTGTCAAGCAACAAGAAAGCGCTTCGTCTTTCGCTATGACGTAAGCCGGTCGACCACCATCGCGGCGGCCCCGACGGCAAGCGCGTCGTCCGACAATTTGCCGCGCGTGAACGTGACCGGATACGTCGGATAATACAGCGTATTTTTGAGCGCGACCTGCGTGCTGATCTGATAAAACAGCTCGTTCGTCGTAATGAGCGGGCCGCCCAAAATCACTTTTTCCGGATGCAAAATGTTCAGCAGATTGGACAAGCCGATGCCGAAATAAGTGGCCGCCTGCGTAAACAGCTCGGTCGCGAGACGGTCGTCGGCGGACAAAGCCCGCAGCAGCAGCCGGTAGTCGACGTCGTCCGGCCGGTCGACCCATTCGCTCAGCACGCTTCGCCTTCCCTGCTTCAGCCGCGCCGCCGCCTGCTTCTCCAGAACGGGAATCGACACGAACGATTCCAGGCAGCCGTAAACATGGGGACGCTCGGGATGCGGCGGACCGTCCGTCTGTATAATCATATGGCCGACGGAGCCTTCCATGTCGACGGCGCCGTAGACGAGCTGGCCGTTCGACATCATCGCCGAGCGAAGGCCGACGCCGGCGCGCACGTACAGCAAATGCCGGTACTGCTGCGGCGAGCCGGCCCAATATTCGGCCAGCAGGGCCGTATTCGCCCCGTTGTCGAGCAGCGCGGGAACGCCCAGCTCCGCTTCGAGCCTCGGGCCGAGCGGCACTTCGTTCCAGCCTTCGGCCGGAAAATATAACGGATTGAGCATCATTCCCCGGGCGCGATCGACGGGGCCTACGGCGCCGATGCCGAGGCCGAGCAGCCGGTCCGGCGCGATCCCTTTGTCCGCCGTCATGCGGCCGACGGCACGAACGACTTCTTCCATCAGAAGCTCCGGCGTCATCCGCTCCGTCATCTGCCAGGAGGCGGAGTCGATTTTTTCCAGCTGCAAATCGCATAAGACGAGCCGCGACGTCGAACGGGAAATATCGAGCCCGAGCACATAGCCGCGGTCCTGCTTCAGCCGGTACAGCAGCGGCCGGCGTCCGCCGGACGATTCACCGAGTCCGCTTTCTTCAATCCAGCCGGTCGTAGCCAGCTCTTCGAGCATGCGCGTCAGCGTGCTGGACGTGAGCCCGCTCAATTCGAGCAGGTCGAATTTCGAAACGACGCCCCTTCTGCGGATTTCGGCGAAAATTTGCTTCGCCTTCCGATTCGGGATCCATTCCTCCAAATTAGGCATACAGCGCTACACCCACCAGGCCGGATACCGCGATCACCGCCAGCGGATGCACGCGAAAGCGCATCAGGGCGATGAGGGCGCCGGCGAATATGGCGATGGAGCATCCCGTTTTCCAGTCGATCGCCAAAGCCGCTCCGCCCGCCATCACGAGCCGGTAAGCCGCATAAAAAACCAACGCGGCGACGATCGGCCTGAGGCCGTAAAAGGCCGATTCCGTTAGAGGATGGTGCTGAACCTTGGTCAGCAGCAAGCCGGCCGCGATAACCAATAACAGCGACGGCAGCGTCATGCCGATCGCGGAAACGGCGGCGCCGGGAAAGCCGCCCGCGTGAAAGCCGACCATGACGGCCGTATTCGTTGCGATCGGTCCCGGCGCTGCTCCCGCTACAGCAATCATATCAGAAAATGATTGCTCATTCATCCATCCGTGCGAAATCGCCTCGCGTTCGATGACCGGCACCATCGAGTAGCCGCCCCCGACCGACACGAAGCCGATCAGCAAAAACGTGACGAACATGTCCCATAGCATCGCCAGCAAGCCTCCCGCCTGTTCGTCTTCTTCCTATATTCCGTCTCCGATAAAATAGTCGGGGTCCGCGTAATATCGCCGCGGCGACGTTTCGATTCCGTGCCTGTGCTTCCAGGCGCCGATTCCGATGCCGGCCAAAGCGCCGCACACGATGATCAGGATCGGCGACAGCGGCGTCAATACGAGCAGCAGCACGGCCGCGGCGGCAAGAGCGATCGTCGATTTGTCGACGAGAGCCGTCTTTGCCATCCGGTAGCCGGCGTATACGATCATCGCGATGACGGCCGGCTTCATTCCTTGGAGCGCGGCGGCCGCTTTCGGATTGTCGCGAAAGGCCAGCAGCAAAGCCGACAGCCCGATGACGATCAAAAAGGTCGGAAGCAGCATGCCGACGACGGCCGCAACGGCGCCCGCCACTCCGGCTACCCGATAGCCGATGAAAGAGGCGGCGTTCAGCGCGACGGCCCCGGGAATCGTCTGGGAAACGGCGAGAACGTCGGCGACGTCCTCCTGCTTAATCCAGCGCCGTTTATGGACCGCCTCGCGCTCCAGCACCGGAATCATCGCATAGCCCCCGCCGAACGTAATCGGAGCGATGCGGCAAAAGGTCCAAAACAGGGGCCAGAGCCGGTTCCGTCTCGTCGTCTTTTTCGTCATGCTGATCTCTCCCTATCCCTCGATAGCTCTATTATAACCTACTTTCTTTCATTTTGGAATAAAGATGTTTGCCTCTTTCAGCATCTATTTGTCCAATCCTTAAAAATTCACCTAAATTATCGTCGAATTCTGAATCTTTCAACCAAAATGGAATTATATCTAACCATTCCTACGGTTCAACTCGGATTAATGCGGCGGGCGATTGTCGGTAACACTAACGAAAAACGGCTAATCGACGCATTTCGAGGATGAGCGAACAGTCGGCTTCCGAAACGTAACGGATGCCACGGCGCTTATTTCGCGAAAATCGGCCGTTTCCAATCGTAACGGACACCACCTGCGCTTATTTGCTCCGAACCGCCGTCCAAAAGGGGCTTTTCGCCAAAATTGCTGCGCCTGTGTCCGTTAGAAAATAAATAGGCCGAAACGAGGCACATTAGCGGCCTCCATGTCCGTTAGACATTCGGAACTTGGGCCAGCCCCGCCGCCGCCCATGCTCGCCCCCCGCTCGAACTCCAGACGGCGCCGGCGCAGGTCAACCGAGCCGGTATCGCCGTGTCCCGCCGCCGGCAGCGGGAAACCCGCTCCGGCTTGGCGCTTAAGCGAAGGTCGCGACGGACGTAGCTCGATTGCGCGACGGCAGTCTTTTCTGCACAAACCGAACCTTTTTCCACGCCGAAACGGCAGCGGAGCGAGGAACGAAATGGAAATGTTCCCGCTATTTTCGGTTGTTTCCCGTTTCCGGGCAAAACAACGGGAAAACGTCCCGCTACATTCGTCCTTACCGCGCTTCTAGCGGAACCAGCGCCATTTTTAACGGGAGCTTCTCCCGGTATTTCGAAACGACGCCACTAGGAGAGCAAGTGAACAGGAGGTTTTCCCGTTCGTTCAGATCCAGTTGGCCCGGCAGGATTAGGATCCGTCGGACGCGGAAACAAAAGGCGCTGCTTGCTGCATCCTTTAGCCGTACATGTTCGATTGGGACGAAATGGACCATACTCGCGTCCGCTCGGTCCGTTGGCGATTTCCGGGCGGGCACCGGCGTCTCCGTACCGAAAGCCGCACTTCGCGCTCCAGTGCTTTAGCGATGTCCAATCTACGGAAAAAGGCCGGGATTCGCTCCCGGCCCTACTCGATCTCTGCTATTGGGCTTACGCGACACGGCCCGCCTTGATCCCGCGCCTGCCGTTTCTTGCGCATCGCCCGCTTGTCCCGTTCGATCCCAACGCCAACACCAACGCTATCGCTTCGTCAGCTCGTCCATCACCTGAGCCGTGCGCAGCGCGGACTCGCCGGTACTCGGGCATGCGCCCGTACCGAGCAGCTCGTTCACGATCGTCTGAATCAACGGCTGCTGAATATGTTTCGGCTGCTCGAGCGAATAGTCGCCGATGCCTTCCGCGGTCGTCAACCGGATCGGCTCGCTGCCGAACGTGGAAAACGTGAGCTTGCCGCGGGAGCCGACGATTTCGTTCACTTCCCCGCCCTGATAAGCCGTAAAGCACCAAAGCCCGGTCCCTTGCACGCCGGAATCGAACACGTACGTGCCGCTGACGATGTCTTCCGCCGGGTACGCTTTCCCCTGATTGCCGGCCCGCCCGGTCGCGTCGCGAATCGGACCGAGCAAAAAGTCGAGCAGGTCGAGCGTATGGCTGGCCAGATCGAAAAAGTGGCCGCCTCCGGACAGCTCCGGAATGACGCGCCACGGCAAGTCGTCCGGATTTTCGGTCAGCTTCTTCGTATGTACGGTCGTCACGAACCGGATGTCGCCGATCGCCCCCATTTCGAGCAGCTGCTTCACCTTCAGGAAACGGGGCAGCGCCCTTCTGTAGTAGGCCACGTAAAGCGGCACCCCGGCCGCTCGGCAAGCTTCGATCATGTCTCGGCATTCGCCCGCATGGAGCGCCATCGGCTTCTCGACGTACACCGGCTTGCCGGCTGCGGCGACCGCCAGCGCGTACGGCTTGTGCGTCGACGGCGGGGTCGCGATGTAGACGGCGTCCACATCCGGGTCGCCGATCAGCGCATCCGCATCGTCGTACCATTTCGGCACCTGATGGCGCCTGGCGTAATCTTCCGCCAGCTCGCCGTTACGCCGCATGACGGCGACGAGCTCCGACCGTTCCGCCAGTTGAAAGCCCGGACCGCTTTTCACCTCGGTCACGTTGCCGCAGCCGATAATGCCCCATCGAATCGTTTTCGTCATTCGCCATGATCCCCCGCTTCATCGGTAATCGCTCGCCGTGATCGGCCCGGCCGCGGCATGACTGCCGCCTATTCGAACCAATCCGAAGGCTCCTCTTCGTCGCCATCCGTCTCGTCCCGGTACGTGTCCGCCAGCTTGCGGACGACGTTGCCCGCGATCCGGGCGGAATATCCTCTCCGCATCAAAAACGCGGCCGTCTTGCGCTTTTTGTCCATCCGGCCGCCGCCCGTCACGTTCCACTTCTTGAGGCCGAGCTCGAACGCGAGCCGTTCTTCGTCCTCCGGCGACACTTGATTCAGCGTCTCTTGAATCGTCGCCGGGGCGACGCCCTTATGCTGCAGCTCCTGCTTGATGAGCCGCTTGCCCTTCTTCTGCGAAAAAATGCGCTGCTCCGTCCACTGCGCGGCAAAATCGGCGTCGTCGATATACCGCTGCTCCTTCAGCATCGCAACGACCTCGTCGGCAAGCGTCTGCACGTAGCCTCTCCGCTTCAAATATTGCCGCATTTCCTTCTCCGAGCGGGGGCGCCGTCCGACCTGCTTCAGCGCCTCGGACCACGCCTTTTGCCGCTCCTCGTCTTCGGCCACGAGACGCATTTTGTCTTCGTCGATCCGCTCGCCCTTGAATAAGCGATGCTTGATCAGCACGTCTTCGTGCACGGTCATCGAGTATCGTCCGTCGACGAAGACGAGATAGCGATGCGCGGCTCTCCGGTGCCGCTCGACCGAAGTTATGATCGATGGCGGGCTGCTGGTCATGTTGGCCTCCTTTCGAACCGGCGCGCGGCCGGGCCGAAGCCGGCAGTCTCCGGCCGCAAACCGCAGACAAAACCGAAAACGCACCCTGTATGGCCCAAAGGTGCGCGTCGGTGCATCGTCTGCCGCATATCGTCAATTCGTTTATTCGAATGCCGCCAGCTCTTCCTCGTCCTCGTCGTCGTCCGATACCGGCAGCTGCACGCCTTGCGACATATTGCTCGCTTCCCGGATTTTGTTCTCGATGACGGTAGCGATTTGCGGGTTGTCCTTCAAAAACTGCTTCGCGTTCTCGCGGCCTTGGCCGAGCCGTTCGCCGTCGTACGAATACCAGGCGCCGCTCTTGTTCACGATGTCCATCTCGGTCCCGATATCGATAATGCTGCCCTCTTTGGAAATGCCTTCGCCGTACATAATGTCCAGCTCCGCTTGTTTGAACGGCGGGGCGACTTTGTTTTTGACGACCTTGATCCGCGTCCGGTTTCCGACCATGTCGTTGCCCTGCTTGAGCGTTTCCACGCGGCGCACTTCGAGCCGGATCGTGGAGTAAAACTTGAGCGCCCGTCCGCCGGGAGTCGTCTCGGGGTTGCCGAACATGACGCCGACTTTCTCGCGCAATTGGTTGATGAAGATGGCGATGACTTTCGACTTGTTGATCGCGCCCGACAGCTTGCGCAGCGCCTGCGACATGAGTCGCGCCTGCAAGCCGACGTGCGAGTCTCCCATCTCGCCTTCAATCTCCGCTTTCGGCACGAGAGCGGCGACGGAGTCTATGACAAGGATGTCGACAGCGCCGCTGCGGACGAGCGCTTCGGCGATTTCGAGCGCCTGCTCGCCGGTATCCGGCTGCGACAACAGCAATTCGTCGATGTTGATGCCGAGCTTGCTGGCGTAGAGCGGATCGAGCGCATGCTCCGCGTCGATAAAGGCCGCTTGTCCGCCGATTCGTTGCACTTCGGCGATCGCATGGAGCGCTACCGTCGTTTTACCCGACGATTCCGGTCCGTACACTTCGATAATTCTACCGCGCGGAAAACCGCCTACTCCAAGAGCGAGGTCGAGCGCGAGCGATCCGCTTGGGACCGTTTCCACCTGCATGTGGGTGGATTCACCGAGTTTCATAATCGATCCTTTGCCAAATTGCTTCTCGATTTGGCGAAGGGCATTTTCTAACGCAGCGCGGCGATCTGACAACATACTCACTTCCTTTTATCGTTTCTGATATTAATCATACACGCTTTTCCGCCGTTTGCCAACTGTTTTTTCGAACATACATTCGCATTTTTTTTCGGTCGCAAGCGAACGGTTCGCCCTCCCCGGTTCCGCCCGTCCGGGAAAAGGTTCGCCTTCCGCGTCGCGCCGCATGTACGATGCCCGTTCGCGCGGCAAAACAAAAACCGCAACAAAAGGCATTGCCGGCCAATTGTTACGGTTCTTCCGTTCCAATACTTCCATTATAAGGGATTCGCGCCGCCTCGGCAACAACAAATTTGCGTTAGCGGACGAGCCGCCGCCACAGCGCGTACAGCGCCTGCTTCGCCGCCCTCAGCCGGATCGAGTCCCGATTGCCGGAAAGCTGCAGCGGGATCGCCTCCGGAGGCTTGCCCCGCTCGGCGATTCCGACGTAAACGAGCCCGACCGGCTTGCCTTCCGATTCGGCCGGACCGGCCACGCCGGTGACGGACAGCGCGTAATCGGCGCCGATCCGCTGCATCGCGCCTTCGGCCAGCAAGGACGCCGTCTCCGCGCTGACGGCGCCCGGAGCTCCTTCGCCCTCCAGCACGTGCGCGGGGACGCCGAGCAGCTCGCGCTTCGCGTCGTTCGTATAGCAGACGATGCCGCCGCGGTAAGCCGCCGAACTGCCCGGCACGGCGGTAATCATTTCGCTGACCGTGCCTCCCGTGCAGCTTTCCGCAAGCGCGACCGTACGGCCCGCGCGGACAAGCAGCGCGACAAGCTCGTGCTCGAGCGGAACGTCCCGGTCGGCGTACAAATATTCGCCGACGCGGCTCCGGATTTCCCGCTCCGTTTCCGCCAGCTTCCGCTCCGCTTCCTCCGCGGAAGCCGCGCGGGTCGTCAGCCTGATGCTCACTTCGCCTTCTTTCGCGTACGGCGCGATCGTCGGGTCCTGCTGGCTTTCGATCAAGTCGAGCAGCCGGTGCTCCAAGTTCGATTCGCCGATGCCGGCGAACTTGAGCATTTTCGAATGGAGCGGCGCCGCCTCCTCGCCCATGACGGCGCGGATCCACGGCACGGCGTACCGGTCGAACATCGGCTTCATTTCTTTCGGCGGTCCGGGCAGCAGCACGTAATGCGTTCCGGCGTGCGTCAATGCGACCCCTACGGCGAGGCCGTTGTCGTTGGCCAGGGGCGTGCAGCCCGCCAAGACGTTCGCCTGCCGTTCGTTGCTTTTCACCATGTCGAGCCCGCGCGACCGAAAGACGGAAACGATCTTTTCCATCGACGGCTCATGAATCGACATCGGCAGTCCGAGCAGCTCCGCGAGCGCGTCCTTCGTCAAGTCGTCCTGCGTCGGTCCGAGGCCGCCGGTGACGATGACGACGTCCGCCCGCGACGCGGCGAGGCCGAACGATTGCTTGAGCCGTTCGCGGTTGTCGCCGACGACGGTCTGATAATAAACGTTAAGCCCAATACCCGCGCAGCCTGCGGCGATGTATTGGGCGTTCGTATTGACGATTTGGCCGAGCAGCAGTTCGGTGCCGACCGCGATAATTTCCGCTTTCATCGTTCTGTCCCCCGTTTTCCGGCGCGCTTAATACGTTCGGCGGCGCTCGGAACGATCAATTATCGAACTGAATGACGTGCCAATTTTTCGCGAAATAATCGATGCCCGACCAAATGGTTATAATAGCCGCGATCCAGCTGGCGATCAAGTCGAACGGAACGTTCAAAAACGCGAACGGAAAGTTGTTGACGAGCAGCGCGATGATGGCGGTAATTTGCGCCGCCGTTTTCCATTTGCCCAGCTTGCCCGCCGCCAGCACGATCCCTTCCGCCGCGCATATCGTACGAAGTCCGGTGACCGCGAACTCCCGGCTGATGATGACGATGGCGATCCACGCGTCCAGCTTGCCCATGTCGACGAGCGAAACGAGAACGGCCGATACGAGCAGCTTGTCGGCGAGCGGATCGAGCAGCTTCCCCAGGTTGGTGATCAGCTTGTGCTTGCGGGCGATATAGCCGTCCAAGCTGTCCGTGCTGGCCGCCACGATAAAGATGAGCACCGCGATGATCTGGTTGTATGTAATGCTGAACTGCTCGATCCGAATCGGCGGCAAGTTCAGGTTGACGAGCAAAAAAAACATGATGACGGGGACGAGAAAAATTCTCGCCAACGTGATGCGGTTGGCCAGGTTCATGCAATTCCCTCCCCGGACAAGTCGAACTCGAAGGAATGCGTGATGCGCACTTTTTGCATTTCTCCGATGGCAGCCGTGCACCGGGTTACGAATACTTCGCCGTCGACATCCGGCGCATCGAATTCGGAGCGCCCGACGTACACATCGTTGCGGCCGTCGTACCGTTCGATCAGCACGTTCAGCTCCTGGCCGATCCGCTTGCCGATCACTTCGCGGGAAATTTCGCGCTGAATTTCCATCAGCGCCGTCGCCCGGTATTCCTTCACGTCGTCCGGAATTTGATTCGGCAGGCGCGAAGCGGGCGTATCGTCCTCCTTGGAATAGGCGAACACGCCGAGCCGGTCGAACCGCATTTCTTTCACAAACTCGCACAAATTGGCGAAATCTTCTTCGGTTTCGCCCGGAAAGCCTACGATGAGCGACGTCCGGAGCGCGACGTCGGGTATGCGCGAACGGATTTTCGCGACGAGCTCACGCGTATCCCGCTGGCGGCCGGGCCGGCGCATCCGCTTCAGAATCGAATCTTCGCTGTGCTGCAGCGGCATGTCGATATACTTGCACACCTTCGGGTTGTTCGCGATCACGTCGATCAGCTCGTCCGTGAAAAAGCCCGGGTACGCGTAATGGAGCCGCACCCATTCGATGCCTTCCACCTCGGCGACCTTGTTCAGCAAAGCCGGAAGCATGAAGCCGTCGTACAGGTCGGTTCCGTAGTTGGTCGAATCCTGCGCGATCAGGCTGATTTCGCGGACGCCCTGCGAGGCGAGCTGGCGCACTTCGCCCACGACCGACTCGATCGAACGGCTGCGAAACTTGCCCCGCATGAGCGGAATGCTGCAAAACGTGCAGGCGTTGTCGCAGCCTTCGGCGATTTTGACGTAAGCCGTATAGCGCGGAGTCGTCATCCGGCGCGGCAGCTGCTTCTCGTAATTGAACGCCGGGTTGCCGATCAGAATCGGCTTTCGGCCGGCAAGCGCTTCGTCGATAATGTCGCCGATTTTATCGAAGTCGCCGGTGCCGACGATGCCGTCGATTTCCGGCATTTCGTTCATCAGCTCTTTTTTGTACCGCTGCGTCAGACAGCCCGATACGACGAGCGCCTTCAAATTCGCCGTCTCCTTCAGGTCCGCCAAATCCAATATCGTATTGACCGACTCTTCCTTCGCGGCGTCGATAAATCCGCACGTATTGACGACGATGACGGTCGCTTCCTCTTTATCGTCAACCAGTGTATATCCTCGCTCGTGAATCAGTCCGGACATGATTTCCGAATCGACCAAATTTTTTTCGCAGCCGAGCGTGACGATTTTTACTTTTTCTGTCATTCCTGATATCCCCCAAATCCGATTTCCGGCCATTTGTATCCACACAAGTATAAACCAATCGACTTTAGGGTGTCAAAACCGGATAAGGCCGCGGCCCCCGCCGTTACCTGAAATTGACAAACTGCAGATCGAGCGGGATATCCGCCTGCCGGATGAGCTGGATCGCCTTTTGCAAATCGTCCCTGCTTTTGCCGGTGACGCGCAGCTGATCGCCTTGAATTTGACTTTTGATTTTCAGCTTCGAATCGCGGATGATCACGTTGATTTTTTTGGCGTTTTCCTGGTCGATGCCCTGCTTCAGCCCGATCCGCTGGCGAACCGTCGACGAGGCGGCCGGCTCCACTTTGCCGTACTGCAAATTTTTCAGCGGGATGCCTCTTTTCGCCATTTTCGAATGAAGCACGTCGAGCACGCCGTTCAGTTTAAACTCGTCGTCTGAAACGATGACAAGCTCGTTTTTGTCCAGCGTAATGCTGCTTTTCGAGCCTTTGAAGTCGAACCGGCTGGCGATTTCCTTCTCCGCCTGCTGGATGGCGTTGTTCAGCTCCTGCATGTCGATCTGGGAAACGATATCGAAGGAATTTTCCGAACTCATCGCTTGAATATCCACCTTTCTCTATATCAAATGCGGTTTCCGACAAGCTTCATTATAACAACCCGCCTGCCCGAAAAAAAGACATCCTCTTCCAACGGGATGTCTGCTTCGCGCCATATGGGGTCAACATTGCCTCCCGTTCAGAGCGGCTTCTGCAAATCGATCTGGATTTGCTTGACATCCTTCTTCGTGCCGAGCGAAATCGCCGTGCCGTTCACGATCACTTCGGCCGCCGGCGGGAAGCCGACTCTCATGAAAACGCCGGAATCGGACGTCCAATCCCGCGTCTCGCCTTTTTTGTAAAGCTTCTGCTCGATTTCCTGGCGTTCCTGCTTCCGTCCTTCGGCGGCCGGCACGAGTTTGTCGATCTTCAGCCAGCATTCCTCGCCGATAATTTTCAACTGGACGTCCACCTTGTCGGCGTTCGTCACCGTATAATAATCGATATTGTTCTCGGTCTTCGCCAGCGTGACGACCGGCGTCGCAGGCGGAGCCGTATTCTGTTGAACGACCTGTCCGCCTGTTTGCTGCCCGCCGGCCATCGGCGGCTTGCCCGCATCCGTTTTGCCGCCGGCGTCGCCGGACGCGCCCGTATCCTCCGCCAGCTTATCGGTTATTTTCTCGTTCGGATCGACCTGCTTGCTGGCGTCCCCTTTGTACGAATTGCCGATAAAGTAGTACAGAACGCCCAAAATTAGCAGGATGAACGACAGCATCAATATGTTGGACGCCCATTTGCTGAGCTTCTCCGTATTCCGCGCGCTGTTTCGCTTCCGCCGGATCGGTTCCGCCGCCGCTTCGACCGTATGTGCCGGAATCGCGTTCCCGTACAAGGCCAGCACCTCGTTCGGGTCGAGCCCGACCGATTCCGAATAGCTTTTGATGAAGGCGCGCACATAAAAGCTGCCGGGCAAAATTTTGTAATCGCCCTCTTCAATCGCTTCCAAATAACGCTTCCGAATTTTCGTCATTTCCTCGAGATGATCGAGCGATATTCCTTTGTCCAGTCGCGCTTTTTTCAGCAGCTGTCCCAAATCCGACACTGTTTCTTCACCTCCCGTGCCCCGGCGATCCGCGTCCGTCGCCGAATTAAAATTTGTCGTGCTCGAAGTTCGTAAACGTTTCGTACGTGATTTCTTCATCCGGCGAATTGCGAAGCTCGATAATGACGTTGAACGTATCGTACGTATATTCGGATTCCCGAATGAATATATCCGGATGCTCGATTACTTTGGTCGACGGCATCGCCATAATTTCCCGAAGCAGCATATGATGCTTCTCGTTCGAGCGCATCGTCGAAACGATGCCGTCGATAATGAACACGTTTTGCGGGTTCATTTCGTCGTCCGACATTTGGCTTCGCACCGTCTGGCGAAGCAGCGTCGACGAGACGAACGTCCACCGTTTTTTGGCGCATACGCTTCCGGCGATGATCGATTCGGTTTTGCCGACGCGGGGCATGCCGCGCAGGCCGATGACCTGGTTGCCTTCCTTCTTGCATATTTCGCCGAGAAAATCGACCAAAAGTCCCAGCTCGTCGCGCGTGAAGCGGAACGTTTTGCGGTCGTCGGAGTCGCGCTCGATGTAGCGGCCGTGCCGTACCGCGAGAATATCGACCAGTCTCGGCGCGCGAAGCGCCGATACAGTAATATTATCCACTTTTTTCAACATCTTACCCATAAGTTCGATTTTTTCGTCGTCGTTCGTCTGCAGCAGCATCCCGCGCGTGCGGTCTTCCACGCCGTTGATCGTCAAAATGTTGATTTCGAGCATGCCCATCAAAGACGCGATATCGCCGAGCAAACCGGGACGGTTTTTATGTATTTTGTATTCCATATACCATTGTTTCGTTTCCATCGTGATCTCACCTTTCCCGGGTTGGCCGTTCCTTAACCATTAATTCTACAATATTCGCTATTATCCTCCTAGCTTCGCGTAAAAAAAGTTGCCACGGCAGGGGGAAAAGCCCCCTGATCAGGAGGCTTCCGTCCGCCGCGCGTTTATTCGTTTGATCCGATTCGTTTCGCCGTTCGCCGCATCCGGCCCTTAAATGGCGCGGAGCGTTCGAATCCGCGGATTACGCCTATTCCTGGCGAACGAGCTTCACCATGCAGCGGGCGATCGCTCTTTTTTCCTGCTCGTCGGCGACGTCCCACAGCTCTTTCAGAACGCGCTCCTCTTTGTTTTCGGGATCGATTTTATCCGCCAAAAACTCGCCGACCTGCGCGGCGATCTTGGATATCGTTTCATCGCTCATGCCCGCTTTGTGCGCCTGCTCCACGCGCTCGGACAAAAACTCCTTCCAACGCTCGAAGCTTTTGAGTACGGTAGCCATGTAAAGGTTCCTCCTTGTCGGGTAGTAAAGGTATGACCAATACTAGCATGCGCCGTACGTCCGCCCCGTATGCCCGCGGGACGCGTCCAATTTCAGGCTGCTTTCCGCCGGGCAAGCTTCGTTACGTATGCCAGCCGCCGTTCGGGCTGATGATTTGTCCCGTAATGTAGCCGGATTCGGGCAAGGCGATGAAATAGACGAGCGAGGCGATTTCGTCGGGCTGGGCGAACCGGCCGACCGGAATGTCGCTTTGCAGCGCTTCCTTTTCGGTTACCGACAGCCCCGCGTTCATCGACGTTTCCACGACGCCCGGAGCGACGGCGTTCACGGTTACGCCGGAAGGCGCCAGCTCCTTGGCCAGCGCTTTCGTAAACGCGTTGACGCCGCCCTTGGCGGTCGAGTAGACGACCTCGCAAGAAGCCCCCGACAGCCCCCAAACCGACGATACGTTAATAATTCTTCCATATTTTTGCCGAATCATCGGCTCCATAAACAGCTGCGTGCACAAAAACATGCCTTTCAGGTTGACGTTCATGACGCGCTCCCAATCGTCCTCGGACACGTCCTGCAGCAAGCCGTAATGGGCGATGCCGGCGTTGTTGACCAAAATGTCGGGCACCATGCCGTGCTTCTCCATCTTTTCCTTCATCCGCAGCAGATGGTCCCGGTTCGTCACGTCCGCCGTCACGGTCAGCACTTTGGCGCCCAGATTCAGGCACGTTCGCGCCGTTTCGTTGGCCGATTCGTGGGAATTCAAATAATGGATGACGACCTTCATCCCGGCGGAAGCGAAGCGCGCCGCGATGGCGGCTCCGATTCCGCGGCTCGCGCCCGTGACCAGCACGGTCGTCTCGGACAAAGGCTTGATCATGTTCCCGGACTCCGCACGATCGAAACGGCGAACCGGCCGAAATCGGCATGCTCGTTCAACCGACGGTTCGCATCGTCCAGCGTTGCCGACTCGTAGGCGTCGAGCACGTTGAACAAGCTCGTCTGTTTGAACTCGTACTTCGTAAATTCGTTCGCCATCGCCTCGGGCGAATTCATCATCCGCATGAAGCCGCCGATCTTTTTGCGCTTGCTTCGCTCGAACGATTCCGCGTCGATCCCTTCCGATTTGGCCTGCTCGAGCGCGGCCCGGATGCGGTTAACGAGCTCATCCGGATCCTTCGTCTCGCCGCCGATAATCGAAAAGGCATAATTGGAGTTCGAATTGTACTCGTGGCCGAACTGGTCGGAAATGAGGCCGTCGTCGTACAATTGCTGGTACAGCCGGGAGCTTGGGCCGAGCAGCGCGTCGAGCACGATTTTCGTCGTCATTTCCCGCTTCAGCGCCGCGTCTCCGCCTTCGCCTTGCCGGACCGGCTCCTTGAAGCCGAACAAACATTTCGGCAGCGACACCGGCAGCTCGATCCGTTTCGTTTCTTCGGCGACCTGCTCCGGCTCATCCGGGAAAAATCGCCGAATGTCGCCCTGCGGCGGAAACGTCTTCGCCGCCTGATTGTCGCGAACGAGCTGCATGACCGCCTGCGGATCGACGCCGCCGACGACGAACAGGCTCATGTTGCTCGGGTGATAAAACGTATGGTAGCACTCGTACAGCGTTTCTTTCGTAATTTGCGAGATCGAGTCGATCGTGCCGGCGATGTCGATGCGCACCGGATGATTCCGGTACAGCGCCTCGATCAGGCCGAAGTAGACGCGCCAATCGGGATTGTCGCGGTACATGTTGATCTCTTGGCCGATGATGCCCTTTTCCTTCTCCACGTTTTGGTCGGTGAAGTACGGGTTTTGCACGAAATCGAGCAGCGTCGTCAAGTTTTCGTTCACTTGCTCCGTCGCCGAAAACAAATATACGGTCCGGTCGAAGCTCGTAAACGCGTTGGCCGAAGCGCCCTGCGAAGCGAACGTGGCGAAAATGTCGCCCGTCGGCTCCTCGAACATTTTATGCTCCAAAAAATGGGCGATTCCGTCCGGGACGGACGTCTCCTGCTTGCCTTCGACCTGGAAACGGTTGTCGATCGAACCGTATCTCGTCGAAAACGTCGCGTAAATTTTATGGAACCCGGGCTTCGGAAGAATGTACACGTTCAGGCCGTTCGGCAGCTTCTCGTGGTACAGCGTTTCTTTCAGTCGGGTGAAAGGTATCGTTTGCATGCGTCATTCCCCCTTCCGGTCGCGAAGGAAATAAATCGTATCGAGCTTCACGCCTTCGGCTACCCGGCGGATGGCGTCCGCGTCGACCCGCTCCACTTGTTCGATCAGTTCGGCCGCCGTACGTATTTTGCCCGAAAGCTGGTTGTTGAAATCGAGCCCGATCGTCTCGAAGGCCGAATCCTGGCTTTCGCGCAGCTGGTTGGCGATCATGGCGCGCGTTTGCGACATTTCGAGCTCGCTGATTTGACCTTCGGCCATGTGGGCCAATTGCCGCTTGATGATGTCGACCGCTTTCTCGTAATTCGCGAACTCGATGCCGGATTGAATCGTCAAAATGCCTTTATGTCCGTCGAGACGCGACGATGCGTAATAGGCCAGGCTTTCTTTTTCGCGGACGTTCAAAAACAGCTTCGAATGCGGATAGCCGCCGAGGATGCCGTTATACATAAGCGCGGCCGGATATTCGTCGTCGGCGTACGTGACGTACGTGCGAAGGCCCATGTTGAGCTTTCCTTGGGTGACGTCCATTCGCTCCACGACCGTGTTGACATCGTTCACCTGACGGTGCTCCGCCTTCCGGTCGTAAGCGGCGGCTTTGGTCCGTTTCCAACGGAACGCCGATTCGAGCAGAGGCTTCACTTGGCCGAGCGTCGTATTGCCTACGACATAAACGTCGATCGGCGATTCGGCGAGCCAGCGCTCGTAGCCGGCGTACAGCGATTCGGGCGTAATCGCCGCCAAATCGTCCGCTCTCCCGAGCGGATGCAGCCGGTACGGCTCGTTTTTGCACATTTCTTCGGTCATGCGTTCGGCCGCATAGCGTATTTTATCGTTGACGATGGCGGCCAGCCGCTTGCGCAGCGTCTCCTTTTCCGCTTCCACATACTTCGCGCGGAACGCCCCGTTTTCGCGGACGGGATCGGTAATCGCGTCGCCGACGAACTTCATCGCCTGCTCGAGCATCGATTGTTCGTCTTTGACGAAGTCGTCGTGAATCATGTCCATCCGGAACTGTACGATCTGATAATCGCCGCGTTTGTATACGTCGAAGCCGAAGCCGGCGCCGTACAGATCGTCCTGCCGCTCGCGGAACTGCTTCGTTTCCGGCAAGCTTGCGGTCCCTCGCCGCAGCACGAACGGCGCCAGCGCCACCGACGTAACCGTCGATTCCGTCAAGGGAGTCCCTATGTATACCGAAATGGCGTACGTTTTGAACTGGTCGGTCGGCAGGACGTGAAGCCTCACGTTTCCGATCGTTTCCCGTTCGAAATTGGATTTGCTCAACGGCAATACGCTCCCTTCGCCAATTGATGGTCGCTTCGAATCTACTGCCATTGTATCGACCTCTTTTCCATTATATTCTTCCAGAAACAGAAGAAGCAACCGATGCGGTTACTTCTTCTCGCTGAAGTCATCTGCAAAAAATATGTTTGCCGATCTGCTTCACCTGCGGCCGGGTCCATATCCATTTCGAGGTCGCCGTTTCCGGGTTGAAGTAGTACAAGCAGCCGCCGGACGGGTCGTATCCGTTCAAGGCGTCCTGAACCGCATTGGAGGCGACTTCGTTCGGCGTCAGCCATATTTGTCCGTCGGCGACCGCCGTAAACGCGCCCGGCTGGAAGATGACGCCGGACACCGTATTCGGGAAGCTCGGCGATTTGACGCGGTTCAGGATAACCGCCGCCACGGCGATTTGGCCGACGTACGGCTCGCCGCGCGATTCGCCGTATACCGCGTTCGCCATCAGCTTCAAATCTTGGGCCGACAAGCCGAGCTGGTTCGAGCCGGAATACAGCTCGTTGCCGGCGGCGGGAGCCGCCTGGGCGTTGTCCTGTCCCGCCGGCGCGGGCGCCGGAGCCGGCGTCGGGGCCTCCGCTTCCGCCCCTTTGCGCGGCGTCCGGTCGGGCGACCAGTCTTTCGTCGCCTCCCACAGCTTCACCTTCGTCTTGCCTCCGACGACTCCGTCGACCTTCATGCCGAATTCGGATTGGAAATGTTTCAGCGACTGCAGCGTTTCATACCCGAAATCGCCGTCCACGTCGCCGTTATAGAAGCCGAGCATTTTCAGCCTGCCTTGCAGCTCGTACACGTCTCCCCCTTGCGCGCCGTAACGGATTTCCGCCTCTCCGAACGTTTGTTCGGAATACCATCTTTGTTTCACTTGAAGGGCGCCCAGCAAAAATAAAACGGTGCAAACCGTAATGACGACCAATCGTTTGTTCATCGTGTTTTCTACCATCCCTCGCTGCTTGAATGTACGCCATATTTACGCCTTATTATGACAATGCGATATCCGGATTATTCAAAAGAAGGGATCGTCTTTCGGACGGCGCAAAGCAAAAAAGCGTCCTGTCTCCCGACAGAACGCTTCCTGAAAAACAATGTTATGACGGTATCCGGCTGTGCTGGTACTGCTCCAGCGTGACGAGCACTTCCCGCGGTTTGCTGCCTTCGTACGGGCCGACGACGCCTTTCGCCTCCAGCGAATCGATCAGGCGGGCCGCCCGCGCGTAGCCTACCCGCATGCGCCGCTGCAGCAGCGACACGGACGCCTGCTTCGCCTCGATGACGATTTGCGCCGCCTGGTCGTACAGCTCGTCCTCGTATTCGTCGGCGGCTTCGGCCTGCTCCTCCACTTCCGGAACCATTTCTTCCTGATAATTCGCCTCTTCCTGATTTTTGCAAAAATTGACGACCGCTTCGACCTCCTGGTCGGACAAAAACGCTCCCTGCACCCGGATCGGCTTCGACGCGCCGACCGGCAAAAACAGCATATCGCCGCGTCCGAGCAGCTTTTCCGCTCCGACCATATCGAGTATCGTGCGGGAATCGACCTGCGACGAAACGCCGAACGCGATCCGCGACGGGATGTTCGCCTTGATCAAGCCGGTGATGACGTCGACCGACGGCCGCTGCGTGGCGATGATGAGATGGATGCCGGCGGCGCGCGCTTTTTGGGCGAGTCGGCAAATCGAGTCTTCGACGTCGCTGGCCGCGACCATCATCAAGTCGGCGAGCTCGTCCAAAATGACGACGATAAACGGCAGCTTCTCGCCGTCCGGCTTGTCCGCCATCATGTTGTTGTAGCCTTCGATATTGCGCGTCCCGAATTTGGAAAACAGCTCGTACCGCTTCTCCATTTCGCCGACGATCTTTTTGAGCGCCAGCGACGCCCTTCTCGGGTCGGTGACGACGGGGGCGAGCAGATGCGGGATGCCGTTGTACATGTTCAGCTCGACCATTTTCGGGTCGATCATCAGAAACTTGACTTCGTCCGGCTTCGCTTTATATAAAATGCTCGTGATGATCCCGTTGATGCAGACCGATTTCCCCGAGCCGGTCGCGCCCGCGACGAGCAAGTGGGGCATTTTGGCCAAATTGCCGACGATCGCCTGACCGGAAATGTCGCGGCCGAACGCGATCGACAACAGCGAGCTCGATTCCTGGAAAACCGGGCTTTCCATCACTTCGCGCATCGTCACAACGGCGATCTCCGAATTCGGCACCTCGATGCCGATCGCCGATTTGCCGGGAATCGGGGCTTCCATCCGAATATCTTTGGCGGCCAGGGCGAGCGCGATGTCGTCCGTCAGGCTGACGACGCGGCTTACTTTCACGCCGACGTCCGGCTGAATTTCATAGCGGGTAACCGATGGCCCGCGGACGACGTCCAGCACCTTCGTCCGAACGCCGAAGCTTTCCAGCGTCGACTCCAGCTTGCGGGCGATCGTCTTGTAGTCGACCGCGTCGCCGCCTTTGCCGGAGCCGCCCGGCTTCGCAAGTAGCGAAAACGACGGCAGCACGTACGGCTTCGCCGGCGGGCGTTCCCGCTGCTGCGCGAACGTGACGTCGATCTCCCCTTCGCCGTCGACCGGCAGCTTGATTTTCATCTGATTGGACGGGGGCGCATATGCGGTCGCGGTCGGCAGCGCCTGAATCGGCTCCGGCTGAACCGGCTCGCGCTCGTCGTCCTCATCGGAATCGTGCTGCTCGATATGCTCCTGAAAGTCGCGGATTCGCGGCAATTCCGAATCGTCGCGATCGGCATCGGCGTCGTCGGCTTCGTGCAGCGCAGGCAGCCCCGTCCCGTCGCGTTCGTCGGCCGAATAGACGATTTGCTCGGCTTCGGCCTCGTCTTTATCGGCCGCAGCCGGCTTCTGTTTTTTTTGCAGCAGCTGGAAAAAGACCGGCTTCTTTTTCTCGCGCATCACGACGGGTTCGGCGATTTCGTCCTCGAAATCGTCGTCGGCCGGTATTTGCTGCTGGACCGCCTTTCGCGTACGGACCGGCTTCGGCTTCTCCGGGCTTTTCATCAGCTGGAACATTTGCGAGAACGTATCTTTCATCCGCACGCCGCTGCCGCGGAACAGCCGTTTCACCTTGCTGACCATATCGACGTACGACAAGCCGGTGACGAGGATGAAGCCGATCGCGAACAGCGAATATTCGATCAGGCGCGCGCCCAAATTGTCGAACAAAAAGTACAAGCATGCGTATAAAACGGCGCCGATCATCCCGCCTCCGACCTGATGGGACAGCACCTGCTCGTTTTGCGGGCTGAGGCCGTCGAGCAAGCTCGACCACGTTTGCCCGATGATCCAGCTGGACGTCGTCAGCTCGCCGGTCGGGTCGAGCAGCTGAAACATCGTAATGTGATTCATGATGAGAAAGCCGAGCACGAGCAGCAAAAATCCCGATTTCCGCGCCGTCCAGCCCCCCGGCCATCCTCGCTTGATCATGACGTACAAGCCTATGTATATGAAGATGACCGGAATGACCCAGTCGAAAACGCCGAGGAAAAATCGGAACAAGTACATGAGCGAACGCGCGACCGATCCTTCATGCGAAAGCGCGATGACGGAGAAAATGAGTATAAGGATGCCGTAAAGTTCGTATTTCAGCTGGGTCGTCAGCGATCCGCCTTTTTTCCGTCGTTTGGCCAAGCTCCACACCTCCGGTTTGCTTTTACATCCGATTGTCCGACATCGAAGCGTATTTCATTATATCATACTTTCCAAAAAACGGCGCAAATAAAAACACACGTTCGTGTTCGAAGCCAAAAAAAAATGGCGAGCGAAAAAAAGAGAGGGCGTTTTCTCCCTCCCTTCCGAATCGCTCACCCGGGTCGTTTCCGCTTTAAAGCGTCAAACGGGCCGAAAGTCGATCAATTTTCCCGGCGCATAATCGGGATTCAAAAAATGCGTCGGGTCCGGACTGAGCAAGCGGACGATTTTGCCCGAGTAAGGCGAAACCGGCTCGATCTGCATCATCACGCCGTTCACCGTCATTTCGACGGTAGCGGGCCGCGGGTCGTCCATCCCTTCCAGCACCGTCTCGATCGGTACGGCCGTGTACAGGATCATTGCACCAGCCCCTCCCTCGTCGCCCGGTATTGGTCGATCAGCTTGTTCAGCTGCTTGATCGCATCGCCGACTCCGCCCACGGCGTCGATCAGCCCGTATTTGACCGCGTCGGCTCCGATGACCGTCGTTCCGATATCGCGGGTCAGCTCGCCGGTTTTGAACATAAGCTCCTTAAGCTTGTCTTCCGGGATTCGCGAATGGTTCGTAATAAACCGGATGACGCGTTCCTGCATTTTCTCCAAATATTCGAACGTCTGGGGAACGCCGATCACCATGCCGTTCATCCGGATCGGATGGATCGTCATCGTCGCGGTTTCGGCGATCAGCGAAAAGTGGGACGACACGGCGATCGGCACCCCGATGCTGTGGCCGCCCCCGAGCACGAGCGTCACGCTCGGCTTGGACAAGGAAGCGATCATTTCCGCTATGGCCAGGCCGGCTTCCACGTCCCCGCCGACGGTATTCAATATAATCAGAACGCCTTCGATTTTCGCGTTTTGCTCGGCGGCGACAAGCTGGGGAATCAAGTGCTCGTACTTCGTCGTTTTGTTTTGCGGCGGCAGTACGATATGGCCTTCGACCTGGCCGATGATCGTCATGCAGTAAATATTCGATTCCGTAACCGGCGTCGACATTTGGCCGAGCTGCTGGATCGTGTCGACGGTCGTGCTGCGTTTCTCGCCCACTTCCGGCTGTTCCGCTTCGTTGTTTGGCATTGCAGGCATGGCAGACCCTCCTCCTGTAGTCTTCCATAGTATGGATCGGGTCTGAAATTTTATCCGGGCGGCTCGTTTGGAAAAGGTTTGCTAATTGCGGTCGATGGACGAGCGCAGCAAGATGCGCCTACCAAAAGTTCGAAATAAAGCTTCATGACGAAGTCATGATGGCGGGAAATAACCACGTTAGGACTTTTCATCGTGAAGTAGCAGGTCCCTCCAATCGGGCAAACATTGCGTAAGAACACTAACTGCAAGCGTGTCCGGCGATTCCCTGCTTGAAAACGCTTCTTCCGGACGAGAGCGTTCATACGCCTGGGTAACCATCGAAGACGGCCCGGACGAAGGTACGCTTCTTGGCTGGGTCTCGGGGCGCAGCGCCCGAGTCCTCCCCCTTGGCGAAGGGGGAAAGAGGGGGATCGAAATGTCGAAAAGAAAAAGCTTCCCCGCGCCAAGCGGGAAAGCTCATCATAAACGTGTTCGGGTATCGTTGGGTTCAGTGACTAGCGTTTTTACCGGATTACACTTCCATAATAATCGGCAAAATCATTGGTCTTCTTCGGGTTTGTTCATATAAAAATCGTCCGAGTGCATCTTTGACATGCGTCTTGAGCGAGGCCCACTCATTGACGTTTTCGACCATCAGTCGATTCAGCGTGCTGCTGACGATGCGGTTCGCTTCGTCGAGCAGCCCTTCGGATTCGCGCACATACACGAAACCGCGCGAAATGATGTCGGGCCCCGACATGATCGTTCCGTCCTGCTTGCTCAGCGTTACGACGACGACCAAGATTCCGTCCTGCGACAAAAGCTTGCGGTCGCGCAATACAATGTTGCCCACGTCGCCCACGCCGAGTCCGTCGATCAGCACGTTGCCGCAAGGAACGCGAGGTCCTCTGCGCGCCACGCCGCCTTGAATTTCAACCGTATCGCCGATATCGACGATGAATATGTTTTCGCGGTCGATTCCGACCGATTCGGCAAGATGCGCGTGCTGGCGAAGCATCCGGTATTCGCCGTGAACCGGTATGAAATATTTCGGCTTCATCATATTCAGCATGAGCTTGAGCTCTTCCTGGCTGCCGTGACCGGAAACGTGAACGCCGGTAACCGATCCCGATCCGTAGATGACGTTCGCGCCGATGCGGAAAAGCTCATCCACGGTGCGTCCGACAAACCGTTCGTTGCCCGGAATCGGCGTCGCCGCGATGACGACCGTATCGCCCGGCAATATATCGACCTTCCGGTGATTGGACCGAGCCATCCGGGTCAGCGCCGACATCGGTTCGCCCTGACTGCCGGTCGACAAAATGACTACCCGGTCGGCCGCAAGCTTGTTCACTTCTTCCGGTTCGATCAGCATGCCGTCCGGGATGTGCAAATAGCCGAGTTCGCTTGCGATGTTCACCACGTTGACCATGCTTCTGCCGATGACGGCCATCTTCCGGCGCGTAGCTTCCGCCGCGTTGATGACCTGCTGAATGCGGTGCACGTTCGAAGCGAACGTCGCCACGACGACGCGCTGCTTCGCCTTGCGGAACACTTCTTCCAGCTCCGCTCCGACGGTACGCTCGGAGCCCGTATATCCGGCGCGCTCGGCGTTCGTGCTGTCGGACATGAGAGCCAGTACGCCGCGCCGGCCGATATCGGCCATTTTATGCAAATCCGCGTATTGATCGTTAACCGGAGTTTGATCGAATTTGAAGTCGCCCGTATGAACGACGAGTCCTTCCGGCGTATCGAGACAAACGCCGACCGAGTCCGGAATGCTATGGTTCGTCCGGAAGAAGGTTGCTTTCATCGACCCGAGCTGAACTTCCGAATCGGCGTTAATCAAGATCCGTTTCGTTTCGCCGAGCAAATTCGCTTCCTTCAGCTTCGCTTCGATCAAGCCGAGCGTAAGCTTCGTTCCGTATACGGGAACGTTCAAATATTTGAGAACATACGGCAATCCGCCGATATGGTCCTCGTGGCCGTGCGTAATTAAAATCCCTCTGACTTTATCGCGGTTCTCCGTCAAATACGAAATGTCGGGGATGACGATATCAATGCCGAGCATGTCCTCCTCCGGAAACTTCAGACCGGAATCGATGACGACAATATCGTTCCCGTATTGAACGCAATACATGTTTTTCCCGATTTCGCCCACGCCGCCCAGAGCGAAAATGGATACTTTATCTATATTTTTTTTAGACAAGTCTAACCCTCCTAAGTGATTTTGGCGACGATCTTTATATACCCAGACCAAAGATAACCCGAACCAGTCACTTGTGTTTCATTATACATGAAGCGCATATGCAAATACAAGTCGAGTAATGTTAGCGTTCCCCAAAACAAAAAACCGATGCCTCCGGGCACCGGTTTTCCTCGGTTATTTCCTTATTTCGATCAGCGCTGGAACAGCGCGCGGATAAAACGTTTTTCTTCTTCCGCAGCTTCGACGAGCGGCAACCGGACGCCGCCGACCGGCATGCCGTGCAGGCCGAGCGCGTATTTGACCGGAACCGGATTCGGCACGCGGTGCGGACAGTTGAACAGCCCGTTGAAAATCGGCCGAAGCTTCGCATGCCATTCCGCCGCTTTTTGCACTTCGCCGCCGACGTAGGCGCGGACCATCTGCTGCATTTGTTTGCCGATGACGTGGCTGGCCACGCTGACGATGCCGTACGCGCCGACCGACAGCATCGGCAGCGTCAAAATATCGTCCCCGCTGTATACGTTGAAGCCGCTCGGCGCGTTCGCCGTCAGCTCGGAAACGAGATCGAAATCGGAGTGCGCTTCTTTCGTGGCGACGACGTTAGGCAGCTGCGCCAGCTTCAGCGTCGTCGAAGCGGCGACCGTAATGCCCGTCCGCGACGGAATGTTGTACAGCATGACCGGCAGCTTCGTCGCTTCGGCGGCCGCCTTGAAATGCGCGTAAATGCCGTCCTGCGACGGCCTGTTGTAATAAGGCGCGACGAGCAGCACGCCGTCGACGCCGATCGTTTCGGCTTGCTTCGTCAAATGGATCGTATGCGCCGTATCGTAGCTGCCGGTACCGGCAATAATGCGGCACCGCCCGTTCGCATGCTGAACGGCCACGCGGAACAGCTCGAGCTTCTCTTCTTCGGTGAGCGTCGGGGATTCGCCCGTCGTGCCGCACACGACCAAGCTGTCGGATTGCTGCTCGTCGATCAAATAATCGATCAGCCGCCTCACCCCGTCCCAATCGACCTGCAGATTGGCGTCGAATGGGGTCACCATCGCGGTAATGACTCTTCCGAAATCCACTACTGGTTCCTCCTCAGAGCTTTGCGAAGCAAAGCCGTCTTCGTAAGCATATGCCGAGCTTTGCGAAGCAAAGCCGTCTTCGTAAGCATCAGCCGGGCATTGAGCGGCAAAGCCGGCACTATTTGTCCAAGCTGAACGAATGGTGGAGCGCTTGAATGGCGAGCGTCATGTCGGCTTCCTTCACGAGCACCCATATCGTCGCATTCGAATCGGCCGATTGCAGGATCGGAATATCCCGCTTGGTCAACGCTTCGACGATGCTGGCCATAATGCCCGGAACGCCGTTCATCCCTCCGCCGATGATCGATACTTTGGCGCAGCCGGTCACGAACTCGGGACGATAGCCCATATTCGTTAAAACGGCGATCGCCCGCTCCGATTCGTGATCGAACACCGTATAGCTGACTCCGGATATATTGGCGTTTATAAAATCGACGCTGATCCGGTGCTCCGCCATCGCCTTGAACACGTTTAGCGACAAATCGTACTGGCCTTCCTGCGCGGCCACCTTGATTTGCGTGATCGGCGCGACGTGGGCGATGCCGGTGACGAAACGGTCGTTCAGCTTCCCGTCGGAACGTTCCGCCGCACCCGCATTCGTGACGAGCGTGCCGAGATCGTCGGAAAACGTCGAACGGACCCGAATCGGAACGCCGGCTTCCATCGCGATTTCGACGGCGCGGGGGTGAATCACTTTCGCTCCTTGATACGCCAAATTGCAAATTTCGGCGTAGGTGACCCGTTCGATCGGTCTCGCTTTGTCGACAATTTTCGGGTCGGCGGTGAAAACTCCGCTTACGTCGGTAAAAATGTCGACGCGCTCGGCGCGAAGCGACGCCCCGAGAGCCGTCGCCGTCGTGTCGCTGCCGCCGCGGCCGAGCGTCGTAATATCGCCGTGCGCCGTTTCGCCCTGAAAGCCCGGAACGATCACAACCTTCCCCTCGGACAATGCCTGTACGACTCGGGAAGGTTGAATGGACTCGATGCGGGCGTCGCCGTACCGCTCGTTCGTCCGTATTCCGGCTTGAGCTCCGGTCAGGACGACGGTCGAAATGTTTTCGGCTTCGAGCAGGCTGCACAAGACGGCGGCCGATATCAGCTCGCCGCAGTGAAGCAGCAAATCTTTTTCCCTGGCGGGAAGGCAGTTGCCGTTCAGACGTATGAGCTCGAGCAATGAATCGGTGGCGTAAGGCTCTCCTTTTCTGCCCATTGCGGAAACGACTACGACAAGCTGGTATGAATCGGCCAAGGCGCGCTTAATATGGCCGATGGCATGAGATCTGGCCCGGGCGTCGGAGAGGGAAGTTCCGCCGAACTTCTGTACGAGAGTACGCATTGGCTTCCCTCCATGCCGGTTTAACGGAATGACGCTTTAGTTTTGTTCGATCGCGATGTACTCGGCGATTTGCACCGCGTTCCAGGCGGCGCCTTTGAGCAGGTTGTCGGAAACGATCCACATGTTGAGCGCGCGCGGATTCGACAAGTCGCGGCGAACGCGTCCGACGAACGTTTCCAGCTTGCCGGCGGCGTCGGTCGCGAGCGGGTACAGCTGCTCATCCGGATTGTCGAGAAGCTCGATGCCCGGCGCGTTCGCAAGCAGCGACTTCACTTCGGCCAAGTCGAAATCGTTTTTCAATTCGACATAAACCGACTCGGAATGCCCGTACACGACCGGGATCCGCACGCAAGTCGCCGTCACTTCAAGCGAATCGTCGTTCATAATTTTTTTCGTTTCGTTGATCATTTTCATTTCTTCGTAAGTAAAGCCATTGTCCGTAAACTTGTCGATTTGCGGGATGGCGTTAAACGCGATTTGATGCTTGACCGGAAGCGACGAAACCGGCAAAATATCCGGGTTGGCGTCGCGGCCTTCGAGCACTTCCTTCGTTTGGCGCTGCATTTCGTGGATCGCTTTGGCGCCGGCGCCGGAAACGGCTTGATACGTCGATACGATGATGCGGGAAATGCCGAAACGGTCGTAAAGCGGCTTCAGCGCCGCTACCATTTGAATCGTCGAGCAGTTCGGGTTGGCGATGACGCCTTTGTGCTCGGCGATTTTGTCGATGTTCACTTCCGGCACGACCAGCGGCGTTTCCGGGTCCATCCGGAACGCGCTCGTGTTGTCGATACAGACCGCACCGTGCTCCACCGCGTGGGGTACGAGCTTGCGACTGACGTCGCCGCCCGCGCTGAACAAGGCGATGTCGATCCCTTTAAAACTTTCGGGCGTCGCTTCTTCGATCGTTATTTCACGGTTTTTGAACTTTATTTTCGTGCCGGCGGAACGCGCGGACGAAAGCAGCTTCAGCTCGTTCACCGGAAAATCCCGTTCAGCCAGCAGGCGGATGATCTGCTCACCCACCGCGCCGGTTGCACCGACTACGGCGACATTGAAAAGTTTTTGGTTCGACATGACTTGGTTCTCCCCTTAAGAAATGATGATTATGATATGAAATCCTGGAACCTTTCGATAAGCAGCGGCTGCAGCTGTCTTCCTTCCAGCGCGGCTGCACACGTGTCCATGATCAGCTCCATCCGCGCCACGAGCGAATTCGGCTTTTGGGCCGGATTGTCCTGGCCGAACGGAACGAAATAAATGTTTTTGGCTACGAGGAGCTTGGCGATATTGGCGGCATTGAGGCCGAGTCCGTCGTTCGTGGAGATGGCGAGCACGAGCGGACGCTGATTGCGCATCTGCGCTTTGGCGGCCATCAGTACGGCGCTGTCGGTCATCGCGTTCGCAAGCCGGCTCGTCGTGTTGCCCGTGCAAGGCGCGATCAGCATGACGTCGAGCAATTTGGAAGGTCCGAGCGGCTCCGCATCCACAATTGAAGAAATGATATCATTCCCGGTTATATCTTTCAACTGTTTTTGCCAATTTTCCGAGGTGCCGAACCGCGTATCGGTCGTCATGAGCGTTTGCGAGGCGATCGGAATCACCCTCGCTCCGGCGTCGACGAAGCTTTGAATATGCGGCATCGTTTCGGCAAACGTGCAGTGAGAGCCGGTCAAAGCGAAACCGACCGTCTTCCCCGTCCAGTTCATTGCGCATTCCTCCCGGTCGTAACGTCTTCCAAGATCAGCTGGCTTATCGTGTTCGCGATAATGCGGCCAGCCGTTTTCGGTGCGACGATTCCGGGAAGTCCTGGCGCAAGCATCGCCTTCACGCCGCGTTTTTCCGCGAAGCGGAAATCGGTGCCGCCGGGCTTCGACGCAAGGTCGATAATGACGGCGCGGTGCGGCATTCCGGCAATAATTTGCGCTGTGACTATCATAGTCGGAATCGTATTAAAAAGCAAGTCGATATTGGTCACCTTTTGGGCCAGCTCGCTAAGGTAAAACGGCGTAAAACCCATCTCCCACGCCCGGGCGAAATGCTCCGGTTTGCGGATGCCGACAAGCACGTTCGCCCCGAGCCCCTTCAGCGTCCGCGCCATCGTCAAGCCGGTGCGGCCCATGCCGAGAACCATGCAGACCGAGCCGTGAATCGTAATATCCGTATTTTGGATCGCCATCATGAGGGCGCCTTCCGCGGTAGGAATCGAATTGTAAATCGCCACGTCGTCCCGCTCGAGCAGCTCGATCAGCCTGATGTTGTGCTCCGAGCTAAGCTTCTTTAAATAGGGCTTCGCCATTCCGGTGTATATTTTGGCATGCGACGGCAGAGCGGCGAGATGGTCGCCCGTCAAAATGAGTTCCGTTCCCGAAAATATCGATTCGACGACGCCGTTGTCGTCCGTCCCGACGACCGGCAGTATGACGGCGTCCGTCTTTTCGAGCGATTCCGGCGTCAAAGCGAGCTTCGAAACGCCGCTGTACGAGTACTGCAAATTGTCGAACCCGATCAGGGTGACGGCCGCGTCCAGCTCCGAAAATTTCTGGATCACTTCCAATTGGCGGGCGTCTCCGCCAATGAGCGTAATTTGAATGCCGGTCAGCATGATTACACCCCTTTCATACAACCGAGTATACGACATCTTATGCGGTCTTGCGCCGATGGGTTACAGCCCAAGACGAGCGGCCGTCCGCGCGTCCTCCCGCGGAACGCGGGCGTCCCCCCGGCCGCCGGCGGCGGCTTAACCGAAAAAACCGCCAATTTCCGGATCGGAAATGGCGGTTTCGTAATCGTTATCGTTATCGATCGGTCTCGCATCATTGCGTGCCGGTATGGCCGAACCCTCCGGAGCCGCGCTCCGTTTCGTCCAAATCGGCGACTTCGGCAAGCCGCACCGGAGGGACGAGCTGGAACACCATTTGGGCGATCCGTTCGTTGCGTTCGATCGTAAAAGGAGCTTGTCCCAAATTGACGAGCAGCACTTTGATCTCTCCGCGGTAATCGGCGTCGATCGTTCCCGGCGTATTCAGGCAGGTGATGCCGTGCTTCAGGGCGAGGCCGCTGCGCGGCCGTATTTGCGCCTCCAGCTCGCCCGGCATCGCGATCGCGATCCCGGTCGGAATGAGGGCGCGTTCCCCGGGCCCGAGCGTAACCGGCTCGGATACGGCCGCGTGCAAGTCGAAGCCGCTGGCGAGCGCGGACATTTTTTGCGGGAGCCGGACGTCTTCGCAGCCGGGCAGCCGCTTCACTTTAACTTCGTATGACAAGAGAGTCCCTCCTGAACGTTTGGATCGCTTTGTCCGATTTCCCGACCATCGCCAGCGCGAAAGGCCGGGAAAAGAGCCGATTGACCAGCCCGCGAATGTCGTCCTGCGACACGGAATCGATCATGGCGAGTATCTCGTCGAGCGTATGGTGAACGCCGAGCATCAGCTCGTTTTTGCCGAGCCGGTTCATCCGGCTGCTCGTGCTTTCGAGGCTGAGAATGAAGCTGCCCTTCAGCTGCTCCTTTCCTTTGCGCAGCTCCTCGTCGGACAGCCCTTTCCGCACGACGCCTTCCAGGACGTCCATCGTCACCTTCAGCACCTCGTCCGTTTGCTTCGGCGCCGTCCCCATATAGATCGTAAACTCGCCGCTGTCGGCATGCGCCGTATGATACGAATAAACGGAGTACGCGAGTCCCCGTTTCTCGCGAATTTCCTGGAACAAATACGAGCTCATCCCGCCGCCGATCAAATTGTTGAGCAAAATCATCGGGTACAGCATCGGATCGTGCAGCGAGCAGCCGGGAAGCGACAAGCAAATATGGTTTTGCTCCGTTTTTTTCGCATGGAACAGCGACTCGCCGACAAACGCGGGCGCTTCCAGCCTGCTCGCCGTTCCCGTATTGCGAAACGAGCCGAAATGGCGTTCGAGCAGCTCGGTGACGCTCTCGTCGATATTGCCGGCCAGCGAGATGACGGTGTTCGGAATCGAGTAATGGTCGTTCATATATTGCCGGAGCGTATCCGGCTGCATGGCGCGCAAATTTTGCTCGGTGCCGAGTATCGAATACGCGAGCGGGTGATCGCTGTACGACGCTTTGGCGATCAGGTCGTGCACGAGATCGTCCGGCGTGTCGTCGTACATCGAGATTTCTTCCAGAATGACGTTGCGTTCCTTGTCGAGCTCCGCCTGGTCGAGCTTCGAATGGAAAAACATGTCGGCCAGCACGTCGACGGCGAGAGGCAGATGCGTATCCAGCACTTTGGCGTAATAACACGTATATTCTTTGGCCGTAAAGGCGTTCACGTTGCCGCCGATTCCGTCGAAAATTTCCGCGATATCTTGGGCCGAATACCGCTCCGTGCCTTTAAACAGCATATGTTCGATAAAATGCGAAATGCCGTTGTTCGCCGCGCCTTCATGACGCGATCCGGTCTTGATCCATATGCCGAACGAAACCGAACGATAGGTCGGAATCGGTTCCGCGATGATCCGCAGCCCGTTGCTGAGCGTCTTTTTGATCAAAATGGGGCTCCCCCTTATTATGGAAACGTAAGTAATCGTAACGATGCGGTTTGGGCGAACTCGTTAGCGCTTAGGACGACGGTCGGTCCCGCGTACTCCCATGATAGTAACAAAAAAACTACGGATGCTCAACCTTTGGAACCCGATTCGGCGATATTACTTCGGAGACGGTGCCGAGGACCAGCCCTTTGTCCCGAATCGTCTTGATCATTCCTTCGAGCGCCCCGGACGCCGATGCCGTCGGATGCATCAAGATGAGCGCCCCCGGCTCGACGCGGGCGGCGATTTTGCGAACGATCGAATCGGAGCTCGGTTTCGTCCAGTCGACCGTGTCGAGCGTCCACAGAATCGTCCTCAAGTTCATCTCGTGCGCCACCTTTACGGTCAGGCTGCTGAAGTCGCCGGAGGGCGGCGCGAACAGCGTATTGTCCACTCCCAGCTGTTCCTTGAGCAGCCGCTGCGTCCGTTCGATTTCCCGCACCGTATCCTCCCTCCCCAGCTTGCTCATATCTTTGTGCGAATAAGCGTGGTTGGACAGCTCGTGCCCTTTTTGCCGGATCGTTTTGGCCGTTTCGACGTTTTTGCTCAGCCACGAGCCGTCGAAAAAAAAGGTGGCGCGAACCCCTTCCTTCTCCAGCACGTCCAGCATCGTTCCGATATATTCGTTCCCCCATGCGACGTTGATCATGAAGGCGGCCATCGGCTTTTTCGGATTGCCTTTGTAGATCGGTTCGGCGCCGAGATCGTCGAGGCCGACGCTCGGGGGAATTTCTTTGTACACGAACGGAATGCCGTTTTCCGTTCCGCGCTGCATCGCCAGCTTCCACGTGCCCTCGATGTCCACCTCGATCCCGTTGTAGCCGGGAATCGCTTTCCAAACGCGGTCGATCTTGGCGTCGATCGGCGCCTCCTTCCGCTTCTCGGCCTCGTCCTTGATGGACTGCAGCAGCTGCTCCTCGTTCGGCTTGATCGATGTCGTCCGCGATGCCGGGTCCGGGCCGTCGAACGGCTCGACGTACCGGTACGCCGTCCCCGAGCTTTGGCCGAGCGAGCGCACGTACGCGTCCAGGCTGCCGGAGCTGAGCGCTCCCCAAGTCGCGAGCGTCAAGGCCGCTCCGATGACGATCACTTTTACGTTTTTCATCTCCCCATACCCCGATCCGTAAGTTTGTACCAATTTTATGTCGGACAGCCCGGGGATATGTCGGGATTAAGAAAATCGTCTATCGACGTATTATGAGGATGAACGCAAACCGTCGGGTTCCAAAACGTAACGGACGCCACGGAGCTTATTTCGCGAAAATCGGCCGTTTTCCACTCGTAACGGACACCACCTGCGCTTACTTTCTCCGAACCGCCGTTCAAGAAGGGGCTTTTCGCCAAATAGCTGAGCCTGTGTCCGTTAGAAAAAAATAAGCCGTTATTAGGCTCAATAGCGTCCGCCATGTCCGTTAGACGCTTGGAACTTGGGGCCCGTCCCGCAACCGCCCCACGCTCGCCCCACGCTCCAACTCCCGGCGACGCCGGCGCAGGTCATACGGGCCGATATCGTGTGTCCCGCCGCCGGCAGCAGGACCGCTCCGTTAAGCAAAGGTCGGGACAGGACGGTCTTTTCTGTGCAAACCGAACCATGTTGGTTGTGCCGAAACGGCAGCGAAGCGGGAAGCGAGATGGAAATGTTCCCGCTATTTTCGGGTCGATTCCCGTTTCCGGGCAAAACAACGGGAAAACGTCCCACTATTTTCGACCGAACCGCGCATTTCGCCGATACAGAGCCATTATAACTGGAGCTTCTCCCGGTATTTCAAAACGACGCCTATACGAGAGTGAGTTAACAGGAGGTTTTCCGATTCGTTCGATTCCAGTGGCCCGACAGTATAAGGATACGCCGGACGTGGAAACGAAGGTTTGCAAAACACTAAGAAGGAGGCCGAAAAGATATAAGTTCTAATTGATAACCACTATTTGTCCATAAAAAAAGAGACAGACTGCTCTGGCTCTTTGTTTGAAAAAGTATGCGGTTGGTTGCGGGCGTCAGCTTTGCGTCGGCACTTGAGGCGCCGCCAGCGTCGCTTTGCGCGACAAATTGACGCGTCCTTGATTGTCGATTTCGGTGACTTTGACCGTAATTTGATCGCCGATTTTGAGTACGTCTTCGACTTTCGCCACGCGCTCGTTCGATATTTGCGAAATGTGGACGAGACCGTCCTTGCCCGGCAAAATTTCGACGAAAGCGCCGAACTTCTCGATCCGCCGCACCGTGCCGAGGTACGTTTCGCCTACGACGACTTCGCGGACGATGCCTTCGATGATCGACTTCGCTTTCTCGTTCATCTCCGCGTTGGACGAAGCGATGAATACGGTGCCGTCCTGCTCGATATCGATCTTGACGCCGGTTTCCTCGATGATTTTGTTGATCACTTTGCCGCCGGCTCCGATCACTTCGCGGATTTTGTCCGGATTGATGTGCATGATGACGATTTTCGGCGCGTAAGGCGAAAGTGCTTTCCGCGGCTCGGCGATCGCCTCCATCATTTTGCCCAAAATGAACATCCGGCCTTCCTTCGCCTGCGCGAGCGCTTCGGTCAATATCGAACGGTCGATGCCGTCGATCTTGATGTCCATCTGAATGGCCGTCACGCCGGCCGACGTCCCGGCGACCTTGAAGTCCATATCGCCCAGATGGTCTTCCATGCCTTGAATGTCGGTCAATATCGAGAAATGCTCCCCGTCCTTGATGAGCCCCATCGCCACGCCCGCCACCGGCGCTTTGATCGGCACCCCGGCGTCCATCATCGCCAGCGTGCTGGCGCATATGCTGGCCTGCGACGTCGAACCGTTCGACTCGAGCACCTCGGATACGAGACGGATCGTGTACGGGAATTCGGATTCCGGCGGAATGACTTTCGCCAAAGCCCGTTCGCCAAGCGCGCCGTGGCCGATTTCGCGGCGTCCCGGGGCGCGCAGCGGTCTCGCTTCGCCGACGCTGAACGGCGGGAAGTTATAATGGTGCATAAACCGCTTCGTTTCTTCCAAATCGAGTCCGTCCAAAATTTGCACGTCGCCGAGCGCCCCGAGCGTACATACGCTGAGCGCCTGCGTTTGCCCGCGCGTAAACAAGCCGGAGCCGTGCGTGCGCGGCAGTATGGCCGTATCGCATTCGATCGGGCGAATTTCGCTCAGGCCGCGGCCGTCCGGACGAACTTTATCGTGCGTAATGAGGCGGCGCACTTCTTCCTTGACGATATCGTACAGCACTTCCTTGACGTCGCTCAGCTTTTCCGGCGTCTCGGCGTACGCTTGCGAGAAATGGTCGACCGCTTCGCCGTTGATCGCGTCGATCGCGTCCTGGCGCGCGTGCTTCTCCGGAATGCGGATCGCTTCCACCAAACGGGCGGCGGCGAACTCGCGAACGTCCGCGCTCACTTGCGGATCGACCGCGTGCAGCTTCACTTCCATCTTCGGCTTGCCGGCGTCGCGCGCGAATGATTCGATCACGTCGATCGTTTTCTTGATTTCTTCGTGGCCGAACATGATCGCTTCCAAAATATGCTCTTCCGGCACTTCGTTCGCTTCGGCCTCGACCATCATGATCGCGTCTTTCGTCCCGCCGACGACGACGTACATGTCGCTTTTCAGCTCCTGCTCGTGCGTCGGATTAATAATGAACTGACCGTCGATTCGTCCGACGATAACGCCGGCGATCGGTCCGTTGAACGGAACGTCGGAGACGGTCAGCGCCGCCGAGGTGCCGATCATCGCCGCGATTTCGGGCGAGCAGTCTTGATCGACGCTCATGACCATCGCCACGATTTGGACGTCGTTGCGGAACCCTTCGGGGAACAGCGGACGAATCGTACGGTCGGTCAACCGTCCGGCCAAAATCGCTTTCTCGCTCGGGCGGCCTTCCCGCTTAATAAATCCTCCGGGAATTTTCCCTACCGCGTACAGCCTTTCTTCGTAGTTGACGGTAAGCGGGAAAAAATCCAAATCTTTCGGCTCGCTCGAAGCGGTTACGGTACACAGCACGACCGTTTCGCCATAGCGAACGAGCACCGCTCCGTTGGCCTGCTTGGCCAATCGCCCGGTTTCAAACTGAAGCGGCCGACCGCCAAGGTCCATGCTCGCTTTCGTTACCATACAATCCCTCCTGCTCTTATGTAAGCTCGGCTAGCGACTCTCCTTATTTCTGCATACCAACCAGTATTTCCTTCTAACCGAAGAAAATTCCCCGAAAAACCGGGGAATCCCGGGAGCCGGCCCCGTCAGGCCCCATATAGGAAAAAAACAACCGTCCGGCCACGGAGCCGGCTAGGTTGTTTTTCGCTCGCGATTTTACGTTATCGGCGAAGTCCGAGACGTTCGATCAATGCGCTGTAGCGGCCTACGTCGTTGTTTTTCAAGTAGGCAAGCAGCTTGCGGCGTTGACCGACCATTTTGAGCAATCCGCGGCGCGAGTGATGGTCTTTCTTGTGCACGCGCAGATGGTTCGTCAAGTTCACGATGTTTTCCGTAAGGATAGCGATTTGCACTTCCGGAGATCCCGTATCGGATTCATGCTTCTTGAAATCCTGGATCAGCTGGGTTTTGCGTTCTTGAGTCAATGCCATCCCGTTCACCTCCCTATTCGTCAAATAATCGCCGTTAGCCCAGAAGAAGACGGTGAGATCTAGCGACCGAGCCAAGGTTCGTCCGCCGCGGCCGAAATGCCCGGGCAACGGAATTTAGTATAGCACATTCGGGGAACGAAAGTAAACGCCGAAACCGATGAAGCTTCCGGTTCGTTTACGAAAGCCCGTTCCGAAGCCGAGCCGCCTCCTGAACGGGAGAATGGCCGGTCAGTTCGCGGGCCGTAACGGCGTCGCGACGTATTTGCGCAATCAGGTCGTCGACGGAGGCGAACTTTTGCTCGGGCCGGATGTAGGCGACGAATTCGACTTTGACCGTTTCTCCGTATATGTCGGAATCGAAATCGAACAAATGCGCCTCGAGCGTCCGCTTCGCCTTGTCCCCCTCGAAGGTCGGCTTCGTGCCGATATTCATCACGCCGGCATACCGCCTGCCGCCCCATTCGAGCCGCACCGCGTAGACGCCGTTCGCCGGAACGACGTACGGGGCGTCCGGCTCGATGTTGGCCGTCGGAAACCCGATCAGCCTGCCTCTGGCCGCGCCGTGCACGACTTCGCCCGACAAGGCGTAATCGCGTCCGAGAAGCCGGGAAACCCGGCTTACGTCCCCCTGCATGAGCGAATCGCGAATCAGCGTGCTGCTCACTTTCTCGCCGTCCATCCGGTACGGACGCACCACTTCGACGGCGAAACGGCCGGCGGCCAGCTCGCAGAGCGAGTCCGCGTCGCCGCCCCCCTTATGGCCGAACCGGTAATCGAAGCCGATCACGACCGTGCTCGGCTCCATGGGGACGAGAACCTCTTCGACGAATTGCGACGGGCTGATTTGCGAAAACGGCACGTCGAAACGGACGATGTACGCGACGTCGATCCCCGCGTCCTCGAGCAGCTTCAGCTTGTCCTGCAGCGGCGTCAAATGCTCCACGTATTTTTGTTGGCCGAGCACTTCCCGCGGATGCGGGTGGAACGTCATGACCGCGGCGGGAAGACGCAGCTTGCGGGCCGTCTCGACCGCCCTGCGGACGACCTCGCGATGTCCGAGATGCAGCCCGTCAAAATCTCCGATCGCCAGCACTTGTCCGCGTTCGGGCATCCCCGGCACCGGGAAATGCATCGGATAGTTCATCGTTATCGCTTGCATGTCACTCTCACCTGCTAATCGGCGTCCGGCCGGGATAAGCTTTGCGCAAACACTTTTTCGGGACGCAGCGCGTCGCCGTCGCGATCGTACCGGAACAAGCCGACAAACCGGCCGTCCGGGTCGTACATTCGGACAAGCCCGCCCGTTTCCGGCTTGGCCGCGCCTTCCGGCAGCGGGACCGATTTGCCCTGCGCGGCGTGCGCCGCGTCCCGAACGGGTACGGCGATCGCGGGCAAATGCTCGGCGACGCGATCGCCGGGAATGATCCGGGAGGCGAGCCGCCCCGTTCGGTGCAGTTCCTCGATTTGCTCCAAGGTCAGGCAGTCGCCGAGCGTAATCGGGCCGGAGCGGCTGCGAACGAGGTCGGTCATGACCGCCGGGAAACCGAGCGCTTTTCCGATATCGACGCACAGCGTGCGAATGTACGTCCCTTTCGAGCAAAGAACGCGGAAACGGACTTTCGGGTAATCCGCCGTCAAGTCGAGACGAATCGGTTCGATTTCGTAAATGTCGACGCGGCGCGCCTTCCGTTCGATTTGCTTGCCTTCCCGGGCCAGCTCGTACAATTTTTTGCCCCCGACCTTCACCGCGGAATACATCGGCGGCACCTGCTCGATCGTTCCGACGAACGATGCGATCGCTGCGCGCACGTCCGCTTCGGACAGCGCGACTTGTCCCGGCGCAAGCTTCCGGGTCGTTTCCCCGGTCCAATCTTCCGTATCCGTACTGTAACCGATCGTCAGCTCGGCCTCGTACTGCTTCGGAAGCTCCTGAATGTATTCGACGAATCGGGTCGCGCGGCCGAGGCAAAGCGGAAGAACGCCGGTCACTTGGGGATCGAGCGTCCCCGTATGGCCGATCCGCTTCATCCCGAGTATGCGCCGCGCTTTGGCCACGACGTCGTGCGACGTAAATCCGGCCGGTTTGCGAACCGGCAAAACGCCTTCGTATGTCATAGGAACGATTGCCCTACTTCCTTCGTAACCCGCCCGACGACGTCCTCCAGCTCGCCGGCGACCGTACAGCCGGAAGCGCGGACGTGTCCGCCCCCGCCGAACGTTTTGGCGATGGCCGCCACGTCGACGTTGCCGTTCGAACGGAAGCTCACCTTGACGGTGCGCTCGTCCGTCTGCTTGAACAGCAGCCCGACTTCGACGCCTTCGATGTTGCGCGGGTACAGGATGAGTCCGTCCAAGTCTTCGGAAGTCGCCCCCGTCTGCCGCATCAGCTCCGCGGACACGACGATCCAGCTCAGCTTGCGGCCGTAATCGAACGAAAGCGTGCCGAGCGCCTGCTTCAAGACGGTTACGTGCGAAAAGCTGATCCGCTCCAGCAGCCGTTCGGCCAGCCGATCCCCGCTGACGCCGATTTCCAAAAGCTCGGCCGCGATCCGCAGCACTTTCGGAGTCGTGTTCGAATAGCGGAAGCCGCCGGTGTCGGTCAGCAGTCCCGTATAGACGGCGGTCGCGAATTCGAGCGACGGCGGCACGTTCATCTCGCGCGCCAAATCGTACAGCAGCTCGACGGTGGCCGCCGCGTCGGGGCGAATGAGCCGAACGTCGCCGAAATGGTCGTTCGACGCGTGATGGTCGATATTGAGGATGCGCGCGTCGTCCGCGAACAGCTCCCTAACGCGTCCGATTCTCGACGCATCCGCGCAATCGACGCTGATGACGCAGCGGAACCGGCGCTCCGGCCGATCGCCGTCCATGCTGGCGATTCGCCCGAACCCTGCCAAATGGTCGAACTTGTCCGGCATGACGCCTTCGTTCGCCATGGTGTACGTTTTGCCCAAACGCTCCAGCAGCAGCCCGACGGCGGCCGTCGAGCCGGCCGCATCGCCGTCGGGGTTCACGTGCGCGACGACGAGGAAATCGTCGTTCGCCTCGATGAACGCCCGGGCGGCGGCCAATTGCTCGGCATAAGAGCGCGTCTCGCGTGGCCCGCTCATACGTTCGGATTCCCGTCTTCCTGAATTTTGTGCAGCAGCCGGTCGATCCGGCTGCCGTATTCGATCGACGCGTCGATCTGGAACTGCAGCTCGGGCGTAATCCGCAGACGGATTCGTTTGCCGAGCTCCGAACGGATGAAGCCGGTCGCCTTGGCGATCGCTTTGAGCGACTCTTCCTTTTCCTGATCGGTGCCGAGAACGCTCAGGTACACCTTCGCCAGCGACAGGTCGTTCGTCACGTCGACTCCGGTTACGGTCACGAAGCCGACGCGGGGATCCTTCAGCTCCGACTGCAAAATTTGGCTCAATTCTTTTTTGATTTGCTCGCCGACACGGCCGACGCGAACTTTAGCCATCCGTCATCACCTTTCCACGGATTCCATCACGAACGCTTCGATGACGTCGCCTTCGCGGATATCGTTGAATTTCTCGATGGAAATGCCGCACTCGTACCCTTGGGCCACTTCGCGGACATCGTCCTTGAACCGTTTGAGCGAATCGATTTTGCCCGTATACACGACGATGCCTTCGCGAATCAGACGAAGTTCGGCCGCGCGCGTAATTTTGCCCGAAGTGACCATGCAGCCGGCGATCGTGCCGATTTTGCTCACCTTGAACAAGTTGCGGACTTCCGCTTGGCCGATGACGACCTCTTTGTAAACCGGGTCGAGCATGCCCTTCATCGCCTGCTCGATCTCTTCGATCACCTTGTAAATGATGCTGTGCAGGCGGATGTCGACTTTTTCCTGCTCGGCCGTCGTCATCGCGGCCGGCTCCGGACGAACGTTGAAGCCGATGATGATCGCGTTCGAAGCGGACGCGAGGATGATGTCCGATTCCGTTATCGCGCCGACGCCGCTGTGAATGATTTTCACGCGAACGCCCTCGACTTCGATTTTTTCCAACGAGCCTTTGAGCGCTTCGACGGACCCTTGCACGTCGCCTTTGATGATGACGTACAAATCTTTGATTTCGCCGTCTTTAATATGCTTGTAAAGATCGTCCAGCGTGACGCGGGTGTTGGCGCCCATCGTCGACTGGCGGTGCGTCGTGAGACGACGCTCGGCGATCGCTCTAGCCTTCCGCTCGTCCTCGAACGCCATGAACGGATCGCCGGCCTGCGGCACATCCGTCAAACCGGTAATTTCGACCGGCGTCGACGGTCCCGCTTCCTTCAGACGGCGCCCTTTGTCGTTCACCATCGCGCGCACGCGGCCGAAGCAGACGCCCGCCACGAACGCGTCGCCGATCTTGAGCGTCCCGTGCTGGATGAGCACGCGGGCGACCGGCCCTTTCCCTTTGTCCAGCTCGGCCTCGATCACGGTGCCTCTCGCCCGTTTGTTCGGGTTCGCTTTGAATTCCTGCACTTCGGCGACGAGCAAAATCATTTCGAGCAGCTCTTCCAAACCGATCCGCTGTTTGGCCGAAATGTTGACGAAAATCGTATCGCCGCCCCATTCTTCCGGCACCAATTCGTATTCCGTCAGCTCTTGCTTGATTTTGTCCGGGTTCGCCTCGGGCTTGTCGATCTTGTTGACCGCCACGATGATCGGCACGCCCGCCGCTTTCGCGTGGCTGATCGCTTCGACCGTTTGCGGCATGACGCCGTCGTCCGCCGCCACGACGATGATCGTGATGTCCGTCACCTGGGCGCCGCGCGCGCGCATCGACGTGAACGCTTCGTGACCCGGCGTATCCAGGAACGTAATCTTTTTATTTTTAATCTCGACCTGATAAGCTCCGATATGCTGCGTAATGCCGCCCGCTTCGCCTTCCGTGACGTTCGTCTGGCGAATCGCGTCAAGCAGCGTCGTCTTCCCGTGGTCGACGTGTCCCATAATCGTCACGACCGGCGGACGTTCGACCAAGTCGGCTTCGTCGTCCTTCTCTTCGATCGTTTCGAAATTGTCTTCCTCGACCGGCAGCTTCACTTCGACGTCGACGTTGAATTCGCCCGCCACCAGCAAAATCGTGTCGAGGTCGAGCTCCTGGTTGATCGTCGCCATCGTTCCGAGGAACAGCAGCTTCTTGATCACTTCGGACGCGTCCTTATGAAGCAGCTTGCAAAGCTCGCCGACCGTCATCGTGCCGCGCACGATAATTTTTTTCGGCGTATTGTCGATTTTTTCTTTGCGCACTTCCTGAGGCTGATGCCGGCCTCTGCCGCCTTTGCCTCCGCGGTTGCCCGCTCCGCCCGAACGGCCGGAAAATCCCGGCTTCGGTTTTTTCGCCCGGCCGGTACCTACCGTGATGTCGTCCAAATTTTCGACCGTCGTGCGAATGACCTCCGCTTTGTTGAAGCGCGGATCGGCGTTTTTCAACACGCCTCCCCGTTCCCGGTCCTGATAGCCGCGGTCGCGGTCGGTGCGCGGAGCCGGCGGCCGCGTATTGGCTGCGGGTGCGACCGGCGCGACTGCGGCCGGACGGCCTCCTCCGCCGCCTTGCGGACGGTCGCCGAACGGACGGCCTCCTCCGCCGCCCTGCGGACGGTCGCCGAACGGACGGCCTCCTCCGCCGCCCTGCGGACGGTCGCCGAACGGGCGGCCTCCTCCGCCGCCTTGGCCGCCGCCCTGCGGACGGTTGCCTTGGTACGGCGGGCGATTTCCGTCGTGGCGGCGCTCGCCGCCTCCCTGGCCGCCGCCCTGCGGACGGTCGCCGAACGGACGGCCTCCTCCGCCGCCTTGGCCGCCGCCTTGCGGACGGTTGCCCTGGTACGGCGGGCGATTTCCGTCGTGGCGGCGCTCGCCGCCGCCTTGACCGCCGCCCTGCGGACGGCCGCCCTGCTCTCGAAATATTTGCTCAAGCCGGCCGGCGACGAAGAAATATTGCAGGCGGTGCTGGATGCGGCCGAGCAGCTGCGCCGGGAGCTCGAGCTGAAGCACAGCCAGGACGCGCTGCAGGAGAAGTGGCGGCATAATTTGCCGAATTTGCAAAACAACTTTTTCGTCAATTGGCTGAACGGCAAATTCGTCGAATGGGAAGTGACCCGCCGCAGCCAGGACGTGCAGCTCGACCTGGAGCGGGATGCCAAGTACGCCGTCGTCGCCGTCGACATGGACCCGGTGCCGGAAGGGGAAACGCGCTTCGGGCAGCAGGATATGCCCGTGCTGCAGTTCGCGCTCGGGGGCATCGCCAAGGAGACGCTGCCGGATTGCTGGGTGTGCTCCGACCCGGGGGGACCGACCGCGCTTATATTCAAGGCTCCGGCGGATAAAGAGGACGGCGACGTCATGCTGCAGATCAACACGGACGTCGCCCGGCTGCTGTCGACGGTGAAGGAATGCCTCAAGCTTACGGCGAGCGGCGGCATTTGCCGGACTCCCGGCAGCCGCGACGAAGTGCCGGAGCTGTACCGGCAAGCCGTTCGCGCGCTGCAAAACCGGATCGTTTACGGCGGCAATATCGCCATCCCGTTCCGCGAGGAGACGGGCAACAAGCCGCTGCTTCCGTCGGATCCGAACATGGAGAAGGCGCTCGAAATCGCCCTGCAGACGGGAGACTGCGAGAAGGCGACGGAAGCGCTCGAGAAGCTGTGGGCGATGAGCGGCATTATGGCCGCGGAATCGGCGGACGACGTGCAGGAGAACATCATGTATTTCGGCGCCCTGCTCATCCGGATTATGCAGCAGCAGGGATGGCCGTTCAAGGAGCTGGCCGGCGACGATTTCGCCCTCTTCTTCAATTTGCAGGCGCTCGGCCGCAAGGAGCAAATTCATGCGCTGCTCGTGCGCGTCGTGCAGCGCGCGGCCGAGTACGTGCACAAGCAGCGCATGTCGGTGAGCCATCAAATCGTCAAGCAGCTGCTCGGCATCGTGGAGGAAGAAATGGATCAGGACATTTCGCTGCATCAGGTCGCCGACCGGCTGTACGTCAATTCGTCCTATCTGAGCCGGTTGTTCAAGCAGGAGACGGGCAAGTCGTTTTCCGCCTACGTCATCGAGCGCAAAATGGAGCGGGCGAAGGCGGCGCTGCAGGCCGGCGCGAAAATCAGCGAAGCGGCCGCCATGGTCGGCTACCACGACGGCAGCTACTTCACGCGCGTCTTCCGCAAATATTGGGGCGTCACGCCGGGCGAGGTACGGCCTTGAGGGCGGCCGGCCGCCCGGTCGATAGAAACGCCAATCCCCGCGCGTCCGCGGCCTTTCTCATCTCGTCTTGCGCCGGCCTGTTCCGGCCGTCGACGACGAGCGAGGCGCGGTTCCGATTCTCGTCGCGGGATGAGGTGCCGGGGACAGGCCGCTATTCCTGGATCGATCTTCGGTACACGGTGAAGCTGTGGCCGTACTTTTGCCTCAAGAGGGGAAGGCGGTCGACGATAAACCAATACAGCTCGCGTCGGTTTTGATTGGACGGCCGGAACGTTTCCCTGATTTCTCCGTCGCAGACGATGTCGAATACTACCACTTCCGCACCTCCCTACTCGTTTACCGTTCATTGTAACGCTCGTTGGTTAACCGGGTGTTAATGGAATTGTAATGAAATGTAAATTACAAAAAGTTTACATAATCGGCAATTTGCGTTGATCCTTCCCCGTTACAATGAAATCGCGGCAAGCGAAAGCGGGCCGCTTCGGCATAAGCAAACGAGGAGGATGAACGAAATGGACACCGGAAGTCATTTGGCCATCGGCTTGACGCTGGCCGGTCTCGCTTACGTCGATCCGGCCGTCGCGCAAAATCCGGAGCTGGCGCAAGCGGTTCTGATCGGCACTTTGGCCGGCTCGAACGCCCCCGATCTCGACTCCTTATTTCGTCTGAAAGGCTTCTCCCACTATATCCGCTTTCATCGGGGCATCACGCATTCGATCCCGGCGCTCTTTATTTGGCCGCTGCTCCTCTCCGTACCTATCGCCCTGGCTTGCCGGTCGCCGGAATGGCTGCCGCATCTGTATGCGTGGAGCTTGATCGCGACCGTGCTTCACGTCGGTCTCGACCTGTTGAACGCCTACGGCGTGCAATGCATGCGGCCCATTCACAACAAATGGATGCATCTGGACGTACTCTCCATCTTCGAGCCGTTCTTGTTCGCGATTCATATCGGCGGGCTTCTGCTGTGGTTCGTATGGGGGGCCGACCCCGCCAACGTGTTCGTCTTGGTTTATGCGCTGAGCTTCGCCTATATCGGATGGCGCGCCTGGCATCATTCCGTGCAGCTGCGTAACGTAAAGCGCCGCCTGAACGCAGAAGGCATTTATCACGTGTTGCCGGATGTTCTCTGGTACAAGTGGAGCTTCGTCGTGGAGACGGAGGATCGCTTCCTTTTCGGGAAAATCGTACGGGGCGCCATTACGCTGGAAGAAACGTATCCGAAGGAAGCGAGCAACGAGGTGATCCGGGCGACGATGGGGACGGACGGCGTCCGCGCGTTTCTCGGATTCGCGCAGCGGGTTCACGTATCGTGGAGCGAAATCAAGGACGGCTACGAGGTCGTCTGGAGCGATGTGAGATTTTGGTATAACCGCAAGCTGCCGTTCGGGGTCGTCGTCCGGCTGGACCGCGATTTGCGCGTCGTCGACGATCGGCTCGGCTGGCGCAAAAAGGCGTGGTCCCCGCCCTACGTATAAAGGCGGGAAATGGCGGCGGCGAGACTGTCGAGCGAAGTCGAAATTACGCGCAAAAAGCGGGCCCGGATTTTCGAATCCGGGCTTTTTGACGCTTCCGCGCATGGCTCGGCGCGAGAGCGGATAGCCGCAAACGCTTGTCCGGAACGTTTTTTCCGCCGCCGCCCGCCCCCCTGCCGGAAGGCTCAGCAACGTTGTCACGAAAGTACCAAAACACGTAAAAGTAGTCCGGTACAGATCGCGCCGCCGTTTGCTATGCTAGTATACGAGACATAATGACCGACGGAAGCGCCTTTCGCGAAGCGCCGCCGCCGATCGGTTCGAAGGGGGACGATAAGATGAAGCCGGCAATGACCGAAGGCACCGGTCCCGCACCGAGAGCACAGAAAACTTATTTTCAAACGCTATGGTCGGATATACGCAAAGACTGGGACTTATATTTGGCGCTGATTCCCGGAATCGCGTTCATATTGCTGTTCAAGTACACGCCGATGTACGGCATTGTCATCGCATTCAAAGACTTCAACATTTTCGACGGACTGGCCGCCAGCCCGTGGGTCGGATGGAAGCATTTCGAGAAGCTGTTCGCGAACGACAGCTTCATTCACGTGTTCCAGAACACGCTCATTATTTCGTTATACAAGCTCATTTTCTTGTTTCCGCTGCCGATCATTATCGCCATCATGCTGAACGAGCTGAAAAACATGCTGTTCAAGCGCGGCATCCAAACGGTCATTTATTTGCCCCACTTCTTGTCGTGGGTTATCGTCAGCGGCCTGTTTATCGACATTTTGTCGACGAACGGCGGCATCGTGAACAAAATCATCGTCGCGCTCGGCGGCGAGCCGATCCGCTTCTTCCTCGACAGCGACATATTCCGCTCGGTGCTCGTTTTCTCGGCCGGATGGAAGGAGACCGGCTGGAGCACGATCGTTTATTTGGCGGCGCTCACGAGCATCGACCCGCAGCTGTACGAGGCGGCCCGGATCGACGGCGCGAGCAAATGGAAGCAGACGCTGCACGTGACGCTGCCGGGTCTCATTCCGATCATCATGCTTATGTTCATTTTGCGCCTCGGCCATATTTTGGAAGCCGGGACGGAGCAAATTCTCGTCATGTACAACCCGAGCGTCTACAACGTATCCGACGTCATCGGCACGTACGTGTACCGGATCGGTCTCGGCGACCAGGACTACAGCTTCTCGACGGCCGTCGGCCTTTTCGATTCGGTCGTAGGCTTCATCCTGATCATGTCGGGCAACTATTTGAGCCGCAAATTCCTGAAGCAGGGGATATGGTAAGCGTAGCGAGAAAGGGGGATTTGCCATGAACGCCGATAACGCCGTAAGCGGCGCGCGTGTGAAAGTAAAATCCCGCGGCATTCGAACGTCCGCCGGGGAAAAAGCATTTACCGTATTCAATTACGTCTTCTTCGTCCTTCTCGGACTGACGACCATTTTTCCGTTCATCAACCTGATCGCCAAATCGTTCAGCAGCGAGGCGGCGGTCGTTTCCGGCATCGTAACGTTTTGGCCGATCGATTTTCAGGTCGGCACATACAAATACGTCGTGCAAAATTCGATGTTTATGAACGCGTTCAAAGTATCGCTCACGGTAACGATATGCGGGACGCTGCTTTCGTTGTTCATGACGACGCTCGCCGCGTATCCGCTGTCGAAGCCGCGCCTTCGCGGTCGCAAATTTTTTATCCTGATGTACATTTTCACGATGCTGTTCAGCGGCGGTCTCATTCCGACGTACCTGCTCATGCAGCAGCTTCACCTGATCGACAAACTGCCGGTGCTGTTCCTGCCGGCGATGGTGAGCGTATACAACATGCTCATTATCAAAAACTATTTCGAGAGCTTGCCGGACGCGCTCGAAGAATCGGCGAAGCTGGACGGCGCCGGCAACCTGACGATCCTGTGGCGGATCATGCTGCCGCTCTCGCTGCCGGTACTGGCGACGATCGCGCTGTTTTTCGCGGTTCAATTCTGGAACGACTACTTCGCTTCGCTCATTTACATCAACTCGGCTCATCTGAAGCCGCTGCAGCTGTACTTGAAGGAGCTGTTCGTCTCCTCCAGCGACACGTTTTTGCGGGCCGGACAGGACATCAACGTCGACGCGGCAATGAATACGTCGCCTCAGGCGATTCAGGCGGCCTCGATCATTTTGGCTACGCTGCCGATTTTGCTAGTCTACCCGTTCCTGCAAAAATATTTCGTCAAAGGCGTGCTCGTCGGCTCCGTGAAAGGCTGACCGCGAGGACTGAAAGGTGGTGGTGCGGAAAAACGGATGGCTATTTGCGATGCTGCATCATTACGAAGCACGACCCGATCGTTTCATGATTTGCACAGCTAAAGGGAGGTTCAACCATGTTCAAAAAGACAATGTCGGCAGTATCGATCGCCACGCTCGCTTTGGCGGTAGCCGCCTGCGGCAACGGAGGCGACGGCAAAACGCAGGGAGGCTCCGCGGCTCCGACGGACAACAAGCAAACGGATGCCAACAAGCCGAAGCCGGAGTTCAAGGCGTTGATCCAGTACGGCCGTTTCGACCCGAACGCGGAATTTACCGCCAAATATTTGAACGAGAAGACCGGATACAAAGTGACGTACGATATGCTGCCGGTCGAAAACTTCGACGAGAAGCTGAACCTGCTTATGGCGAACAAAGAGCCGTACTCGTTCATGATTTTGAACGCGACGCAATATTCGAAGCTGGCCGCAGCCGGCGCGCTCGAGCCGATCGACGAGCTGGTGAACAAGTACGGTACGAACCTGAAAAGCGTCATCAGCGAAAAGTCGTGGAACGGCGCGAAGCTGAACGGCAAAACGTACGGCATTCCGCAAACCGGTTCCGGCGTCGTAGTCAACATGGGCATGTTCGTCCGTCAAGACTGGATGGATGAGCTCGGCCTGAAAGCGCCGACGACGCGCGACGAGTTTTACAACATGCTCAAGACGATCAAAGAAAAGAAAAACGTCATTCCGCTTACCGGCGGCAAAAGCCCGATGGTCGAGCAGATCGCCACGACGTTCGGCCTCACGACCAACTGGGTCGAATCGAATGGAAAAATAACCCATATGGTCGAAAGCCCGGCGATCAAAGAATACCTGGCGTTCATGAAAAAGCTGTACGACGAGAAGCTGATCGATCCGGAATGGTCCATCAACCAATCGAACAAAGTGATCGAAAACTTCACGAGCGGCAAAGCGGCCATGATGTTGAACGGCTGGTATAACGCGCCGACGATTTCGAACGCTTTGACGAAAAACTTCCCGAACGGCAAAGTCGGCATTTTGCCGCTGCTTAAAGGCGACAACGGTAAATCCGCCGCAGTAGGCACCGCCGGCATCAGCTTCTACGCCGCCATCCCGAAATGGGCCGAAAACAAAGAAGAAATCATCAAATACTTGGATCTGAAGCTGGATAAAAACATTCACAAAGGCGCCTCGATCGGCGAAGAAGGCGTGCATCATAAAGTGGAAAACGGCAACTACGTTCCGATTTTGCCGAAATTCAACGACGACCTGAACAACGGCAGCAGCTTCCTGACCGGCGTCGACGAGAAAAACTATCCGATCTACTGGCAAGCGCGCGTACGCAAAGATCCGCTTCTGACCGAGGTGTATACGAAAATCCAGGACAACGCCAAAGGCAGCACCGTCGTCGACCCGCTCGCCTTCGCGCCTCCGATGGATGCGATCGCCAAAAACGCGCAAAAGCTCAACAAGCTGATGGAAGATACGTTCATCAAGTTTTTGACCGGCGCGGAACCGCTCAGCAACTACGACAAGTTCCTCGCCCAATGGAAAGCGGACGGCGGAGACGACATGATCAAAGCCGCCAACGACTGGTACGCTTCCACCAAAAAATAAGAAAAGCTTCGTATCGAAGCCTTTCGATGATGTAAAAGGCCGTCCAACCGGGTTTGCTAGCGCCCGGGGGACGGGCCTTTTTTGTTACCGCGATTAAGCTTAGCGTCCGCTCCCCGCCAAACGGTTTCTCCGGTAATCACTCGGGGTCACGCCCTTCAATTCTCGGAACAATCTGGAAAACGTCTTGTACGAACCGAAACCGACCTCGAGCGCGATGTCGTATTCGCGAATGTTCGTCGACGCGAGCAGGCTGCAGGCATGATGAATCCGGATCTCGTGAAGAAAGCGGACGAACGTGATGCCGAGATGCTTCTTGATTTCTTCGCTCAAATGGGACGGACTCATCCCGAACAATTCGGCCAGCTCGGACAGCGACATCGGTTCGCGATAATGCAAATAAATGTGGCGAACGATCGGCCATACCGATCCGCCGCCCGCGGAATCGTCCGCGGACCGAGCCGTCTTCTTCGCTCTTCGGATCCGGTCGAAACGAATGAGAACTTCCGCCAGCTTCAGCCGAAGCATATCGTTTCGCCATGCGTCGTCCCCGTCGTATTCGCGCATCATTTCGTCCAGAATGCCCGCCAGCTTCCCGAAATGTTCGTCGCTCAGATGAACCGACGGCGGCAAACCGGGTTTCGCGAACAGCAAATCTTTGAGCCCGGCTCCCGTCTCCGACGACCGGAACAGCACATTCGGATCGAACATGCAGTTATACAAGCGCAGCGGCTGCTCCGATACGGTGAAAATTTCGTGCACATGGTAGGGCAGCAAAAACGTGAACGTTCCGGGCTTCATCGGATGCTTGTCGCCGTTGATCAGCTCGTAGCCTTCGCCGCCGATGACGAGGGAACATTCGAGAAAGTCGTGCCGGTGCGCCGGAAAATGCCGCTTCACTTCGTTCACGGTGAGGATGAGCGGGCACCGTTTGTTCAACGCGGCGTAAGCGTTCAACTGTTTGCTTGCCGGATAGAAGGTCAAGGCAAATCGCCTCCTGCTTCCGAAAATGTGGCAGGTTCGCCGAAAATGTGGCATACTTGGTCGTTCCGCATCCGTTATGCTGAAGGAAGGGATAACCCCGTTCGAATTCGATGGAGGGAGTTCGCATGAACAAAAGGAGCGGAATGTACTGGATTTGCACGGCTTTGGCGGCGTTGCTGACGGCTTCCTGCGGAAGCCAGACGGGGCAGGGGCCCGCAGGCGGCGAGAAGGACCGTCAAGTAACCGTTTCCACCGAGCCCGTAACGCTGAAATTCGCGATCAACATGGGCTGGCTGGGACCGGACGAATTTCAAAAATATTTCGAGGAGCCGGTGCGTAAGCGCTATCCCCATATTACGCTGGAAGCCATCGACATGACGAAGCCGGAGTTCGCCCTCGACAAAATCATCGCCGGCGGGACGGTGCCGGACTTGGTAATGACCGCCTCGCCGATCATGTACCGGTTTCTCGGAACCGGCCTGGAGCACAATATCGAGCCGCTGATCAAATCGTTTCAATTCGACATGTCCCGCTATAACCAAATCGCCGTCGAGTCGGTCAAAACGGCCAGCCGGCAAAATCAGCTGATCGGCCTTCCGTGGACGATGCATTTCAGCGCGCTGTACTACAACAAAGACATTTTCGATAAATTCGGCGTGGCGTATCCGAAGGACGGCATGACCTGGGAAGAAACGCGCGAGCTGGCGAAAAAAGTGACGAGATACGAGGGCGGCGTCCAGTACCGCGGCCTCGAGCCGGATAAATCGACCCGCGTCGCCTCCGTATTGTCTTACGGATTTATCGATCCCGCCGCGGAAAAAGCGACGGTCAACAACGATAACTGGAAGAAGGTGTTCGGGCTTCTCAAGAGCATTTACGACATCCCCGGAAACAACAAGATCGGGCTGGCGGGAACGGGCTATAATCAGTTCGTGAAAGACCGGACGCTGGCGATGCTGGCTTCCGTCAATTATTTGCCGAATTTCAAGGAAGCGCAAAATTTGAATTGGGATATGGCGCAGTACCCGTCCTTTCCCGAGCTGAAAGATACCGGCATGCAGGTCGACGAATGGATACTCCATGTGACCGCGCAGAGCAAGCATAAAGAGCAGGCGTTCCAGGTCATTACCGCCGTATTGTCCGACGAAGTGCAGACGGAGATCGCCAAAAACGGACGGTTCCCGGTGCTGACGGGCAAAACCGTCGAGGATGTGTTCGGGAGCAATTTGCCTTATGCGCAGGGCAAGCATTTGAAAGCCGCCTTTTTGTCCAAACCGGCGAAAGCGCTGCCGGTCAGCAAATACGACTCGTTCGCCGAAGGTCACATGGCGAGCCTGATCGAACCGGTCGTGAAAGGGGAAAAAGACATCAACTCGATTTTGCGGGAAGCCGAAGAAGCGATCAACAAACATATCGAAGCGAATAAAATCAAGTAAGGAGACGAGGTCGACGGACGATTCCGGCCGGCCTCTTTTTTTTCCTATTCCTCATTTTATCACACGGCGGCCGGCGATTACCAAGCTTTTCGCTTCCAGCCTCTCCTTCTTGTACACGCTTTCATGTAGCGGTAATATAATGGTACAATCGCACCGATTTTGCGGAGGGGATGTTATGCCGAAATCGAAATTCCGCATCAATTCGAAAAGCGTGCTGGTCACGTGGCTGCTGTCGTACGCCGTCGTCCTGCTGTTCCCCATCCTCATCAGCATCGTCGTTTACTTCCAATCGAGCCGCATGCTGGAAAACGAAATTCACGAAGCCAACGACTCCTTGCTGGAGCAATTCCGCAGCGTCATGGACGGCCGGTTCGCGGACATGAAGCGGCTCAGCTTCGAGCTGGGCTGGAACCTCAAAGTAAGGCAGCTTCTATATTCCAACAAATATTTGAATTACCCGAACGATTTTTACTACGACTTGTATCAAATTACGCAGGATTTGAACGTGTACAAAACGTCGTTCCCGCAAATCGACTTGTTCTACATTTATTTGGCCAAAGAAAAGCTGATGCTCCTGCCGAACCTGTACCGCGAAGCCGCGTTCGGCTATCAACTGCTGCACGCCGATCAAGCGCTTCCCTTCGAAAGCTGGAAGTGGCTCGTCGAGAGCGGCGGTTCGCCGGGCTTCATTCCGTCCGTGCGGATTACCGAAGACGGCGTACCGACCAAAACGGTCGCTTACGTTGCCGCCCATCCGTACGATAACGGGCTGCCCGTCGGCACCAACATCGTCATGATCGATCGGTCGCGCATCATCGGGGCCGTCGACAAGATGGAGCTGTTCAATAAAGGCCACGTGGCGATCTATAACGAGAAAAACGAACTGCTCGTCTCGAGCTTGGACGAATCGATGCTGGCCGGGCTGCCGCTCGCCGGGATGACGGGCGACAAGCCGACGTTTTGGCAGGACGGGGAGCGCCGCTTCGAAGTATCGGTCATCAGATCCGCCGATACGAACCTCAAGTATGTCACGCTCATTCCAAGCGGCATTTTTTGGGAGAAGGCGCAGCAGGTGCGCGCGTTTACCTATTTGAGCATCGCCGTCAGCATTCTGGGGGGCGGCATTCTCACCTACGTATTCGCGCGCCGCCAGTACAATCCCGTGCGCTCGATCGTACAGTCTCTCGCCGCCAAGCCCGAGGAGCCGAAGCGAAACGAGCGCGGCTATAACGAATTCCGCTTCATTCAGGAAGCGCTCGTCAGCACGCTGGGCGAGATCGACCGGCTGCGGAGAAGCGTGAAGCAGCAGCATTCGATCGTCCGTGCCCACTTCATCGCCAGATTGCTGCAGGGCCGGACGGATGCGCATATTCCGGTCAGCGAGTCGCTCGCGGCGTTCGATATGCGCTTCGAGTCGGACGACTTCGCCGTCATGCTGCTGTACGCCGACGAAAGCGAATTTACGGACGGACTGCCCGGCGAGCATCCGGATAAGCTGAAGCTGCTTCATTTTATCGTGACGAACGTTACCGAGGAGCTCGCTTCCGCCCGCCATCGCGGCTACGTCGCGGAGGTTGGCGGGTCGCTCGCGTGCCTGATCAATTTCGCCTCGGCGAACCCCGAGCAGCGCCGGCGGGAGCTGCAATGGATCGCCCGCGAGGTGCGCAGCTTCATGAAAGCGAAATTCCGCGTCCGGCTGTCGGTATCGCTCAGCTCGATCCATCGTACGCTCCGGGGGATTCCGCAGGCGTATACGGAGGCGCTCGACGCGATGGAATACAAGCTCGTCATGGGCGACAGCGAAATTTTATCGTACGACGATATCGTCAACTCCGCAGCCTCCGATTCGGACGAAGGCTACTATTATCCGCTGGAGGTGGAGCAGCAGCTGATCAACTGCGTCAAGGCCGGCCATTTCCCGAACGCCGAACGGCTGCTGGGCGAGCTGATCGCGCGCAACTTCGAGTCTCACGTGTTGCCCGCTCCGGTAGCCCGTTGTCTCGTATTCGATCTGCTCGGCACGCTGATCAAGTGCGTCAGCGAGATGGGCGGGGGCGCGGACCTGCAGCTGTTCCAGCGGGCGAAGCGGATCGAACGGCTGACCGCGTGCGAGACGATCGCCGACATGCGGGGGCAGATGACCGACTTGCTGCAGGCCGTGTGCGAATATACGGGCGAGAAGCGGCGACGGCATATGGAGGAATCCCGCAGTCACGCCTATAGGGAGCTGGCGGCGCGGGTATCGGCGTTTATCGCCGACCGGTACGACGACCCGAACTTGAACATTACGATGATCGGCGCGCACTTCGGGCTGAAGCCGGCCTATATTTCGAAGCTGTACAAGGAGCAGACGGGCGAAGGGCTGCTCGACCGCATCAACCGCGAACGCGTATCGCAGGCGAAGCGCGTCATCGGCAGCGGGAACAAGAGCGTCTCCGACGTGGCCGGCCGGGTCGGCTTCCACGATGTGAACGCGTTTATCCGCATTTTCAAAAAAGTCGAAGGCGTAACGCCCGGAGCGTACAAGGAAAGCTTGCTGCCGAAAGCGTAATAAGGCGCCCTTCGTGCCGGCCGCGAACATTTTGAAGATGCGATTGTACGTTTTGAAGATGGCGGCCGCCGTTTTTGCCGATCCGATTCGAGAAATTGCCGATATTCCGATTGTAAGCGGTGTCATAAAGTGGAGGTACGAGAACGTTCTCGAAGCGTTCCGGTCACACCGGAAGTACAAGGAGGTCTTGTTCGCGATGAGACAAAAACGATTCAAGCTCGTACCCGCCCTCGCGGCAACCGCGATGATGGGCGCCGTCGTCGCCGCCTGCTCGGGCTCGGGAAGCTCTCCGAACGGCGGCTCGTCGCCGTCCGATTCGGCCAAGCCGGGCGCGTCGTCAGGCGCGTCGTCCACGACGTATCCGATCAAAACGGATCAGATGCTTACGTATTGGGCCGAGCTGCCCGGCAACTTGACCGGGGTGAAGGCGGCGCACGGCGAAGTGCCGTTTTTTCAGGAATGGCAGAAAAAAACCGGCGTTCCGCTCAAATTTACGACCGCTCCGGTCAATCAGGCGAAAGAGGCGCTCAACGTCATGCTGGCGTCGGGCAACCTTCCGGACATGATCGAGTATAACTTCGTCTCGTTTCCGGGCGGGCCGGAGAAGGCGATCAAGGACGGGTACATTTTGAAGCTGAACGACCTGATCGACAAGCACGCGCCGAATTTGAAAAAGTATTTGAAGGAGCATCCCGAAGTCGACAAAATGATCAAAACCGACAACGGCAGCTACTACGTGTTTCCATTCATCCGCGGCGACGCCAGCCTGATGGTGTTCCAAGGGCCGATCGTCCGCAAAGACTGGCTCGACGAGCTCGGGCTGCCCCTCCCGACGACGATCGACGAATGGACGGCGATGCTGAAGGCGTTCAAGGAGAAGAAGGGCGCGGCCGCTCCGTTTTCCGTCAACAGCAAGCCGAGGGTGCTGAACGATTTCAATGCGGGGGCGTTCGCCGGAGCTTTCGGCGTTACCCGCGGGTTTTATTTGGAAAACGGCCAGATCAAATTCGGCCCGGCGGAGAAAGGGTTCAAAGACTTCCTTGCGCTGTTCCGCAGCTGGTACGCGGACGGATTGCTCGACAAAAATATCGCCAACGTCGATACGAAGGCGCTCGACGCCAATATCGCCTCGGGCGCGACCGGCGCGACGGTCGGCAATGCCGGCGGCGGCATCGGCAAATGGCAGCCGCTCGTCACGGCGAAAGATCCGAAGGCGAAGCTCGTCGCCGCGCCGTATCCGGTGCTGAAGAAGGGCGACACGCCGAAGTTCGGGCAGCGGGATCAGCCGTTTACGCAAGGCGGCATGGTCGCCATTACCGCAAAGTCCAAAAATCCCGAGCTGGCCGCGAAGCTGCTCGACTACGGCTACAGCGAGGAAGGGCATATGTTTTTCAATTTCGGCACGGAAGGCGTCAGCTACAAGATGGAAAACGGTTACCCGAAATATACCGACCTCATCATGAACAACCCGGATAAGCTCGCGCCGGCCCAGGCGATGTCGATGTATTTCCGCAGCAACTACAACGGTCCGTTCGTGCAGGACAAACGGTACATCGAGCAATATTTGGCTTTGCCCGAGCAGCGCGAGGCGGTCGGCATTTGGCAGAAGACGGACATGGAGAAGCATCAGCTGCCGCCGATTACGCCGACCCAGGAGGAAAGCTCGGAATACGCGAAAATTATGACCGACATCGATACGCTCGTCGACGAGATGACGCTGAAGCTCATTCTCGGCACGGAGCCGCTCGACAGCTTCGAGAAGTACGTCGACAAGATGAAGTCGCTGAAGCTGGACCGGGCGATCGAGATTCAGAAGGCGGCGCTCGAGCGGTACAACAAGCGGTGAGCCAGGAAGGCAGAAGGGAGGTCCGCTGATGGACAAGACGCTGCAAGCCCGACCCGCCAAGGCGGCCCCGCAACGAACGCCGGACTGGAAACGCCGCTTCGTCCGCGATTTCGCGCTGAACAAATATTTGTATTTGATGATGATTCCGGTGCTGGCGTATTACGCCGTATTTCATTACGCGCCGATGTACGGAGCGACGATCGCCTTCAAGGATTACAGTCCGATGAAGGGCGTAATGGGCAGCGAATGGGTCGGACTGGCGCATTTTCGCGATTTTTTCGGCAGCTTTTATTTTTGGCGCATCCTGAAAAATACGCTCGTCATCAGCCTGCTGACGCTGCTGTTCGAATTTCCGGCTCCGATCGTGCTGGCGCTGCTCATCAACGAAGTGCGCCGCCGCGCGTTCAAGCGGTTCGTTCAAACCGTCACCTACATGCCGTATTTTATCTCGCTCGTCGTCATATGCGGCATGGTCAAAGATTTCACGAACAGCGGCGGCATCATCAATTCGGCGCTGACGGTTTTCGGCTACGACGGGCTGGCGATGCTGCAAAAGCCGGAGCTGTTCCGCAGCATATACGTGCTGTCGGAAATATGGCAACGAATCGGCTGGGAATCGATCATTTACATCGCCGCGCTCATGAGCATCGACCAGGAGCAGTACGAGGCGGCCCGGATCGACGGCGCCAGCCGGTTGAAGCAAATTTGGCACATTACGCTGCCGGGCATTATGCCGACGATTACGATCATGTTCATTTTGCGGATGGGCAACATGCTGAACGTCGGCTTCGAGAAAATCATTTTGCTGTACAACCCGGCCATCTACGATACGGCCGACGTCATCTCGTCGTTCGTTTACCGGAAAGGGCTGCTCGAGTTCGTATGGAGCTACAGCTCGGCGGTCGGCCTGTTCAATTCCGTATTCAACTTGCTGCTGCTCGTCGCCGCCAACTACATGAGCCGGAAAGTGAGCGAAAACAGCCTATGGTAGCCGAAGGAGGGGAGGCCGATGGCGAAACGGAGCGGCTTGTCGGACCGTTTGCTCGACGTCGTCGTATACGGCGTCTTGATAGCGCTGGTCGTCGTAACGCTGTATCCGCTGCTGCACGTCGCGTTCGCTTCCGTCAGCGACGCGAGCCGGTTGATCGAGCATAAAGGACTGCTGTGGGGACCGCTGGGCTTCGACCTGGAGGCGTACCGCAGCGTGTTTCAAAATCCGGCCATCTTGACCGGCTACCGGAACACGCTGTTCATCCTCGTCGCCGGGGTGACGGTCAACCTGCTCATGACGTCGCTCGGCGCGTACGTGCTGTCGCGCCGCAACGTGCTGTGGAACAAAGCGTTCATGTTCATTATCGTCATCACGATGTTTTTCAGCGGAGGACTTATACCGCTCTATCTGATCGTCAAAAACGTCGGCTTGATCGATTCGCTGTGGGCGACGATCATCCCGTTCTCGATCAATACGTTCAACCTGATCATTATGCGCACCGCCTTCATGGCCGTACCGGAAAGTCTGGAGGAATCGGCGAAAATGGACGGGGCGAACCATTTCACGATCCTGTTCAAAATTATCGTCCCGCTGTCGATGCCCGTCATCGCCGTCATGATTTTGTACTACGCGGTCGAGAAATGGAACGGCTGGTTTTACGCCTCGATCTTCATTCAGGACCGCGCTCTGTTCCCGCTGCAGCTGACGCTGCGCGAAATCTTGATCGCGAACTCGACCGACAGCATGGCGCAGGGCTCCGACGCCGGCGATCGGTTCCAGATCGGGGAAACGATCAAATACGCGACGATTATGGTCGCCACCATTCCGATCTTGTGCGTGTACCCGTTCCTGCAAAAATATTTCGTCAAAGGCGTCATGGTCGGCGCGTTGAAGGGATAGCGCAGAGGGCTTAAAAACAAAGAGAACCGTTCTTCCGCGCAAGGCGATGCGGAGGAACGGCTCTTGTTTTATGAAATGCCGCCAGGGCGTTTCATGAGTTTTTTGCTAGCTTTCTTCTAAATACTTCGACCATGGTGACGGGAATTCGGTGTTTTTTGGCGATCTCGATGCTTGCGGCATGCGGATTTTCCTTTAATTCATTCTGAATCAAAGCGATGATGTCCGCTCTTTTCAATGGAATCGTCCTCCCTCTTGAGCTTATATCGTGAGCGGCGTAATCGCGACCCCTTGAGGACCGCCTCCGACCGGGACCGTGCCGGTGACCGTGTTGGTCGTAATATCGATTACCGAGACGTTACCGTCGAGGAAATTCGCGACATAGGCCCGGCTCCCGTCGGGCGTAATCGCGATCCCTATAGGGTTATCGCCAACGATAGTCGCAAGAGGAAAGACGCGCAATTGGGTGGACGTATCGAATATGGAGACCGTGTCGGTTCCGGCATTTGTGACGAGAGCGAATCTCCCGTCCGGCGTAATCGCGACCCCTTGAGGATTATCCAAAGTCGGAATCGTCGCAATAACCGTATTGGTGGCGATATCGATCACCGAGATCGTATCGCTGTTGGCATTTGCCACATAAGCCCGCGCTCCGTTCGGCATAATCGCGATTCCTTGAGGGCCGTCCCCGACCGGAATCGGAGCGCCGACGACCGAGTTGGTGGCGGTATCGATCACCGAAACCGAATCGCTGCCGGCGTTGGTGACATAAACCCGTGTCCCGTCGGGCGTAATGGCTACCTTCGTCGGAGCGTCCCCAACCGGAATCGGAGCGCCTATAACCGTGTTAGTGGCAATGTCGATCACCGAAACTGCATCGCTGCCGGTATTTGCGACATAGGCCCGCGTCCCGTCCGGCGTAATCGCAATCCCTTGAGGCAGGAACAAAACAAAGACCGTACCGATGACCGTGTTGGTGTCGGTATTAATGACCGAGACGGAGCCGCCGAGGAAGTTCGTGACATAAGCCCGCGTTCCGTCGGGCGTAATCGCTATATCTACGGGATTATTGCCGACCGGGATTAAACCGACGACCGTATTGGTGGCGGTATTAATGACCGTAACCGTATCGGCGGACGAATTGGCGACATAAGCAAAAGGTCCGTAATCGACGGAACTGATCGAACAAATCGGAAGTATGCGCGTCCCTAACGTACCGACCAAAATCATTTTTCCGTCGTCGACACGTAATACGCGCCCGAACAAACTGTCGTCGCAGCAGCCCGCGAGCGTGACCGAAATCAGCTTTCCTTGAAGCTGCTGCAGCGTCGTCCTCATATCTTGGAAGCAGGGATCGGGCGACGGCGTTGGCGTCGACGCTCCTTCGAACAATAACAGCGAAACGTCGTCCACCAAAACATCCGCGCTTCCGGCCAAAGAAGATTTGAAGACGGTTAGTTGCCCTACGGCAGCATTGGCGGGCGCCGGCGTAGTAACTAGAGCAAGCTCGATCCAATCGTCCTCGTTATTGTCGGGAAGACGGCTGGAAGGGACGAACGTATTCAAGCCGGTTCCAAGGAACGACAATGCAGCGTTAAAATAAAAAACGGAAATCCCGACCGTAGGACTTGCCGCCGCTCCCAGCTTTGCCAGCGCTACGTTTATTTCAAAATTTTCGCCCGGGTTAACGGAGAACGTTTGCGAGACGAAAGCGTCAACGGCTCCGCCCGTCAATCGTGCGCTGAAATTTCCCGAATGGCTGTGAGCGGCATCGATCGCTGCGTTGCTGACGGACCAGTTGGCGAATGTTCCGGTTTCGAAGCCCGGGTTTTGGATTTTATTTACTATATTAATGGCCACAAAGATCTCCTCCTTTCGAATGGCTACTGCTACTATATGCAGCTATGTTTGTTTCGAAAGGGACAAGCGACCGAATTGCTAGAGTTCCCGACGTACAAAAAAGTAGAGCCGATCCTTCGGCGCAGCGCGGCGTGAAGGATCGGCTCTGGTTTACATGCGAAAGCTTGCGAAACCGGCTGCAGTACGTCGGCTCATTTGTTTTTGTCCGCCTCGATCTGCTTGACGATCGCCTCCTCCGCTTCCCGGAGAGCGGTGTTGAGATCTTTGCCCTTCAGCACGACGTCCTGAACGACCGTCGTCGCGAGGCGGGACGTCGAGGCGCTGAAATATTTGCTTTGCGCCGACGGCGCAGCCGGCTTGCCGGGCATCATCGCCTGAATATGCTTGCCTTTGTACATCGGCGCGTCCTGGCCGAATGCGCTGCGGATCGCTTCGCTTTTCAGCAGCGAAACGAACAGCGCTTTTTTCGATTTCGCCAGCTGGAATTCGTCGGACAGCAAATATTGGATGACCTCGAACGACTGGTCTTTATATTTGCCGTTGCTTGCCAAGTACAGGTGATACGGGTACACTTGCGCCCCGACGCCGGGTTTGTCTTTCCAGGTCGGCGCCGCGGCGACGTCCCAGTTCATCCCTTCCAGCTCTTCGGCGGTATGCATCGTGCTGAACGGGAGCCACATGGCGGCCGTATGGTCTTTCTGGAACAGCTGCCGCTGCCCGGAAACGGACAGCTTGGTCGCGTTCGGCTCGTAGCCGGGAAGCTGATAGAAGCGGAGCAAATTTTCCATCGCCGCCTTCGTCTGATCGGTGTTCAGCGTCACTTTCAACGTGACCGGATCGACGAGCTGGAGCGTCGATTGATGGCGCAGCAAATAATGGCTCGGGGAAATGGCCAAGCCGTAATAGGACTGACCGCCCTCCCGGCGGGTCAGCTTTTTCGCCGTTTCGTACAGCTGGTCCCACGTCATCGTGTCCGTCGGGTATCCGACCCCGAACAGATCGAAAATGTCTTTATTGTAATAGATCGGAGCCGGCGACGTGTACAGCGGCAGCCCGTACAGCTTGCCTTCGCCCATTTGGCGCATCATGTCGATGCTGGTCGGCTCGAAACGGCCTACGTCGAACTTATATTTTTTCACGTAAGGATCGAGATCGGTTTGCAGGCCGGCGGGAAACACGGTCGTAAAGGCGGTGCCGACCGAGCTGACGATAATGTCGAGCTGCTGGCCGGAAGCGACCAGCTTGTCGAGCGATCCGCTCGTGGTCGGTATGAACTTCGGAGTGACGTGCGGAAATTTGGCGCGGATCAAGTCGCCGTACTCTTTCATGAAGTAGCCTTCCTGGTTCCAGTCGCCGCCGGCATGGAAAAAGACGAGCTCGACCGGCTCGGAAGCCGGCTTCGGAACCGCTTCGGCGACCGGCGGTTGTTTCGCGCCGCCGCTCGGCGTGCCGGCGGAGCCGCATGCTGCGGTAAATACCGACAGGAGCGCGGCCGAGCCGGCGATCGTTTTCCATCGTTTCATACGCATCAGTCCCCTTTTTTCGCTTATCACCCATCCGTTGCGGACAGGGCGTTTCTCCGATTTCCGAGACATGGATGTAAGGACGTAAACAAGGGCAACAACAGGAACAATTTGACAACGTTTTCATTTTGTGATAACGCTTTCAAATTACAGTCGCAATGTCAGACCGGCCGCTCCCGGCAGCCGACTTTCCGTGCAATCCCGCCCCCTTCCCGCTCCTGCGCTACGGTAGATCGCGAGTTCGAAAAAAGCTGCGTACGATTTCGCCTTCAGCATAGCAAGCGCTACCGGCACCGTCAATTAAGAGACATCATTTCGACGACGTAGGCGGGCGGGGGGACTATGGCTGTGCGTCGGCATCCTTTGCGGAACGACAATGGGCCTCTGCAACGGCAGGTTGCATCACGAGCCCGGGGAAGCAAACCAAATCCAACGAACGGTTTCATGAAAATCCGCCCCCATTGTGCTATCGTAAAGCTAATCCAAACGGACGATAAGCGAAAGGATGAACGACGATGATCGATATGCGGCACATCGGCGCCCAAATAGCCGAATTGCGGAAAAACGGAGGCATGACCCAGACGGAGCTGGCCGAACGGCTGGGGGTGACGCATCAGGCGGTATCGAAATGGGAGCGGGGCGTCTCGCTGCCGGATTTGCCGACATTCGCGCAATTGGCGCTTCTGCTCGGCGTGCCGACCGATGTATTGCTCGGACTTGTCGCGAAAAAACGCGGGGACGGAGGCGCGGACAGCGCGACGAACAAAACGCCGGAGCCGGAGCCGGCTGCCGCTGAAACGGAACCGCCCGCCGCCCCGGGGGCGCTGGATGCGGAGCAAGTGTGGAACCACGTAAAGGCCATCCTGAAAACGAAAATTACATGGCCCAGCTACAACACATGGATACGCGGGACGAAGGCGACCGTGGAGGACGGGCTGCTTGTCATCCATTGCGGCAGCCCATTTCAGAAAGATTGGTTGTACCGCCGGTATTTGAAAATGATTTTACAAGCGCTCGAACACGTGACCGGACTGCCCGATATCAAAATCGGCTTCCGCTCGCCGTCGAGAGGCGAAGCGGCGATGCCCGCCGACAGAGAGCGCGCCAAGCTGCTGGATTGAACGTTCCCCGCGCAAAATCGCTGTGATAAAATGGAATCGGCGATAAAACGATCCATTTCGAATGTTGCCGAATGGGAGGATGCCATGAACGAAAATGCCGGCAAACGGAATGCGGCGCTGCTGACGCTTCTGCCCGCGTTCGGCATCGCGCTCGGGGCGTGCGGCGGCTCGAACGAATCCGCCGCCCCGAAGATGCTCAGCGTCTCCATGTACGACAGAGGGCAAGTGTCCAGCGAAGAAGGAACGTACCGAAACAATCGTTGGGTGGAACGGATACGGGAGCAGTCCGGCATTTACGTCCATTTCGTCCCGGTACCGAGAATGCAGGCGCAAGAAAAGCTCAATATTATGTTCGCGGCCGGCGACGCTCCCGACCTGATCTGGGATTATGACCGAAAATATATCGGCATGCTGGCGTCGCAGGGCGTCATTCAGCCGGTCGACGATTTCCTGGAAGCGTACAGTACGGCTTATAAAAGCTATTTGCGGGAACATCCCGAACTGAAGCCTTACTTATCGTTCAACGGCAAAATGTATGCGGTTGCAACGAAGCGCCCGGTCACCTCGGTCGTCAATCACGGGATATGGATCCGGCAGGACTGGCTGGACAACCTGGGCCTCGCCATGCCGCGAACGATCGACGAGCTGCTGGACGTCGCCAAAGCGTTCCGCAGCCGGGACCCGGACGGCAACGGCCAAGACGACACCGTCGCGATCGTAGGCCGCGAATCGCCCGACATTTATGCCGCCCTTTACGGCATTCATCGGAGCGAATGGTTTGTGGAGGACGGCAGCCTGCAATACGGTCCGACAACGGATCGGTATAAGGACGCGATCCGATTGGAAAAGCAGCTTTACGACGAAGGGCTGATCGATACGGAGGGCAAAGATTCGGTTCGGACGTGGGTGTCGGGCAAAGCCGGAATTTGCTTGTGCCAGTGGAGCAGCTTTACGTTCGACATGCAGCTGAAAGACTTGCTGAACGGCTTCCCCGCCGCGAAACCGGTGCCGCTCGAGCCGGTCGAGACGGAACGGGGCGTATACGGCCTGTATCAGGAGGAGCCCCCGTTCATCTATGTGGCGTTCAACAAGAAAATGAAAGATCCCGAAACGGCGGTCAAGTACCTCGACTGGATGCTCGAGAAAGGATGGAAGGAGCTTGCGTACGGCACGGAAGGCGTCCATGTCCGAACCGTAAACGGGATTCCGCAAACGATCGACGCGGAGAAATACCGGAAGGAAGTGTTGTACGCGTCCGAGTACGCCGTGCTTCGGCCGGAAATCGTGCGCCCGTCCGACTGGTCCGCGAGAGCCGCGCCCGATCCGCTGTCCCAGCGCGTTGCCGGCTTGCAGACCGACGCCCTGCGGAAAGCGCTGAACTATACGTACAGGCGAGACTTGCCGTACCAGCCCAGCTTCGTGGAATTGAACGAGGCGATTGCGTCCGTCGGACAAAAATTCGAATATTTCCGGCTCAAAGCGGTGCGGGAAGGCCCCGCCTACACCCCGGAATGGGCGATGCAGGAAATTCGCAAGGAATGGCGGCGCATCGGCGGCGTGCATGTCGAGGCGCTTGTCCGAAGCTGGTACGAAACGAATAAAGCCGGCTTTCCGAACGGCCGGCCGGATGAGCATCGGATAGGGGGGAGCCCGTGAATCTTTGGCAATCCCGGTTGGCGAAAAAAATGGTTCTCGTTTTGCTTGCGCTGCTGCTGCTTGTCGTTTCGTTGACGGCCTTTCTTTCCTACCGGATCGTCACCGGCAGACTGAACCATGAGGTGGCGAACGCCAATATGGAGCTGCTGCGCCAGATCGACCAGAAGCTGAAGCTGATTATGGAGGAATTGGACCGGAGCGCGATCCGGCTGCTGAAGCACGAGGAAGTCCGCAAGTTTTTCGACATGGACATGGAGGAGGGGGAGCGTCAGGCAAACAAGAGACTGATCGAGGCTTTGCTGAACGACATGATGCAAAGAAGCGATTACGTCTTTTCGGTCGACCTGTATTCCTATGTCAAGAAGCAGAAAATATCCGCGAACAGCAATACGGCCGAAGACGTTCCGGAAAATTTCGGGTGGATCGAGCAATTTTACGCGGCGGACGGGTTTCAAAGCTGGTACCCGACCCGGAAGCTGACGCTGGACGTCGCCAATTTTCCGGTATATCAGGACGTCATCACCTCGGTTCGCACGTACCCGCTGCTGCACTCTCCCGGCTACCGGAGAGGGGCTATCGCGGTCAGCGTCAAGCAAGAGGCGCTGTACGGTCTCGTTCAGGAGCTGGACCGCTACCCGGCGCCCGAGCTATCGTTCGTCATTGACCGCACCGGGCAGGTGATTCTTCATCCGGATTACCGTACGGTCGGCAAAAACATGGGCGAGGTTCCCTATATCGCCCGATTGCTTCAAAGCGGGAGCGACGGCTTTTTTACGGCAGACGTAGGAGATGCCCGCAGCTCGATTTTTCACTTCGGCTCGGAATATACGGGCTGGAGCATCATCCGGGTCGTACCGGCCGTCGAGCTTAACAAACCGCTCGTCCATATCCGGAACATGCTGCTGGCCGTGTCGGTGATGCTGTTTTGCGCCGCCGCGCTCGCCGCCGTGTTCGTCAGCCGCTGGACGTTCAAGCCGGTTAACCGCTTTATCGCCAGCATGTCGCGCAAGCTGAAGGCGCATCATCTGCGCGGCTTCGACGGCCGGTATTCCGACGAATTCGTCTATTTCGAAACGATGATGCAGGACGTCCTGAGCGACAGCGAGAAGCTGCAGAAGCAGATCAAGGAAAGCAAGCCGTTCATGAAATGGCGTTTGCTCATGAACATATTGACCAACGATTTGGCCGGCTATCGCAACATGGATGCGTATATGGAGCTGGTAGGCATCCGGCTGTACGACGGCTGCTTCGTCGTCATGAGCATACAGCTCGACAACCAGCACGAGATCAAGAGCGCGCGCGACTTGCACTTGTACGCTTACGCGCTGTGCAACATCGCCGAAGAAATCGTGGGCGCGGAGCATAGAGGAGCCGCGATGGAATGGGAAGACGGCCGCTGCGCGGTCATCGTCAGCTTCGAGGACGCGGAGGACGAGGCGAAGCTGGCGATTCGCGCCGTCGCCGTCGCGGATATGATCAAGCGCAGCGTGCGCGACTATTTGCGGAGAACGGTGACGATCGGAATCGGCGGGATCGTCTACTCCGTGCCGGACATCTCCTTATCCTACAAGCAATCGCTCGAGGCGCTGAAGTACCGATTGATTACGGGCGGCAATACCGTCATTACGGCGGACGATATTCTCGACATGCATAATGCCGAGTATACGAAGCTGTTCGCGATGATGGACGGCATCGTCGATTCGCTCAAGCTGCCCGATGCGGCGAAGCTGCGGTCCTTAACCGCCCAATGGTTCGATGCGTTCGGCAAATACGGCGTGCCGCCGGATACGATCAAGCATATGGTCGTTCAGCTGCTGATGAGGGCGGCCGTCACCGCAGAGGAACTCGGCGCGAAGCGGGATAACCGCGAAAAGCCGGACGGCTCGCCGTCGATCGGAGAAATGCTCGGCCGCTGCGAAAGGCTGGAGCAAATCCGGGACATGGCGGACGCGACGCTGGGCGAATATGTCGAGCGTATTGCGGCAAGGCGCTTTAACCGGGACAGAAACGAATGGATGGACGCCGTCATCGATTTCGTCCGGAACCATTATGCGCTCAGCGATTTGTCCCTGCACTATATTGCGGACGAGTTTCATGTATCCGTGTCGCATTTGAGCCGGTTGTTCAAGGAGTATACCGGCGACAACTTTATCGATTATTTGACGGAGCTGCGGGTGGGCAAAGCGAAGGAGCTGCTGGCCGAATCCAACTGGAAAATTCGGGATATCGCGGAACGGGTCGGCTACACGCACGATACGAGCTTTACCCGGATATTCAAAAAGTTTACCGGGCTGACGCCCAGCGAATACCGGGAACGCGAGTGGGCCAAGCGAAGTCCGCTGCGGCTCGCGCAAAAAAAGTAAGCGGAACAAAAAAGGTCTCCTCCGGCTCGATCGGGCCGGCGGGGGCCTTTTTTTCGACTGAGCAAAAGAAGAGAGCGAAAGCAAAAAGTGTACGTTTCCCGCCGTCCGTGCGCCGTGCTACTTTTTATGAGCGCAGGCGCCGCTGCGCCGCGCATCAAAAACGGAAAAACGATCAAAACGGGAGGTTGAACCATGAAGAAGGCTGTCATTGTTTCGTTGAATGTGCTGTTGGGCGTATCGTTGTTGGGCTGCGCCGGCAAAGAAGGCGTATCGGAGGGGGGCGCGAAGCCCGAAGAGAAGAAGGAGCCGGTCACGTTAAAGCTTTACTTGCACGGGGCCGCGCTTGCGGACAACGAGTTTCAGCGTTTTTTCGCCGAGCCGGTCAAGAAGAAGTATCCCCACATTACGCTCGAATTCGTGAAAGATAAAGCAAACGGCGGCACCGACCCGAACGATCTCATCGCGGCCGGAACGTACCCGGATATCATGTACGGCAGCAATACGGCGGTATTCGCCCATAAAGATTTGAAATGGGTGGCGGATCTGTCCGAATACGTCAAGAAGGAGAAGCTCGATTTGTCGGGCGTCAATCCGGCCGTCTTGGAGACGCTCGGCATGTATGCGGACAAACCGGGGGAAATGATCGGGCTTCCGTTCGTGATGAATTACGCGGCGCTGTTTTACAATAAGGACATTTTCGATAAATTCGGCGTCGGCTATCCGAAAGATTTGATGACGTGGGATCAGGTCATCGGACTGGCGAAGCAATTGACCCGTCAAGACGGCGGCATCCAGTATGTCGGGCTCGATTTCACCGAACCGGACCGGCCGGGCGGGCAGCTGTCGCTGCCGCTCGTCGACGCGAAGACCGGCAATACGGTCATCAACTCCGACGGCTGGAAAAACATATTTAACCTGCTGAAGCAAAATTACGATATTCCGGGCTACATCGGCCCGAACAACAAGTGGACTTACGGGCTGAACGCCTTTTTGAAGGACCGCAATTTGGCGATGCTGCCGAACTGGTCGGACGGGGTGATCGGGGCCGCGGAGGAGTTGTTTTTGAAAGGACAGCCGCTGAACTACGACATCGCCGCCCTCCCCAACTTCCAGGAGGAGCTCGGCAAGGGCAGGGAAGTCGACATGCATTTGCTCATGCTGAGCAACCAAAGCAAACATAAGGACGATGCGTTCAAGGTGATGGCCTATATGCTGTCCGAGGAAATTCAGACAGCCGTCGCCAAGGCGGGGCGGTTCCCCGTATTGAACAAGCCGGAGCTGGAAAAGTCGTTCGGATCCGATCTGGGCAGCCTGAAGGGGAAAAACACGGCCGGCATCTTCAAGGCGAAGCCGAGAAAAATGCACGACAACCCGAACGAATACGACCGTTCCATCGTGAAGCCGCGGCTGAACGACGCTGCGAAAGCGGTTGCCCTCGGTCAGAAAGATATCAATACGGCGCTGCGCGACGCGCAGGAGACGGCCGACAAGCAAATTGCCGAGGCGCGAAAAGCGAAAGGCAAATAACGCCGGTATCGGCAGGGCGCGCCGATCGCATTCGCGGCGTTCCCCCGCCGATCGAATGCGGAACAAAAAGAAGCACGTATAAAACAATGCCCCGGTAGCCCACCCTTAATGGGAGAGGGGAGGTGAGGGACATGGCCAAAGACGTGCTTTGCGAAGTGAATTCGTGCAAATATTGGGCGGCCGGCAACAAATGCAGCGCATCGTCCATCTATGTAGTCAGCCACCGCGGCGAGCATGCGCGAAATTCCGAAGAAACCGACTGCAAAACGTTCGAACCGAAGCTGTAATCCGATTTAAAAAAGAGGGGAGCTGCGATCTCCCCTCTTAGTATGACCCTGAATGATAACAATTATCATTCGGCTTGCTTGATTTTGTTAACGCGGCTTAAAACCGGATTTCCACGCCTTTTTCCGCCGACTCGTAAATGCCGCACAAAATTTTCATCATTTCCACGCCGTCCTCGACCGGGCTGAGCGTTTCGCGTTCGCCGAGGCAAACGCCGATGAAATGGTCGATTTCGTCCTGGAACCCTTTGACGAAATCGAACGACAGGTTGTTGATTTGCGGCGTTACGTTCAGGATCGTATCGTATTTTTCGGTAACGATCGCCAGCTCCGGCTCGACCTCGAAGCCGCCCTTTTCCCCGTACAGCTTGACGGAGATTTCGTCCTTTTTCGCGTGCAGCGTGAAGCTGACGTCGACGAGCAGGGAAGCGCCGTTTTCGAAGCGGATGACCGCGTTCGCCAAGTCTTCCACGTCGTTATGCTCGGCGTTGTAGTCGGCCGCCTTGTAGTAGGCCAGGTTTTTCACGTTGGCGCGGTTGCCGAGCTTGCGGTACGTGTTGCCGCTGATGCTTTTTACTTTCGGCCGCCCCATCAAATACCAGCACAAGTCGATGACGTGAACGCCCAAGTCGATGAGCGGGCCGCCGCCGGAACGCTCGATGTCGGAAAACCAGCCGCCCGGGTTGCCGAGTCGGCGAATGCACGTCGCTTTGGCGTAGTAAATTTCGCCCACTTCGCCGTTGTCGATATATTCCTTGACGATCCGCGTATTCGACGCGTAACGGCGGACGAAGCCGACCTGCAGCGTTTTGCCGCTTTTGCGAACCGCTTCCTGAACGGCGTACGCTTCTTCGACCGTTTTGCAGAGCGGCTTTTCGCACAGCACGTGCTTGCCGGCGTTAAGGGCCGCGATGCTGATCGGCGCGTGGCCGTTGTTCCACGTACAAACGCTGATGGCGTCGATGTTCGGGTCTTTCAGCAGCTCGTTGTAGTCGGTGTAAACGTGCGGAATGTTATACTTCTCCGCTTTGGCGCGGGCGCGCTGTTCGTTCAGGTCGCAGATGGCGTACAGCTCGGCCTGCGGGTTTTCCTTATAGGAGCGCAAATGGCTTTCGGAGATCGATCCGGCGCCGACGACGGCGATTTTTACGGTTTTGCTCACGGATAGCACCTCATTCATGGATTGGTAAGGGTATGAAACGATAAAGAACGATTATACCGGACGGGTTGCGGGCCACGACAGCTCGACGCCTTCGCGCGCGAGCAGCTGCTGGAACTGCTCGAGATCCGGCTTCGTATTGCGCACGGCGCGCGGCGAAACGCCGCGTTCGAGGCAGTAGGCGGCCAAATAGCCGGCCGATTCGCCGATGTTCCATTCGACCGGATGGAGCCGGTAGCAGCCGTTCGTAATGTGCGTCACGCCCAAATTTTTGCAGGCCGGCAGCAGGTTGTTCATGCGCACCGGAATGAGCGCGCCGAGCGGAATTTGGAACGGCAGCGACGAAATGTCGATATAATGCCGGCCTCCCGTGCTCGGGTGCAGGTCGATCCGGTAGCAGCCGATGCCGACCGAATCGGCGAACGTTTCCGCTTTGCCGTCCGGGCGGCACGCCGTAGCGACATGCTGCTCGAGAACGGTGAACTCCGCCTTGATCCGGCGCGATTCGCGGATGTACGGATACATCGCCAGGCCGTCCTCGGTGCCGACGATGTCGGGACGCAGACGAAGTCCGGGGTAGCCGTACTTGCCGTCGGGACGCGGCGCTTCCGTTTGCAGCCAGTACAGCAGCGACAAGCTGAGCTGTCTCGCGCCTTCCAGATGCTTCGCGCGCTCTTCCTCGCTGACCTCGAACACCGGACCGAGCCAGTAGTCGTTTTGCGGCCAGTTGACGAGCGTCGCGTTGCTTGCGTACGTCCCGGGGACGAAGTGCGACTTCTCGACGATTTGCCGGTAATGGAACAGCGAGTAGCGGTCCGTGCCGGGGAACAGCTCGTACTGCACCGTCTCGAGCGTATGCGGGCGGACGCCTTTCCAGCTGAGCAGCTTGTCCGGCCAGAAGTCGGCTTTGTAATTGCGCCAAAAATCGTACTGCGCCGGGCGCTCGATCGTATGGTCTTCGCCTTCGACATAATCCATGGCGAAGCAATGGGTGAAGCCCTGCATGTCGAGCGGGTCCGCTTCGCCTTCCAGCGCGTGCGGCTCGCCGGTTTGGGCTTGCGATTCCGCCCCGGTTACGTACTCGACCCCGGCCAGCGGCAGCACGTCGCCGCATTCGGTCGCGTCGATGAAGTACGGCGCGGTCAACGTTATTTGCGAGCCGGTGTCGCGATTGCGCACGACGGCCGAGACGACGCGGTCGCCTTCGGTTTCCGCGGACTCGATCGCATGGCGGGTCAAGATGGTCAGCCTGCCGCTGTGCACGTACGGCGCGACCATTTGCAGCAGCACGGCGTGCGCGGTGCGGAACTCGTGGCACAGCCGGCTGACGCCGCCGCCGCCCGGATTGAGCCGCTCGTTGGCGCGCGCCTCGGGCGTAAGGGGGAAGTGGTCGCGGTAATAGGCGCGCACTCCGTTGCGGAACTGGCGATAGCTGCGGGTGCTGCCGAATTGCTCGATCCACGGATGCTCGTCCGGCGGCACGGCTTGGCTCGTCAGCTGGCCTCCGATCCAATCGGTTTCCTCGGTCATAATGACGGAGCGTCCCATCCGGGCCGCGGCGAGCGCCGCCGCCGTTCCTCCGGTGCCTCCTCCGATAATGACGATATCCGCGTGAAGATGACGGTTCATCGGTTCGACTCCTTTTTGCCGGTAATGTCATTTCCATGTCCATGTCCAGTTTCCGCCAATGTTATTATAACGCGATGCGAAAGGCATAGATAGGTTCATTGTAAGAAAAATGACGGCGCAATCCTATGGAATACGATGACCTTTTTTGGTACTTTCGCTGTTTTTTCAGAAACGGGAGAGGGAATCGCTGGGAAGTACCCCCGGTAACGTTCGATAAAGTCTTATTCCAGACAACGTCTTCTTAGCGGCATGAATTCGGCGTATAATGGACGGACGGAAAATATGTGAATGGAACAACGAGACAGCGCAAAAAGCACGACGCATAGTAGAAGATCGAAGGGGGAGCGGCTTATGGAGGTGTGCGGCATCGAACGCACTGGTCAAATGCTCGTCGTTGAGGCGCCGGATTACGCAACGGTCCGGGCGACGCTGTCCATGTGGGAGCGGCGGAGCGAGGCGGACGGTTGGAAGCGGAGAGGAACCGCTCCCGCGGCGATCGGGCGCGGCGGGCTGTCTTTGCTGAAGCGGGAAGGAGACGGACGGACGCCCGCCGGGCGGTTCCGGATGGGCAGCGGCTTCGGCGCCGGGCCGGTTCCGGCAGGGACGTGGCCGTACCGGCTGACGGACGACCGCGACTACTGGGTAGACGATCCGCGTTCGCCGGATTACAACCGCTGGGTCCGCTACGACGGCGATCCGGCAGGCCGCTGGGCGTCGTTCGAACGGCTGTCGATTCCGCTTTATCGGAAAGCGGCCGTCATCCGCTATAACGATAGCCCGATCGTGCCGGGGCGGGGGAGCGCGATCTTTTTCCACGTCTGGAGCGGCCCCGATACCGGCTCGGCCGGCTGCGTGACGACCGCGGAGGAGCACGTGCTGCGCGTCCTCGAATGGATGGCGCCGGAGGCGGAGCCGGTCATGGCGATCGGGACGCGCCGGGAGCTGGTGCGGCTCGCGCCGTTTGCCGCGCTTTGAGGATGAACCCGCATCTTGGACAAATAACGGAACGCAGTTCCTTTAATGCCCTACATGTTTTTTATTTTACACGGATAACGGAATCTGCTTAAATCTGCTTCCGTTAATGGGGGATCATCCATATAAATATGGTTGGACGGAAGCGCTCAGCCGGTACGTTCGTATTCGTTTCGCACCCGAAGCGGGAAGCAGGACGTCGATTTCGACTAATCGGCGGCGTGACGATGCTCGTCGCCGAACCATTTGCCGAGCAGCTGCTGACAGCGACGGGGCTTTTCTTGAATGTCGTCATAGGCGAAGCGAATCACCTTCCGTCCCGCGATGACGAGATGATTTTGCCGCAACAAATTGTCCGCGAACTGCCGTCGGCTTGCATCCCGGCTATGGGGGCCGTAGCCGTCGATTTCGAAACAAACTTTGTACGGCGTCCGGATATAGGCGAAATCGAGAAAGCGCGTGCCGTCCTTGATGTCATGGACCTCGTATTCCGGATGCAAATGGTCGAAATGACCGATCGCCGGCCACCACACATGCTGAAGAAACAGCTTCTCGGCATGGCCGTGTCCCTCCTGCAGACGGCGAAGACGCTCGCTCGGGCCCATCTTCGCATGGCGCAGCAGAAAAGCTTCGTACTCGCTTTCGAATGTCATAATGCAGCTCCCTTCCTAATACAAAATAAAAAAAACACCGCATCGGCCCGAAAAGGGCTCGAACGGTGTGCTTCGATCATAGTACAGAGCGGGCGATTGGCAAGAGGGAGAAGCTCCGGGATCGGGAGGAACGTTCTCGGAAGCGACCGAATTGAGCGTGCCGCTTACCTTCCTTCCTGCGACCGCGACAGCCGGATCATGTTCAGGACGTCCAGCGGTTTGTCGTTATGCTCGCTGAACAGCTCGCCTTTCTTCACATGGTCGATATACAGCACGCCGTCCAAATGATCGATTTCGTGCTGCAAGCAAACCGCCACGTTGTCCGTGCCTTCTACGTACGCGACGTTCCCGTCGCGGTCGAGCGTCTTTACCTTGACATATTGCGCGCGCTTGACGATCCCGTATACGCCGGGAATCGATAAACAACCTTCGGCTCCGGTCTGTTCGCCGGAACGTTCGACGATAACGGGATTAATGAGCTCGATCAGCCCGGTGCCGTAATCGACGACGGCCACCCGTTTGGCGATGCCGACCTGCGGAGCGGCGAGTCCGGCGCGATTGTCGCCGGCGTGGATCGTATCCGCCAAATCGTTAAGCAGCTTAATAATATTCGGCGTAACGGCCGGTACGGGCTTGCAAACTTGCCGCAGTACCGGATCTCCGATTTGCCGGATGATTCGTTCACCCATAAGTACACGCTCCTTGCCGGTAATCTTTTCTTCCGATCTTGTATTCCTTCGTGTCGGGACGGGGAAAGCGTAATTCCCATTGCACGTTGGAGACTTTCCGCAGCGCAGCGCCTGATGACGACGGCTGAGCGACTTTTTTGCGAACGGCTTCTTTTGCGACGTTAAATATCCGCAGTTAACCGAGCTCGCCCAAAAAACGATGCAGTAACTGCTCGTTGCCGCCTACGAGCGTATACCGGTGCGTATTCCGGTCCGGGTTCTCGAAAATGCCTTCCTTGACCAGCACTTTGAACGTGACGTACACCGGAAGCCGGGGGGCGCGCTTGTATTCGCTTTTTTCGACGATCGTATCCAGTTTGCCGTTCAGCACGTCGGCCGTTTTCACGTAACCGTTTGCGCGGATTAGCGAAAGGGCGGCAAGAGCCAAATCTTTAAACAGCCAAACCGGGATCACGTTCGAGTATGCGGAACGGACGCCTTCGGTTTGCACGCGAATTTTGTCCCCGATTTGCTCCCAGCGGGTGCGGGCGGTAACGGGAAGCTGGTCGGGATCGCCTTCGTACTCCGCCGGGCCTGCATCGTCCAAGCCGTTCAGACGGTCCCACTCCTCCTTGAGCGCCATGATCTTGTGGGCGAACGCGCGAATTTGCTTGGCGTACTCGGTCTTTTCTTGAATGGCCTGCCAATCGCGCCGTTTCGCGAGCTCTCCGATTTCGTCGGCCAATTCCTCCTCGAAGGCGGCCATCCCTTCGGAAAGCTCGTCAAGCGACGAGCTGACGGCCGTCGGTTCAGGCATGCGATTCAACTCCCCAATAAAATAATTTGTAACGAAATTATATAACTGTAACGAGTATATTTCAATTATATAATTGAAATTGTTGTATTTTACAAAAGTGTCGAACGGGAATTAAGAAGCCTGCCGCCGTTTACATGAATATATGTATCCCTCGGACATAAATTGCCCGCTAATGAGCCGGGCCGAAGGTCGGGAGTCGTAGAAAGGTTTAGCATACAAAACGAAATGCATTGCTTGGAGGGACTTTTCCGCAATATGACAGGAGGGGCGCATTCGAGGCGTGTTGAGCATTTCATGAGAGTTTGGAGAAGGTGAACAAGCTGCCCGGCGCAAGAAATTTGCGAACGAATCGTACGGATCCGTTCAAAGACGTCGGACAGCGGGCTGAGGTTTATTGCATTCGAGGGAACGGACGCCGAGCCGTTAAGGCATACGTACAGTCCGGGTCGGATTGCCGTCCGGAAACTAAAAAACGGAGTCGCCGATGCGTCTCCGTTGCTCTTTTTGCATAATATCGCCTTGTATCGGGAATAACCCCGTGGTACAATGAAAAGTGATTCTCGCTCATGAAAAACGATAATCATCATATATTCCCAACATAATCATAACACAAAGGGAAGAACGTTGTCAACTCGTTTTTCGAGCGAAAAATAAGGACGAAAGGGAGCGGTGGCATGAGCGCGGAATTGAACAGGGCGGAGGAGCAGCAGAGGGTGAACCGTGTCGTCGGCATTATCGACGAGCGAATGGAGAAGCTCGGGGAGCAGGTCGGCGATCTGAAAACGGACATCGTGCAAATTCGCAAAACGTTTTGGGACGATGTAACGGTCAATTTGGAAGACGCCATCGAAGCGATCGAGACGTTCGCCAGCATGAAGCAGCAGGCGGAAGTGCTGTCGGAGCGGGAGCGCAGCCACCGCCATGCGTTCAATCAGCTGAAGGCGCTCGCGCGGCTGAAGCAGGTTCCTTATTTCGGGCGGATCGATTTTCGGGAAAAGGGCGAGCGGAATGCCGAACGCGTCTATATCGGCACGAGCTCGCTGCTCAGCGACGACGGCATGGAGTTTCTCATCTACGACTGGCGGGCGCCGGTGTCGAGCCTATATTACGATTACGGACCGGGCGAGGCGCGGTACGAAACGCCGGGCGGCACGATCGAAGGGGACATGGAACTGAAGCGCCAGTTCGTCATCCGGGACGGGGTCATTCGCAGCCTGTTCGATACGGGCGTCACGATCGGCGACGAGCTGCTCCAGGAGGTGCTCGGCAAGCAGTCGGACGCGCAGATGAAGAGCATCGTGGCGACGATCCAGCGGGAGCAAAACCGGATCATCCGCAACGAGCGGGCCCGTCTGCTGATCGTGCAGGGCGCGGCGGGCAGCGGCAAAACGTCGGCGGCGCTGCAGCGCGTCGCTTACTTGCTGTACCGGTACCGCGAAACGCTCAAAGCGGATCAAATCGTGCTGTTTTCGCCGAACCCGATGTTCAACAGCTACGTATCGACGGTGCTGCCCGAGCTCGGGGAAGAAAACATGGAGCAGACGACGTTCCAGCAATACGTCGAATACCGGCTCGGGCAATCGTTCAAGGTCGAAGACCCGTTCGAGCAGATGGAATATACGCTGACCGCGATGGAGGAGCCCGGCTACGCGGCGAGAGTGGAAGGAATCCGCTTCAAATCGTCCGCCGCCTTCATGCGCCTGCTCGACAAGTATGCGGCCTATTTGGCGACGGACGGCATACGGTTTCGCGACGTGACGTTCCGGGACCGGGTGCTCGTGTCCGCCGATCGGCTGCGGGAAAAGTTTTACGAGACGGACCGCGCCCGCACGCTTCCGAACCGGATGCAGGAGCTGTCGGAATGGCTGCTGAAGGAGCTGCGGCAGTTGGCGAAGCTGGAACGGCGCAAGCCGTGGGTCGAAGACGAAATCGAGCTGCTCGACAAGGATGCCTATATCGAAGCGTTCGAGCAGCTGCAGCGGAAAAAGCGATTTTCCGAAAACACGTTCGACGATTTCGCCCGGGAGCACGATCAGCTGGCGTTCATGGTCGTGCAAGAGCGATTCAAGCCGCTTAGAAGGGCGGCGAAACGGCTCGCCTTCATCGACGTCCCCGGCATATACCGGCAGCTGTTCGAGCGCCCGGATTTCGCCGCCTCGCTTGCGCCCGAAGACCCGCTGCCGCCGCTGTGGAGCGACATCTGCGCGCAGACGGTCGAAAGGCTCGACCGGGGCGAGCTGGGGAACGAAGACGCCGCGCCGTATTTGAACGTGCTGGAGCGGCTCGAAGGGTTTCAGACGAATACGTCCGTCCGGCACGTCTTTGTCGACGAAGCGCAGGATTACTCCGCGTTCCAATTCGCCGTGCTGCGCCGTCTGTTCCCGCGGGCGAAAATGACCGTGCTCGGCGACTTGAACCAGGCGATCTATGCGCACGCGGCCGAGGAGGACGGCTTTGCGGCGCTGGCCCGGCTGTTCGACGAGGAGGAGACGGAGAAGTTCGTATTGACGCGGAGCTACCGGTCCACGCGCGAAATCGTGGAATTTACGCGTGGGCTTATAGCGGGCGGCGAAGCGATCGAGCTGTTCAATCGGGGAGGAAGGAAGCCGGTTGTCGTCCGGACGGAGAACCGGGCTGCGCTGCCGGCCGCCGTCGCCGAACGGATTCGGCGCATGCAGGAGGAAGGACACCGCTCGATCGCCGTCATTTGCAAAACAGCGGAAGAAAGCCGGGAGGCGTACGAAGCGCTGCAGGCGCTGCTGCCGGTGAAGCTGATCGGCACGACCTCGACGACGTTCGAGCAGGGGACGGTCGTCATCCCTTCGTATTTGGCCAAAGGGGTCGAATTCGACGGCGTCGTGCTGTATGACGCATCCCGCGACCGTTACGGCCGGGAGAGCGAGCGGAAGCTGTTTTATACCGCCTGCACGCGGGCCATGCACGAGCTGCACCTTTGCTATGCGGGCGAGCGCACTCCCTTTCTGGACGGCGTATCCCCGGACGTCTACGAGGCCGAAACGGCGACGGCGCAGGCGTAACGCTCGCGGAAAAATCGGCATGGCGCGGCCGGCGGCGAAGCTGGTACAATGAATACGGAAAAACGGCCGACCGGCACGGAGCGCGATGGTGACGAAGGAAGCGCTCCTTCGGCGCCGGCTAGGACGCGTCGGATTTATTGTCGGGCCGTGCCGAACCGGCGCCCGGCGGCCGGTGTCGGCGGACCGAAAGCGGCGCCGAGGCGGGCCGTAGGCGGAGAAGACGGAGGAGAGAATCGGACGATGATCAAATGGGACGGGCATTCGCATACGAAATTTTGCAAGCACGGCCACCCGGACGAATTGGAGCGTTATTTGGACCGGGCTATCGCGCTCGGGTTCGAGCGGTATTCCGTCACGGAGCATCCGCCTTTGCCGGAGAAGCTCGTGCCCGACGAAGGGCTGATGGCGGAGCTGGCGATGGACTTCGCGGAAATGCCGGCCTATTTCGAATACGTGCGCGACTGCAAAAACCGGTATGAAGGGCGGATCGACGTCGCGGTCGGGCTCGAGATCGATTATTTGCACGATAATTTCGCGTTTACGCAGCGGGTCGCGGAGCCGTGGGCGGACCTGTTGGAGGATTGCGTCGTATCGGTCCATTACTTGCCCGGCCGCGGCGGCATGCGCTGCATCGATTACAAGCCCGACGATTTCAAGACGAATTTGCTCGACTATTACGGCTCGATGGAAAAGGTCGTCGGCGAATATTTCGACCACGTCGAGCTGGCGATCGAAAGCGCGATCCGATTGCCGGGACGGAAGCGGCTCGGCCATATCGGGCTGATCGAGAAGTTCGGCCGCGCGCTGCCGCCGATCGACGAGGAGCAGGTGCGCGAGAGGCTGGAGCGGGTCGTTCCGCTGCTCGCACGGACCGGCGTCGGCGTCGACGTGAACACGGCCGGTCTGCGCGTGGAGACATGCGGCAAGCCGTACGTTCCGGAATGGTTCATCCGCGTTTGTACGGCCGCCGGCATCGAATGCGTGTACGGCTCCGATTCCCATAAGCCGGAGCAGGTCGGCCTCGGATGGGACTATTTCGAGCAGGCGATGCGCGGCGCGTGAAGCGAGAACAAGCAAGGTAGCAAGGGGGGCGACGGCGCAAGGGTGAGGGCGCAGGCTTCATGCCGCCGTCGCCCGGTTCCGACTTCGGCTGTGGAGCGGGCGGTCTCCGATCGTTAATGAACTTTATTTTCTTAATAAGGAACCTCATTTTCTTAGTTGTCCGCTAATACGAAAATGTTGTGCGATACAAAACGATAGTTCACTATTCATATACTTAGTGGCATTAATAGTGAACTAAAATTCCTTCATTGCACGTTGCCCGGCATTTCGGGCGAATTAGCGCAGGTGAAGGTGGCTAATTGGGAAGTTTCGTTCGTTAACGGTTCGGCGCAGCAACCTCCAAAGTCGAAAAGGCCCGATAAAGGAGCATATGACTGCTCACTTTATCGGGCCTTTTGCGCTGCGGATCATTACGGCGTCCCCGGGGCAAGCAGGCGGCGGGCTTGCTCCGCGATCTCGCGGACGATTTGCGCCGCCGGCGTTTCGCGGGTGAGCAGGCGGGGCGCCTGCCCGCACCAAAGCGACATGTACCCGGCGTCGCCTTGCCGAGCCGCCGCTTGGCGCAGCGGGCCGGTCGCGCTGTTTTGGCTCGGGAACGGCAGCGGCTCGACGCCGGCCCGCTCCGTTTCCTCGATGAACCGGTTCCGCAGCGAGCGCGCGGGCCGGCCCGAAAACCAGCGGGTGACGACGGTGTCGTCCTCCGCGCTCGCCAGCAGCGCCTCCTTGTAGGCGCGATGGGCGCCGGATTCGGCCGCGGTCAAAAACCGCGTGCCGAGCTGCGCCCCTTGCGCCCCAAGGAGCAGCGCCGCGGCGAGGCCGCGGCCGTCCATCACGCCTCCGGCGGCGACGACGGGCACGTTCGCCCGATCCGCAATTTGCGGAACGAGCGAAAACGTGCCCACGAGGGCCCCGTACGGGCGACGTTCGACGTCGAACGTGCCCCGGTGGCCCCCGGCGTCGCCGCCCTGCGCGATGAGGACGTCGCAGCCCGCCGCTTCGGCGAGCCGCGCCTCCTCCACCGTCGTCACCATCGTGGCGACGAGCCGGCCCGCATCGCGCGCCGCGCGCCCGAACGGCTCGGGGAGCGGACCGAACGCCGTGCTGATGACGGGGACGTCCTCTTCCAGCAGCACGGCGAACTGCCGCTCCAGCCGATCGGGCGTGGGCATCGGCTCCAGGCCGGCCCGCGGCGGCACGCCGAGCTCCGCGCCGAGCCGGTCGAGCACCGGCTGCACTTCGGCGTACCGCGAGTAATCGTCCCGCATCGCGACGACGAACAAATTGACGCCGAACGGCTTCGCCGTCAGGCGCCGGATCGCGCGAACCGCTTCGCGGATCGCCTCCGGCTCCATGTAGGCGGCGCCGAGCGTGCCGAGGCCTCCGGCCTCCGATACGGCGGCGACGAGCTCCGGCGTCGTCGGCCCGCCGGCCATGCCGGCCTGCACGATCGGCAGCTCGATGCCGAGCAGCCGGCAAAGCGGGGTGTACAGCGGATCCTGGGACATAAGCGAAACCTCCTAAGAAAGGATTGAAACGGGTCGGAACGTATAGCGTACTTTTCGCGGGCCGGAAATCGGCGTCCAACGAATCGACAGGCGGATAGGGACCGATTTGCCCCGGACGACGGACGTTTTGCTGCCTGCCGTCCGGCCGCGTTCCAAGCGCGACCAAGGTGTCCCGCCCCGAAACCGGGCGTTTGACAAAAGGATTCCATTCCCATTATACTGTGAGCAAGCCGCAGCGCCAAAACAAAGCGGCGGCTAATCGAAGGAAAGGGCAAGGTATTTGACGGAAATGGATCATGTATCTCTGTCGTAAGGCAAAGCGCATTGGATCATACCGAACGATGATTCTAATTCGAATTGACCCGGAGATTGGGATACGTCTGTCCATACGACCGAATACACGTCCTTCGCCGATACCGCACCCGCATAGCCGAACCGGCCCGTTTCGCGCCGTTGGTCGGACGATGGCGCGACCTTTTCGTCCGGATGCGTCCGCAGCCGGATGAGACGGAAGCGAATCGATACGGCACGCGCGTATTCGGCTGCGCCGCTGGTTGCAAGGCGGTTTGCGTCGGTATATGGAAAACGGAAAACGACCAATCCTCTCCGGGTACGGGGAGGTTTTTTTGTATGTTAAGACTGGAAGCGAATCAGCTCGAACGCCGCATCGGCGACCGGCTGTTGTTTCGGATCGAAGGGACGCTGCGCCTGTACGAGGGCGAGCGGGTCGGCCTTGTCGGCGAAAACGGCGCAGGCAAAACGACGCTGCTTTCCGTTCTGGCGGGCCTGGCGGAGCCGGACGGAGGATCGGTCGCGCGGCACGGCACGGCTGCCTTCGTTCGGCAGATAGACCCGGCCGATCCGGAGCTTGCCGAGTCGAACGAGGAGGAATCGGCGGCGCCGGAGGCGTACGCCACCATGAGCGGCGGGGAACGCACGCGCTGGAAATGGCGGCAGGCGATGCGCAAGCAGGCGGCGCTTCTGTTCGCCGACGAGCCGACGAGCCATCTCGACACGGACGGAGCGGCGGAAGTGGAGGAGCAGCTGCGGACGTACTCCGGGACCGTGATGCTCATTTCGCACGACCGGATGCTGCTGGATGCGGTGTGCACCCGCATTCTCGAGCTGGAGGACGGGCGGCTCCGCGACTATGCCGGCAATTTTTCCGACTATATGCGGCAGAAGGAACAGCGGCGCGAACGCGAATGGTTCGAATACGAGCAGTACGCGAAGGAGAAAAGGCGGCTCGAGCAGGCGGCCGTCGAAAAAGCGGAACAGGCGAAAAGCATGAAGAAGGAACGAACGGGCAAGACGAACAGCGAAGCGCGGCTTGGCAAAGACCGGTTCAACCGGCGCAAGGCAAAAGTCGAGAAAACGGTGCAGACGATTCACAAGCGCATCGAACAGCTGGAGGTCAAGGAAAAGCCGAAAATTCGCGAGCAGCCCGTTTTCGATATCCGGTACCATACGCCGATTCACGCCAAGGAGGCGATCCGGATCGACCGTCTCGAACGGTCGTTCGGCGAGAGGCTGTTGTTCCGTCCGTTTTCCTGCAGCATCGCCCCCGGCATGCGGCTCGGCATCGTCGGTCCGAACGGCTGCGGCAAAACGACGCTGCTGCAAATGATTTTTCGGCAGGAGGCCGGCGTACGGCTTGCCGCGGCGAGCAAGATCGGCTATTTCGACCAACGGCTGGACGGCTTGCGAAACGATCGCACCGTACTGGAGCAGGTCGCGGAGACGAGCGACTATCCGGAGGCGAATATCCGCACCGCGCTCGCGCGCATGCTGATGAAGCGGGACGACGTATTCAAGCCGGCCGGCGTCTTGAGCGGCGGAGAGAAAGTCAAGGCGGTGCTCGCCAAGCTGTTTATGGCGAACTACAACGTGCTGCTGCTCGACGAGCCGACCAACTATTTGGACATTTTCGCCAGGGAGAAGCTGGCGGAGGTGCTGCGGGAATACCCGGGGACGATTTTGTTTTGCTCGCACGACCGGCATTTTTTGAACGAAGTGGCGACCCATCTGCTCGTTATGGAAAACGGGACGTGGACGTTCGAATACGGCGGATTCGCGGAGTATCGGGAACGGAAACGAAAACGCGAATCGGGCGAACGGTCCGCCGGAGGCTCGGACAATCGGGAAAGGGCAGCTTCCGGCGAGCCGGCCGGACGGGCGGACGCGGAGAAAGCCGATGAGGCTGCGGGCTTGTCCGCCGCGGAACGCGAGGCGGAAACGATGCGTCTCGAGCTGGAGCTGACCGGCTTGCTCGGCCGTTTGTCCGCTCCGGGCAAACACGATTCGAAGGAGCAGCTCGAGGACGCTTACGCCCGTTTGATGCGCCGGTTAAAGGTATTGAAGCGGTAGCTGGATCGTTTGTTCCGACCGTCGGTGTCCGTTATTCCTGCATGCTATCCGCGAAACGGTGCCGCCGCGAACGATATTTTTGTTGAGCCGGAATGGCTTCCGATCCGTATAGCATACTAGAACAAAGACAGGAGTGGTGAGCGATGACGTTGCTTTCGGACGAAGCTGCCGGCTTTGCGGACGAATCCGGCGGGCCGCGCGCGGACGTGCGTGCCGCGGAAACGAAGGAATGGCTGGAGCGGGAGCTCGAGTCGGTCGCCCGTTGGGAGCGCGGGCAAAAAGATATTTGGTTTTGGGAAAAAATCGGCCGCATTCCGTTCATGCTGCTGGACAAACTAACGCCCAAAACGGTGCGGAACAAAATCGGCCAAGCGATCGACGAGCTGGGCGGCTACGTGCAGACGGGCGGGCGCTATCTCGTTTCGGAAAAAACGGTGCTCGACGCGCTTCGCCGCGCCGCGGAGGAAAACGGCCTGCGCGATGCGGCTGCGGCTCCGGCTTCGGCTGCCGAAGCGGGACGGCTGCCGCTTGCGATCATGGACCGCGCCGCCGACCGGCTGGCGGAAAGCCGCAAAACGTTCGCCGCCGTCCAGGGCGCGACGACCGGATTCGGCGGGCTGTTTACGCTGGCGATCGATATTCCCGCCCTGCTCGGCTTGTCGCTGAAGGTGCTGCAGGAAACGGCGATTTGCTACGGCTTCGATCCGAACGATCCGCGGGAGCGGGTGTTTATCGTCAAATGCTTGCAGTTCAGCTCGTCCGATATCGTCGGCAAACGGGCGGTGCTCGAAGATCTGGCGTCGGCGGACGCCGGGGCGAAGGATCGGGAGCTGGCCTCGGAGCTGCAAGGTTGGCGGGAGGTGCTCGCGACGTACCGGGACAATTTCGGCTGGAAGAAGCTGTTCCAGCTCGTTCCGATCGCGGGGATGCTGTTCGGTGCGCTGCTCAACAAAAGCGCGGTGAGCGACGTGGCGGAAGTCGGCAAAATGATGTATAGGAAACGGGTCCTGCTGCGCAGGCTCCGGCAATCTTAACGCGAAAACACCCCGGCGCCTGTCTTGGCGCCGGGGGTTTGCTTTTATAGGTCACTCCATATTTCGGGCGATCGCAACCAAATCGTTCTTTGTCATATCGGGCGCATCCGCAGAGAGCTGATACAGGATCGTGGTCCCGTTTTTTTGTTCCGACCACGAGAGCGATTGCATGCGTCCCGTCGGGCTGAAGAAGTGGTCGGCGTTATATGAATAGACCGCATCGACGCCGTTCACGTCGAGTTTTTCGGCGACAGTCATACCGCCTGTTTTCACGTCCATCGCGACTTTCGTATCGGGCGGAACGCTCATCCAGCTGACGATGATTTCCCCGCCCGCTTTCGTTTTTATAACCAGATTCGGTATGTCGATTCCCGGGTACGGGGGATGCCCGCCTTTGCCGATTATGATCCACGACACGGCATCCTCGCTCTTTTGCGCCTCTTTCTTCAGTTTGCTCCCGTATCGGTCGGCCCATTCGGCCGTAACGGCTTCGATCGGAAACTGCGTTCTCCCGCCGGCAATCTTGTAGCCCTCGGGGAGCCGCTGCGGCATTTTCCAGGCTGCGTCGAACTTGACGGCTTTTTTCCATTCCGCGATGTCCGTATATAACCGCGGCTTCGATACACTGATCAGGGGAGGCAGTTTTTCCTCGTCCAGCAAACGGATGAACGTTACGGCCTTTTCGTCCTCGCCGAGCTTGCCTTGGACGAATGCAACCGCTTCGTAAATTTGTTTGCCCGACGCATGCTTCAGCGCAATCGTCGGATCGGCCGTCATCGAATAACGGAAATTTTCCGTACTCATTCGATAAACGGTCGTCGAAGCGTAGGCGAGGCTTCCGAACAATAGGAGCGCGAGCGCGATGGTGGCCGTCCGTCTGCCGAAAGCCGATCTGGCGCGGCGGCGCGTTTTAGCCGGTTGGGTGCCGATATGGCGCTCGAATAGCCCGGCGACGCGTTCGTCCAGACTCGCCGGCGGCATAACGGCTGCGGCGCGTCTATGAAATATCCGTTTCAACTCGTTATCCGTCTGCATGAATATATTCCTCCTTCATATATTCGGGTTGGCGCACCGATAGACGGAGCTTTTTCAGAGCCAGATGATGCCGCGACTTTACCGTTCCCGTCGGGATGTTCAAGATCCCCGCGATTTCTTCCAGACTGCAGTCTTGATAGTAGCGGAGGACGATGACGGTTTTCAGCTTGAACGGCAAATTTTCGATGGACGCCCACAGCTCTTCCGCCCTTTCGTCCCGCACCACTTCGTCGGCGGCGTCTTCGTGCGCCTCTTCGAGCGACATCGACCTGCGCCTTTCGAACAACCGGAATAAGCGCCATTGCTTCCTGTTCCAGCTGTGCACTTGGCGGACCGTCAATCCGTTCAACCAGGACCGGAACGGCTGGCCATCGTTATAGCTCGGCAAGCAGCGCAGGAGCTCCATATAAATCTCGCTGACTACGTCCGCGGCGTCTTGCTTTTGCTTTAATAGAAAATAGACAGTCCGGTATACCTGGTCGCGGGTCGCTTCATACAATCGGGCGAACGAATCGGGATCTCCGTCTCGTATGCGTTGCAGCAATTCGTTTATAGACTGTTGTTGGTTCATCGGGGGCCGGCCTCCTTCGCCTTATATTGGTTCCGACTCGACTAAAGGTTCACTGCCCGATTCGCGGTCATCGATTTTGTGGCGAAAGTCCCGGAAATTGTATTGCGCCGGCCGTACCGTTCGGTTAAGCTAGATTTTAGACCCGGTGGCCTTGTCCGAAGCGAAACGACCGGCATCGGCGCGAACGGGCGGAATTATAGAAACAAAGAAACGAGTGATCGCGATGAACGGCGGGCTTGTGGCGATGAAAGCCATATTGGATCAATTGAAACCGTCCGAACGAAAAGCTGCGGATTATATACTGGAGCATCCGAAAGACGTCGTCAAGCTGTCCGTGCAGAAGCTGGCGGAATACAGCGGCGTCTCCGAAGCGACGATTATCCGGCTGACGAAGACGATGAATATGAAAGGGTTTCAGGAGCTGAAGCTGCGCATCGCCGGCGATCTGAGCTCGAACATTCCGACCGGAACGTACGAGGAAATCAAGATGGGCGCGTCCGTCGAAGAAATTATTCAGGCGGTCAGCAACAATAACAAGCAATCGATTCAGGATACGGTGTCGGTGCTCTCGTTGGAAGAAGTGGAGCGGGCCGCCGAAGCGCTGTCCAAAGCGCGAAAAATCGACGTATACGGCATGGGGGCGTCGGCCGTCATCGCGCAGGATTTGCACCAGAAGCTGAACCGGATCAATTGGTGGTGCCAGGCATACGCCGATTTCCATGCGCAATTGACGTCCGCCGTTACGCTGACGGAGCGCGACGTTGCGTTCGGCATCTCGTATTCGGGGCAAACGAACGAAATTATCGAAACGTTGACGGAAGCGAAGCAGCAGGGCGCCACGATCATTACGCTGACGAAATTCGGTTCTTCGCCCGTGGCGGAATTGGGCGACATCCGGTTGTTTACGAGCTCCGTCGAGCAAAGCATCCGAAGCGGGGCGATGGCGTCGCGAATCGCGCAGCTGAACGTCATCGACATTTTGTTCATTACGATCGCGAGCCGGCAGCAGGATAAAGTCATTCCGCTGCTCGATAAAACGAGGCTCGCCGTCGGGCGGCGCACGAAGCGTTCCTGATCGGTTCGGCGTCAAAAAAATACCATTTGTAATGGCGGGGCAAACGTGGTATATTATTCATCGTTGTCTTTGCAAAACGCGTCGGACCTTGTCTGTGCCTGACGGTAAGCCATTACCCTGGTCTGGAAAATAGTTTCGGTTGCATTTTGAGAGACGATGTGGTAAGATATGGTTCCATCGCCCGAGTCGCAAGATTCGAAGCGCTGGCCAGAAAATAACAGTTGCGCATCGATGCGAGAGTATGATATAGTAATTCTCGCTGTCGCAACAAAAGTTGCTCTTTGAAAACTGCACAACGAGTGAAAAGCAAACACGCAAGTGTATGTAATGAGCAAATCGGCTCATCTAATAAGCAACACCTTATTGGAGAGTTTGATCCTGGCTCAGGACGAACGCTGGCGGCGTGCCTAATACATGCAAGTCGAGCGGACCTTTCGGGGTCAGCGGCGGA
>NZ_JARBDC010000051.1:0-44001 GCF_036577625.1 Paenibacillus sp. GYB003 | reverse complement strand
CCCAGCTGTTCCTTGAGCAGCTCGTTCAACTGCTCCTGATCGTCGGGAGTCGTTTCGTTGACGGTCTGACCCGCAACGGGGGCGGCGCCCGCGACCGTTACGCTTTTCAATCCGACCAGCGTCCCGAGTACCCAGCGCATGGCAAATACGAAGGCAAACAGGATCAAAAAGCTGTATGTGCCGTGAAGCAGCGCCCGCCATATAAAGTTGGCGGATGCGGACAGGAAGAACGTAAGCAAAAAACCGAAAAAACCGACAACCAAATTCCAGCGCACAGTCCCGATCATGGCTAAAGTTCCTTGACTCCTTGTTGTACGGTTCGCAAAACGAGAATCCCGTTTTCCGTATGCAGTTCGATCGTCCGTCCGAAGCTTCCCCCGGTATCTTCCGCGACGACCGGAATGTCCAGCAGCTTCAGCCGCGCTTTGCACGATTCGACGTTCCGGGGGCCGATCCGCATCGTGTCGCTCGTCGTGCCGAACGCGAACATTTGCGCGCCTCCCGCCAGCTTCGCCACCATTCGCGAACGGGCCGCGCCGAGACGCGCCATCCGGTCGACCAATTCGGGAATGGCCGTATCCGCGTATTTGGCGATATTGAGGCTGCCCTCCTTCGCGATGTCCGACGACGGAAGCATCACGTGCGCCATCCCCGCCACCTTCGCCTTCGGATCGTACAGCGTGACGCCGACGCACGACCCGAGCCCCGTCGTTTTCAAAATGCCCGTCCCCGACGTCACGTTCAAATCGGCCATGCCTACCTTTATGTATGTGTCCGCGGTCATTCGAGAGGCACTCCCAGGGCGCCGAACAGTTTGCCGAACGATTCGGGATCCGGCACGAAGAACACATGGGCTTCCACGGCATCATTCCCTTCCAAAAACTTCGTATCGATGAACAATGCGTTGTCTCCCATTTCCCCGTACTGGATCAGTCCGTAGCTGACGACGGCGCCGAGCATGTCGATCGCCAGCGACGGGACGGAAGGAATCATGGTCAGCTTCGTAAAATCCGCGAGCGAGGACACGTACGAGCCGGCCAAAATGTTGCCGATTTCGTTCAGCGCCGAAAGCTCCATGTCCGTATACGAATCGTCGTCCTCGCTTTCGATGCCGGCCAAATGCTTCAGCAGTTTTTTGGCCGATTGCCGCGTCATTATAAAAAACATATTGCCGGGGGCGTCGCCCGTTACGCGCAAAAAAATCGTCAGCACGATTTGCTCCGAGCCGCCGAGCAGTTCGATGATTTCTTCGAACGGCAGCATATTGACGAGAGGCACCTGCATGTCGACAGGCCGGGCGAGCAGCTTGGACAAGGCCGTAGCCGCATGGCCGGCGCCGATGTTGCCCACTTCCTTCAGCACGTCCAGCTGAAAGTCCTCGAACCGTTGGAAATCCCGCATCGTTATTCCCCGAACAGCTCGAGCTGCACGATTTCGCTTTTATTGAGCACTTCCTCCAGATTGAGCAGGACGAGCAGCTTCCCTTCGCCGAGCTTGGCCAGACCGCGCAAATATTTGGCGCGAATGCCGCCGACGATTTCCGGAGGCTGCTCGATCGCGTCGCCGTCCACGTCGACCACGTCGTTCGCCGTATCGACGATCATGCCGACCTCCAGGTCGCCCACGCCGACGATAATGATGCGCGAATTGTCGGTGTAGTCGGCTTCGGGCAGCCCGAACCGGCCGCGCAGATCGATCACCGGCACGACGACGCCGCGCAGGTTGATCACGCCTTTGACGAAGGCGGGCGTTTTCGGCACGCGGGTGAGCGGCTGCATCCGTTCGATCGTCCGCACCTTGTCCACCTCGACGCCGTATTGTTCGTGCGCAAGCGAAAATACGATTACTTTGAGTTCTTCTGCCATGCTGAATCCCTCCATTATTTAATCAGTGCGTTCGTATCGATAATTAGCGCGACTTGACCGTCGCCGAGAATCGTCGCCCCGGATACGGCGAACAAATTCGTCAAATATTTGCCGAGCGACTTGAGCACGATTTCTTGCTGGCCGATAAACTCCTCGACCATAAGCGCCGCCAGCTTGTCGCCCTTGCGGATGACGACGATTTCCGTCTCGTTCTCGTCCGCTTCGGAATAGTCCGGCACCTCGAACAGCGCGCTCAGCGATAAAAGCGGAATGATGCCGCTGCGGAATTCCATCATTTTGTTGCCGTGCACGCTGCGGATTTGCTCCTTGCGCACGACCGCCGTTTCGACGATCGAGGAGAGCGGGATCGCGTACTTTTCGCTGCCGAGACGGACGAGCATGGCGGAAATGATCGACAGCGTGAGCGGCAGCTGGACGGAAAACTTCGTGCCGGCGCCGAGCCTGGAGCTGACCTGCACATGGCCGCCGAGCGATTCGATTTTCGTTTTGACGACGTCGAGACCGACGCCCCGCCCGGAAATGTCCGATATTTTATCGGCCGTGCTGAATCCGGCCGCGAACAGCAGCAGGTATACTTCCTCGTCGGAAAGCGACTTGGCTTGGTCGGGCGTCACGACGCCGCGCTTCAGGGCCGTTTCCAGCACTTTGTCGCGGTTGATCCCTTTGCCGTCGTCCTCGATTTCGATAAAGACGTGGTTGCCGCTATGGAAAGCGCGCAGGTGGACCGTCCCCGTTTCCGGCTTGCCCGCCGCCAGCCGTTCCGGCACCGTTTCGACGCCTTGGTCGACGGAATTGCGAAGCAGATGGACGAGCGGATCGCCGATTTCGTCGATGACCGTCCGGTCCAGCTCGGTTTCCGCGCCCGTAATGATCAAATCGACCTTTTTGTCGAGCGACTTGGCCAAATCGCGAACCATGCGCGGAAACCGGTTGAATACGTTGTCGACCGGCACCATCCGCAGCTTCAGCACGATATTTTGCAAATCGCTGCTGACCCGCGCCATATGCTCGACCGTCTCGGTCAAGTCGTTCCGGCGCACTTCGCTGGCGAGCTGCTCCAGCCGGACGCGGTCGATCAGCAGCTCGCTGAACAAGTTCATCAGCACGTCGAGACGCTCGATGTCGACGCGGATCGTCCGGGAAGCGACCGCGGCGCCGCCGGCCGCTTTCGGCGCGGCCGTTTCGGCTTTGACCGCCGGAGCCGCCGGAGCGGCCTCCTTCCGGGCGGCCGACGCTTCGGCCGGAGCGGCCTGTTCGTACGGGCGCTCCATGCGGCGCTTCAAGCCGTCCGCATCCAGCTTTTCGACCGTCACCGCCACGATTTCGCTGATGTTGCCGATTTGCCGCTGCAGCTCGTCCGAACCGGTTTCGGACAGCACGTAGACGGAAAACGTAGTGTCGAACTTTTCTTTCTCGATATCTTCGACCGACGGAGTCGATTTGACGATTTCGCCGTTTTGTTCGAGCACGTTGAACACCATGTAGGCGCGAGCGGCCTTGAGCACGCAAGACGGATCGACCGACACTTCGACCCGGTACACTTGCAGTCCCGATTCGAGCGACTGCATCAATACGGAATATTGGAATTCGTCCAGCTCCGCATCGGACGCCGCGGACGGAGCGGCTGCGGCTCCCGCGCCGCCGCCGTTCCCGTAATCGCCGGAAACGATCGATTTCAGCACGGCGACGATCGCCGAAACGTCGGCTTTGCCCGTGCCGCCGGCCACGATATCTTCGACCATCGCGTCGAGGCTGTCCAAGCTTTTGAATATCGCGTCGAAAATAAACGGATTCATCGCCAGCTTATGGTTGCGTACCAGGTCGAGCACGTTTTCCATTTCATGGGTCAGCGACGCCATGTCTTCGAAGCCCATCGTGGCGGACATTCCTTTGAGCGTGTGGGCCGAGCGGAAAATGGTCTGCACGATGCCGGTGTCTTCCGGACTCGCTTCCAGCTTCAGCATGTTGTCGTTCAGCGCCTGCAAATGCTCCCTCGACTCGTCGATAAACATGCTTAAATATTGATTCATCTCCATACGGCGGGCACCCCCTGTTTTATCGTTTACTGCTTCGACTGCTCCGGCGCGACGAGCTCCGTCAGCTTCGCGGCGATCTGGTGAAGCGGAAGCTGATGCGTCACGCACCCGAGCTCGACGGCGGCGCGGGGCATGCCGTAGACGACGCACGTTTCGCTCGCTTCGGCGATCGTCGCGATCGCGCCCGCCTGCCGGAGCGCCTGCATCCCTTTCGACCCGTCGCTGCCCATGCCGGTCATGAGCACCGCGTGCCGCTTCAGCTCCCGAAACGGCAGCAGCGATTCGAACAGCATGTCGACCGAAGGGCGGTGTCCGCTGCGCGGCGCGTCTTTGGAAAGGCGTATTTTATAACCGGCGTCGTCCTTTTTGACGATCATATGCCAGCCCCCCGGCGCGATGTAAACGACGCCGTTATGAAGCCGTTCCCCGTCGGCCGCTTCCCTTACGTGAATGCGCGAGGTCGAATCGAGTCTCGCGGCGAGCGACTTCGTAAAGTTCGGAGGCATATGCTGAACGATCAGCACGGGGGCGGGAAACCGTTCGGGCAGCGCCGAGACGACTTGCTGCAGCGCCCGCGGCCCCCCGGTCGACGTACCGATCGCGACGACCCTTTCGATCCGGTCGCCGCCCGGCGATGCCGTCCATTCCTTCGGCCGCGAAAGCGGAGCGCTTGCGCGGTCGACGGCGGTCGTCGCAGCAGGAGCGGAAGGTGCGGACGGTGCGGACAACGGACGCATGACGCGGGTTTGCACCGCGATCGACAGCTTGTCGATAAGCAGCGACTTGACTTTGAACAAGTCGAGCGAGATCGAGCCCGAAGGCTTGCGCACGAAATCGACGGCCCCGATTTCCAGGGCGGCGATCGTCTCCTTCGCTCCTTCCTCGGTCAAGCTGCTGAGCATAATAACCGGTATCGGGTGCTCGGCCATGATGCGCTTCAACGCTTCGAGCCCGTTCATCTCCGGCATTTCGATGTCGAGCGTAATGACATCCGGCTTAAGGCGTTTCGCTTTGTCGACGGCTTCCACGCCGTTTTTCGCGGTGTCGATCACCTCGAACCGGCCGTCCTCCTTGATCAGGTCGGAGATGATTTTGCGCATGAAGACGGAATCGTCGACAACCAAAACGGTATGCTTTGTCATATCATTCACCCCATCTAGATGTCATCGTTTTGCCGGTCGCCTATTTCAGCAGCTTTATCATTTTGTTTAAAAAGCTTTTCACTCCCCCGCTCGGCGCTTCCGGAGCGGCCTCTCCGGTCACGAACCGGTCGGCGAGACGTTCGATGCTGCGCGAAGCCGGGCACGTCGGGTAGGCGACGGTGAACGGAACTTGCTTTTTGACCGCCTTGCTGACGCTGACGTCATCTTCCACGAAGCCGAGCGCCTCGATATCCAGATTCAAAAATTGCTTGGCGACCAGGCCGATCTTGTCGGCCGTTTGCTTCCCTTCGTTCGCTTCGGCGACCCGGTTGACGACGAGCCGGAACCGCACCTCGTGCCCCATCGCGCTGACCATTTTGATGATCGCGTAAGCGTCCGTAATCGCGGTCGGCTCGGGCGTCGTGACGACGATCGTTTCCGTGGCGGCCACGATAAATTTGAGCGTCTCCTTGGAAAGACCGGCGCCCGTATCGAAAATGATGAAATCGACATGGCCGTTCAGCTCGTTCACCTGCTGGGCGAAATAGTCGATTTCCGCCTCGCTCAGCCGGATCAAATCGTTGAAGCCCGAGCCGCCGGCGATGAACTCCAGATCGTGGTACCCTTTGTAAATGATGTCCCAAATGCTTTTTTCCCGCTTAAGCAGATGGTACAAGCTGTATTTCGGCGATGCGCCCATGAGCAGGTCGATGTTGGCGAGACCGATATCGGCATCGAACACCAGCACTTTGAATCCTTTTCTCTGCAGCGCGAGCGCGAAATTGAGCGTAAAGTTCGATTTTCCGACTCCGCCCTTGCCGCTTGTCACCGTAACGATTCTCGTATTCCGCGCGCGAGAATCGGACTGCGTCCGCACCATGTTTCGCAGGCTTTGCGCTTGATCGCTCATGAATCGCGTTCCTCCAGCAGCAAGTCGATCAATCGGTCTTCATTCGTCACGGCGATGTCTTCCGGCACGTTTTGGCCGTTCGTCGTATAGGAGAGCCGGAGCGGAAAATCGTACAGCAAATTGACGATGGAGCCGTACGACTGCGTCTCGTCCATTTTCGTGAACAGCACTTTGTCGAGCCGGAATTTGGCGAAATTGTCCGTGATCGCCTTCATGTCTTTATATTTCGACGTGAGCGACAGGACGAGATACGTCTCGCTGCGCCCATTCGTCTGCAGAAGGGAATTCAGCTCGGAAACGTACATCTGGTTTCGAAAATTGCGTCCGGCCGTATCCATGAAAATAATGTCGCGATCCTGCAGCTGTTGAAACGCGCGCGCGAGCTCCTGAGGCGAAAAAACGACCTCGAGCGGCACGTTCAATATCGTCGCGTACGTTTTCAGCTGCTCGACCGCGGCGATTCGGTATGTATCCGACGTAATGAAACCGACTTTCCGGTTATGCTTCAGCACCTGCTCCGCCGCGAGCTTGGCGATCGTCGTCGTCTTGCCGACGCCGGTCGGTCCGACGAAGTGGGCGATGCGGGTATCGGCGGCAATGCCCTTCGGGCCGGGCGCATGCAAAATGCCCTTCAGCTGGTCCCGGACGCATTCGCGGGCGAACTCCTCCGTCTTCGGGGACGTTTCGCTCTCGAACCGCTCCGCGGCCCCCTGCAGCAGCCGCTCGACGAGATCCGGGGCGATCTCGTGATCGAGCAGCGTGCGCTCGTACTTCGCGATCGGCTCCGGATACGCCGGCCCGTTCGGCTGGCCGCTCGACAGCCTGGCGACCATCTCTTTCATCTGCTTGATTTCGTCGAGCAGCAGCTCGTCCTTCCCCCGGATTCGCGGCGCCGCCTGCGCGGCTTTCGGCGGCGGCGGAGCGATCGGCGCGCCGAACGCCGCCACGGCGACGGGGGCGGCGGACGATTCCCTGGCGGCGACGGCGACCGCCTCCTCCATATGCGAGGCGAAAGCGGAGCCCGCCGAAACGGCCTGCCTCGGCAGCGACGCCGGAACGGAGGCGGCCGGCTGAGGCTGGCTGGAGTCGGTTGCGGCGATCACCTCGATTTTCTTTTTGCCGAACAAGCCGAGGAAGCCTCCGGAGCGGATTTCCTTCGTGTTCAGAATAACCGCGTCCTTGCCGAGATCGGCGCGAATTTTTTGCAGCGCGTCCGGCATCGAATCGACTACGTACCGTTTCACTCTCATAAGTTCACCACCCCTACGCTTTGAATTTCGGCTTGCGGCTCAAGCTCGCTGTACGAAAGCACGGTAATGTCCTGCATCGTTCTTTCGAGCAGCTGGCGCAAATACATCCGAATCGTCGGCGAAGCCAATATGACCGGCGGCTGGCCCTGCTGTACGAGCTTGCCGACCTGTTCGGATATGTTCTGGAATATCGTTTGCGACGAGACCGGATCGATGGCCAAATAGGAGCCGTGCTCCGTCTGCTGCACGCTGTCGGCGATTTTTTTCTCGAGCGCCGGCCCGATCGTGACGACTTTGAGCGATTGTCCCGAGCTCGCGTACTGGTTCGTAATTTGCCGGGACAGCGCTTGCCGCACATATTCGGTCAAAATGTCGGGATCTTTCGTGTACGTGCCGTAATCGGCGAGCGTCTCGAATATCGTCACGAGGTCGCGAATCGATATTTTTTCCTTGAGCAGCTTGGCCAGCACTTTCTGTACGTCGCCGATCGAAAGCACGTTCGGAATGAGCTCGTCCACGAGCGCCGGGTACGTTTCCTTGACGTTTTCGACGAGCGTCTTCGTCTCCTGGCGTCCGAGCAGCTCGTGCGCGTGCCGTTTGACGACTTCGGTCAAATGGGTGGCGACGACCGACGGCGGATCGACGACCGTATAGCCGGACAGCTCCGCGCGTTCCTTCATCGCTTCGTCGATCCAGAGCGCCGGCAGGCCGAACGCCGGTTCGGTCGTTTCGATGCCGACGATCGAATCGTCCTCGATGCCGGGACTCATCGCCAAATAATGACCCATCAGCAAATCGCCGCGCGCCACCGTGTTGCCTTTGATTTTGATTACGTATTCGTTGGGCCGCAGCTGAATGTTGTCGCGGATGCGGATGACCGGGACGACAAGCCCGAGCTCGAGCGCGCACTGCCGGCGAATCAAAATGATCCGGTCGAGCAAATCGCCGCCCTGATTCGTATCCGCGAGCGGAATGAGGCCGTATCCGAATTCGAATTCGATCGGATCGACCGCGAGCAGCGACACGACGCTTTCCGGACTGCGCACTTCTTCGATTTTTTGCTCCTCGACCAGCTGCTCCGTTTCCTCCGCCCGGCGGGACAAGTTGCGCTGCATCCGGTAGGCGGCCAAGGCGAGCAAGCCGGCGATCGGCACGGTCGTCACGAGATGGATCGGCGTGAACAAGCCGAGAAACAGGATCGTCGCCGCCACGACGTACAGAAGCTTCGGATAGCTGAACAGCTGCGCGGTCAAGTCGGTCGCGAGATTGCCTTCGGAGGCGGCGCGCGTCACGATGATGCCGGCGGCCGACGAAATGAGCAGCGCCGGAATTTGGCTGACGAGGCCGTCGCCGATCGTCAGAATCGAGAACGTTTGCAGCGATTCGCTGAGCGACATGCCGTGATACGTCGCACCGATAATAAGGCCGCCGATCATGTTGATGAACAGGATGACGATGCTGGCGATCGCGTCGCCCTTGACGAATTTGCTGGCGCCGTCCATCGCGCCGTAAAAGTCCGCCTCGCGCTCGATCTTTTTGCGCCGCTCCTTCGCCTCCTGCTCGTTGATCAGGCCGGAATTGAGATCGGCGTCGATCGCCATCTGCTTGCCCGGCATCGCGTCGAGCGTAAACCTCGCCCCGACTTCGGCCACGCGTTCCGAGCCTTTCGTAATGACGATAAACTGAACGACGACGAGGATTAAAAACACTATGAAGCCGATGACGATATTGCCGCCGGCGACGAACGAGCCGAACGTCTCGACGACGCTTCCCGCTTCCGCCTCGCTAAGAATGTTCCGCGTCGTCGATACGTTGAGCGCGAGCCGGAACAGCGTCGTAATGAGCAGGAGCGTCGGAAAGATGGAAAAGTCGAGCGCCTGCTGCGTGTTCATCGCGATCAAAATAATGATGAGCGCTATCGATATGTTGACAATGAGCAAAAAGTCGAGCAGGGCGAGAGGAATGGGGACGACCATCATGAGAATGATCCCGATGATGCCCGACAATATGAACAAATCTCTCGTTCGCATCGATAGCGCCCTCCTTTCCTTTTCCGTGAACTCCCCCGTCAATCGATGCCGGCTTCCGGATTCAAGTGACGGTCGTTTTCCCTTTCAGCTTATATACGTAAGCCAGCACTTCGGCCACCGCCTGAAACAGATCGGCCGGAATCGTTTGCCCGATTTCGACCTGATCGTACAGCGCGCGGGCCAGCGGCTTGTTTTCCATTTTGACGATGCCGTGCTCCTCCGCCACCTGGCGAATTTTGAGCGCGATATAATCCATTCCTTTGGCGATGACGACCGGAGCTTCGGATTGCTTCGGATCGTAGCGGATCGCCACGGCGAAGTGCGTCGGGTTCGTAATGACGACGTCCGCCTTGGGCACGTCCTGCATCATCCGCTGCAGCGCCATCCGCCGCTGCTTTTCGCGGATTTTGCCCTTGATGAGCGGGTCGCCTTCGGAATTTTTGAATTCCTGCTTCACCTCGTCCTTCGACATCCGAAGGTTTTTCTCGTATTCGTACCGTTGGTACATATAGTCGAACAACGCGAGAACGAGCAGGATGACGGCGATTTCCACGCCGAGCATCAAAATGAGCCGGGCCGTGTACGAAAACGTATGAACGAGCGGCCAGCGCCCCATCTCGATCAGCTGATCGCGGGAACTCCATATCGTGTAAAAGACGACGAGTCCGATGACGGTCATTTTCAAGATCGACTTGAGCAGCTCGACGAGCGCGCGCAGCTTGAACAAATTGGCGATCCCTTTGATCGGATCGAGCTTGCTGAACGACAGCTTGAACGGCTCCGCCGTCATGAGAAAGCCGATCTGCGAATACGAAGCGAGCAGCGCCATCGCCACGGCCGCTCCGAAGATCGGGGCCAGCAGCACCATCCCTTCGAAAATAAGCCGTCCGAACAAGGACGATACGTTGTTCAGCGTCATGTCCATGTCCATATAATCGTGAAACGTCGAGACGAACAACGTTTCGATTTTCCCGCGCATCAGGGTGCCGTACCCGAACAGCAGCAACACGACGCCGAACAAAATGAGCGAGGACGGAAGCTCCATGCTTTTGGCGACCTGCCCTTTGCGGCGGGCTTCCTGCCGCTTCTTGGGCGTCGCCTTCTCCGTTTTTTCGCCGGCGAACAGCTGCAGATCGAGCGGCAGCGTAAAACGCGACACGTCATTCACCCCCAAACGGCTGCGGCATTATTTCGGCGCATTCCCGATCAGCTTCGTCAGCTGGTCGAGCGATTGGAACATGGAGCCGAACAAATCTTGAAACAAATAAACGAAGCCGGGCAGCACGAGCACGAGCAGCAAAAATCCGACGATGATTTTGATCGGGACGCCGACGACGAAAATGTTGAACTGCGGAGCGGTTTTGGATAAGATGCCGAGCCCGACGTCGGTCAAAAACAGCGCGACGACGAGCGGAGCGGACATTTGCAGCGCCATCGCGAACACGCCGGAAAACGACCGCAGCAGCGATTCGTGCACGCTCCCGCCCTCAATGGCGGCAAAAAGTCCGTTGCCGAGCGGTATCCATTCATAGCTTCGGATCAAGCCGTCGAACAAGTAATGGTGCCCGTTGAACGTCATAAACAGCAGCATCGCCAAAATAAACTTGAAATTGCCGATCAGCGGGCTTTGCGCGCCGGTCATCGGATCGATCACGTTGGCGATGCCGAGGCCCATCTGAATGTCGATGAACGAGCCGGCGATCTGCACCGCGGTGAAAAATAGGTAGGCGGTAAAGCCGAGCAGCAGCCCGACGAGCGCCTCGCGCACGATCGACAAGACGAACAGTCCGTCGATGACGGTCGGCTCTTGCAAACCCGCCGCGGGAAACGCCAAAAACGCGATGATCGCCGAAAGGCCGATTTTCCATTGCGACGGAATGCCCCGGGTCGAAAATACCGGAGCGGCCAGCATGAACGCGGTGATGCGGCAAAAAATGAGCAGCCAGTTCGGCAAGTAAGGAATCCACTGTTCCATGACGGAGGCTCCTTACCCGATAAACTTGTGCAGGTTGTCCAGCAAATGGAACGTATAGTCGACGAGCGTTTGCAGGATCCACGGTCCGAACATCAGGATGGACAGCAGGACGACGACGATTTTCGGCACGAACGCGAGCGTCTGCTCCTGAATTTGCGTGGCGGCCTGGAAAACGCTGATGAGAAGGCCTACCGCGAGCGCGAGCAGAAGCATCGGCGCGCTTGCTTTCAATACGGTATAAACGGCTTCGCCGGCGATGCGGATAACGAATTCGGAGCTCACGGCCTCCCTCTCCTTTCCGGTGTCGATTCGGCTTCCCCCGTTCCCGTTAGACGGGCGGATGGAAGCTTACGAGCAGCGACTTGACGACCAAGTACCAGCCGTCCACCAGCACGAACAGCAATATTTTGAACGGCAGCGAAATCATGACCGGCGGCAGCATCATCATACCCATCGCCATCAGCGTGCTCGAGACGACCATGTCGATGACGAGAAACGGGATGAAAATCATGAAGCCCATCTGAAACGCCGACTTCAGCTCGCTGATCGCAAACGCCGGGATGAGCGCGGTGAGCGGCGTGTCTTCGATGCCTTTCGGCTTCTCCGCCTTCGCATAGTTCAAAAACAGCATCAAATCTTTTTCGCGGGTTTGCGCCGCCATAAATTTTTTTAACGGCAGAGCCGCCTTCGTCAGCGCGTCCGATTGGGTGATTTCCCCTCTCAGGTAAGGCTGTATCGCCGTCTCGTTCATTTGAGCGATCGTGGGCGACATGACGAACAGCGTCAAAAACAGGGCGAGTCCGATCAGCACCTGGTTCGGCGGCATCTGCTGCGTACCGAGCGCCGTTCGCACGAAGCCGAGCACGATGACGATCCGGGTGAAGCTCGTCATCAGCACCAAGATCGCCGGCGCGAGACTGAGCACCGTAATGAGCAAAATAAGCGTGACCGTATTCGTCGCGCCTGCGGCTCCTTCCCCGCTGCCGATGTTGATATCGATGCCGGGGATCGGGTCGGCGGCGAACGCTTGTCCCGGATAGGACAGCCATACCGCGAGTAAAGCGACTAGCGCCGCGGCATGCCGTTTCATGGATCGAGCTTCCGGCTGTCGCGATCGGCGCCGCGATCGTCTTGCAGCAAATCTTCCATTATTTTTTTGCGGTCCGCCATATGCTTCAACTTCGACTGGAACACGCTTTGAAAAGTAGCGGCCACCTCAGTTTCATCCTCCACCGTTTGCGTCTCGCGTTTCGTCGGGCCGCCGAGCAGGTCGCGCAGCTTCTGCCAGCCGAACGCTCCCGACGCGGAGTCCGGCGACAGGCTGGCGGTGATGTACGCGATTTCCTCGGGATCGTCGATTTTGTGGATCAGCTTGACGTCGTCGCCGACTCCGAGAACGTAAAGCGACCTGCCGATTTCCACGATTTGCACCGATTTGTTCGGCCCGACCGTCAATCCCCCGAGCGAGTGGAAAACCGCACGGCCCGACGTCCAGCTCCACTTTTTTTTGGCCAAAACCTTCATAATAACCAAGAAGATGCCGATAATAAGAATAAGGAAAAAAATCACTTTCGCCATCGCGACGAACATCGCCCCGGAATCGCCGGAAGCGGCCGGCAAACCCGTTCCGGAACGAAACGGATCCGGATTCGGGCTTTCGTCCGCATAAGCGGTCGTCGCGAAGCTCCGCATGAACGCGATCGAGCATAAGGCCGCGGCGGCTAGCCCGATACGCATGCGGAGCCGTTTTGCCCGTTCCCCCGCGATCATGACGTTACCCCAACGTCTTCTTGATCGCTTCGATGACGCGGTCCGCCTGGAACGGTTTGACGATAAAATCTTTGGCGCCGGCTTGAATCGCGTCGATGACCATCGCCTGCTGACCCATGGCCGAACACATGATCACTTTCGCGCCCGCGTCGAATTTTTTGATTTCCTTCAGGGCGGCGATCCCGTCCATTTCCGGCATCGTAATGTCCATCGTGACGAGATCGGGCTTCAAATCTTTATATTTTTCCACCGCCACGGCCCCGTCCTGCGCTTCCCCGACAACCTCGTACCCGTTTTTGGTCAGGATGTCCTTAATCATCATTCGCATGAATGCTGCATCGTCTACGATTAAGATTTTGTTAGCCATTGTTCCGTCTTCCTCCCAAAATTATTGTAATTTTTGAATGCGATCCATTTGGCTGATGATGTCGGTCACGCGCACCCCGAAATTTTCGTCGATGACGACGACTTCGCCTTTGGCGATCAGCTTGTTGTTCACCAAAATATCGACCGGCTCGCCGGCAAGCTTATCGAGCTCGATAATCGATCCTTGGGAAAACTCCAATATGTCTTTGATCAGCTTCTTCGTCCTCCCCAGCTCGACCGTCACTTTGAGCGGGATATCGAGAAGCAAATTCAAATTCGTTTCGTCCGCATGAACGGAAGGACCGCCCAGGCTGGAAAATTGCGCCGGCTGCACGTTGACGCTGCGACCGGGAACGCCTCCGTAGTTGGCCGGAATATGCGGCTGCTGCATCATCGGCTGCTGCGGCATTTGCTGCTGGTACATGATCGGCTGCTGCGCGTACGGATCCTCGTAATGCGGCCCGGGCATTTGCGGCGCCGGCGCAGGGTTCGCGTAGCCGGGCGTCGGTTCCGGTTTCGGCGTTGGCGGCGGCGTTTGAGCCGGTGCCGATGCGGCCGGAGCGGGCGCAGGCGCGGGCGGTTGGTCCATGCCGCTGCCGCCGAGCAGCGTCGAAACCATATCTTTCGCGAACGATACCGGAAGCAGCTGCATGAGCGTCGAATCGATCAAATCGCCGATAATGAGCCGGAACGATATTTTGACGAACACGTCTTCGCGCGGCAGCTGCTCTTTGCCTTCCCCGTTTTGCAGGTCCAGAATGTTGATGCCGGGGGGAGAAATGTTGACGAACCGGTTGAATATGGTCGACATGGACGTCGCCGACGAGCCCATCATCTGATTCATCGCTTCCTGAACGGCGCTGATATGAATGTCCGAAAGCTCCATATCGTCCGTCACGTTGCCCGTGCCGCCCATCATCAGATCGGCGATCACCTGCGCGTCCCTCGTTTTGATGACGAGCAAGTTGATGCCGTCGAAGCCGTCGACGTAGTTGACGTGAATGGCGACATGCGGCTTCGGGAACTCGTACTCGAGCTCCGCGCGGGCGATGACCGACACTTTCGGCGTCGTGATATCGACCTTTTTGCCGAGAAGCGTCGATAGGGCGGTCGCCGCGCTGCCGAACGTGATGTTGCCGATTTCCCCCAATGCGTCCTGCTCGATCGGGCTGAGGTAATCGTCTACCGAAGGACCGCCGACCGACAACGAACCGCCGCCGAAATCTTCGCTCGTCTGCCGGAGCAGGGCGTCGATTTCCTCCTGCGATAAATAATCTTTACTCGTCATGTTCTTCTTCCCCTTCGCTGACAATCTCCGTGATTTGCACGGCGAGTTTGTCTTTAACGGTTCCCGGACTTCCGATAAATTTGAGTTTATCCCCTACTTTGATATGCAGCCCTTCGTCAACCTGCTTGTTTAAAGAAATGACGTCCCCGGCGGCCAAATGCAAAAACTCTTTGACGGTAATGACCGATTCGCCGAGCTCCGCGATGACCGGAAGCTTCGCCTTGTAAACCCGTTCCTGCAGCGCCTCCACTTCTTCCGGAGCGCGGCTTTTGCGTTGGGACAAAAATTGGTGATGCACGGACAATCGCGGCATGATCGGCTCGATGACGACGTGCGGAATACAAAGGTTGATCATTCCCGACGTATCGCCGATTTTCGTCGTAAGCGATATGAGCGCGATCGTTTCGTTCGGCGAAACGATTTGCATGAACTGCGGATTCGTCTCCAGCGCCTCCAGCCTCGGCGACAAGTCGATGACCGTTTTCCAGGCTTCCTGCAGGCTGTCGAACGCCCGGCTGAAAATGCGCTCCATGACGATCGTTTCGATTTCCGTCAGCGCGTTGATTTTGGGAGGCGAGCTGCCGGGCCCTCCGAGCATCCGGTCCAGCATCGCAAAGGCGACGTTCGGATGCACCTCCAGCACCATGCGTCCTTCGAGCGGCTCCGCCTCGAATATATTTAAAATCGTCATTTTCGGTATGGATCGTATGAACTCGTCGTACGGCAGCTGCTCCACCTGGACGACGTTGATTTGCACGAACGTCCGAAGCTGCGCCGAAAAATAAGTGGTCAAATAACGGGCGAAATTTTCATGAATTCGCGTCAAGCTGCGAATATGGTCTTTCGAAAACCGGACGGCGCGTTTAAAGTCGTACGCGCGCACCTTTTTCTGCGTTTCTTCCTTTTTCAGCTCCTCGGCGTCCATTTCGCCGGACGACAGCGCCGCGAGCAGGGCGTCGATTTCGTTTTGCGATAGTACGTCTACCAATTCCATCACCCCCTTATCCGCGGCTACGCTTAATTACTCACGATGTTGATGTCCGTAATGTCGACACGCACCAATTTACCTTTGGATAAAATCGGGTTTATTTTGTTAATAAGCGTCGTACTGATCAAATCTTGGCCTTTGGAGCCGCTGGCCTGCTCCGCGGTCAAATCGGCGAGCGTCTGCAGGATGATCGCCCGGACCCGCGGCGTAAGCAGCTCGAATTCCTCTTTCGCCTTGGCATTGTCGAGCAAGAAGGAGAAGCTCACTTTGACGTAATGTTTACCCGTCAAGTTGGTCAAAATCTCTTTGATTTCCACGCTGTTTTCTTTTTCCTGCTGCGCGGTCATCTTTTTGGCCTTCACGTCTTCGACCGAATTGGCGGCTTTCTCCAGCGGGTCGCTCGGCTGCGATTTCGCGTCCAAATATTCCCACAGGATAAAGCTGGCGAGCGCGATCAACGTGATGGCGATGAGGATCATGATTAACCATTGCAGCATTTTGTTCTTGAACATGACTATGAGCCCCCCGGGTCATTATTCTTAACGGCGACTCGGATCGATCCGATCTGGTTCATGTACGCTTTCACCAAGCTTACGACGTCCGATACGTTCTCGGTTACGATAAATTTTTTCCCGGTCGTCAGCGTGATGAGCGTGTCCGGCGTTTCTTCGATCGTCTCGATCAACAAAGCGTTAATGGTCAGCTTGCTGCCGTTGAGTCTCGTTACCGGTATCATGGCTTCCCTCCCGTCATCCGCGCTGCGGCTTGCCGGCGGCGAGGGGGAGACCCCCTCGCCCCGTCAACCGTCGTTATCGTTTCAAGCCGAGCACTTCCTGCAGCACTTCGTCCGATGTCGTAATGATTTTGGAGTTCGCCTGGAAGCCGCGCTGCGCGACGATCATTTCCGTAAATTCGCCGGTCAGGTCGACGTTCGACATTTCCAGCTGTCCGGAAATGATCGCCCCCGTACCGACGGCGGGATCGTTCGGAGCGGAGAAGACGATGTCGCCTTCCATCGCGTTCGGGGTGACCCGGTACATATTGCCTCCGACCTTCTCCAGGCCGGACGGGTTCGTCACTTTGACGAGCGCGATTTGCATCCCGTCGATCGGCGCCGACGTGCCGTCGACGTTGACGCCGATGAACTGGCCGTTCTGGTCGATCGAGAACGCGGTAACGGCCGCCGTATCGATGGCCGGCAACACGTCGTCGGCGCCCATTACCCGGTATCCGTCGGACGTTACGATTTGGCCCGCCGCGTCAATCTTGAAGTTGCCGTCGCGGGTCAAGAAAATGCCGCCGTCCTCGCCGTCGCGAACGGCGAAAAATCCGTCGCCGTCGATGCGCACGTCGGTTACGACGTTTGTCGTCATCGCGCTTCCCGGCGTATGAATCGTGTCGATGGCGGCCAGCGTCACGCCGAGTCCGATCTGTTTGGCGTTCACGCCGCCGTTGCCGTCGAGAGGCGCCGTTACGCCGGCTACGGTTTGGCTCAAAATGTCCTTGAACATCGCGCGGCTGCCTTTGAAGCCGATCGTATTGACGTTCGCGATATTGTTGCCGATAACGTCCAGCTTCGTTTGAAAGCCTCTCATCCCGGATACGCCGGAATATAGCGATCTAAGCATTCGGGTTCCTCCTAAACGTTATGTACATGCGGTCGGTATGGGCCGCTTCAAGCGATCCGCAGCCCCAGGCTTCCGTATGAGGGCCGGCCTGTAAAAAAACGGGTTTAAATGATGACGGCGCTGTCGATTTGCGTGAACACGTTGTCCTTCATCGCCGAGCCGTCCATCGCGGTGACGATCGTTTTGCTCTTCACATTGACGATCATCGCCATATTGTCCATCAAAATTAACGATTCCTTCGCGCCTTTGGCCGCCGCCTTCTCGATCGCCGAACCGATTTTATCCATCTGCTCCGGTTTCAGCTCGATTCCGCGCTGCTGCAGCCGGACGCCGGCGTGGTGACTGATCCGCACGAGGCTGTCGCTGAGCACGTCCTGAAACGACGGGGCCGTGTTTTTAGGACGTACGCCCGCATCGAATCGTTTCGCGGACGCGGCCGGCGTAACGGCGTTCGGGTACAGTTGTCCGACTGTCATTCGATCGGTCATGGCAAACACCTGCTAATTTTTAATCTCGGTTATTTGATCGACCGGCACTTCGTTTTCGCCGACGAGGGCGAACTGCTTGTTGTCTTTCAGCTTGATCGATTCGACGACGCCGGACATATTCTGTTCGTCCCCGTTCGAATCGACCTTCGTCCATCCGATCGTTTTGCCGATCAGCGCCGAGCTGAAGCCGATCGATTGGCGCAGCAGCTTCATTTCGCCGGCCATGTTGGTAAGCTGCTCGACCGATGTGAACGTCGCCATCTGCGCGATGAATTCTTTATCCTGAAGCGGCTGCGTCGGATCCTGGTTCGACAGCTGGGTGACCAATATTTTCAAAAATTCGTCTTTTCCCAGGCTGCTCGAGCCGGTTTTCTGCTTCTCGACGCCATTTTTGTAATAATACGTTCCGTTCGAAACGGCAACTGTTGCCAATCGAAATCCCTCCAAATGGACGATGACGTGCGGTTAAGCCGTAACGTCGAAGCCGTCCGCCGCTTTCGGTCCGATACCGGCCGCGCTTTCCAGCTGCTTCAAGAAATCGCCCGCCGATTCGCCTCCGTCCGCGGACTCTTGCTTCCCTCTGCGATCGGACTGCGACTGCCGCTGCTCTCCGGCATCCTGGAACGCGCCGTTTTGCTGCGGATCGTACAACGTCACTTCAAGCCGGTCGACCTGGAGCCCCTGCGTCTGCAGCATCGCTCTCAGCTGCGACAGCTGGCCTTCGAGCATTTCTTTGCCGTGAGCCGAGTCCGCCGCGAATTGGGCGACGACTTGACCGTTATGCATCGTCACTTTGACGTCGACATGCCCGAGATGCTCCGGCATAAGCGTAATCCGCACTTCCGACAGCCCGCCGGCCGCGCTTACCTTCAACGATTTGAGCGCTTGCGCCATCTCGTCCGCGAACCGGTCGGCATGAACGACATGCGTTTGCGGTTGCGGTTGGGTTTGAGCCGTCGCCGCCGTCACATGGCGGGCCGCATGATGCGCCTGCAGCGGCATTCCGTCCGCGCCGTCCGCATTCGTCTCCGCCGCTTCGGCTTGCAGCGCTTCGACCGACTCCCGCTCGCCGCCGGATTGAACCGTCGCGATATGAGGCAGAAGGCTTGCCTTCGCCGCGAGCGCCTCAAGCCGCTCCTTCAGGTCGGCTGCGCGAAGCAGCGTTTGCGGGACGACCGCCGTTTTGTGCGGCATGCCGCTTTCCGCCTGCTTCGGTTTGGCCGGTGTCGGAAACGGGATAACCGCCGCGCCGTTCGTATGTCCGGCTGCCAACGGATCGGCATTCGCCTGAACCGCGGCTTGGAGCTGCGCTGTGCCGCTTGCGGATGATACGTTCCTCTCCAGGACGTCGGTTTGAATCATCTGCTCGAACGTTTTTACGAGGCCGATCAATTCCGGCTCGTCCGGATTCGTTTTCGCCAGCTCCGCCAGCTGCCTCAGCGTTTGGAGCAAGTCCGCCGTCCGTTCGGTACGGGCAGCGTCCGGTTCGATCGTTTCGATTGATATCGAAGCTTGTTCCGCCTGATCGTCGGACCGCGGCTCGACCGGCTGCCATTGCGTTACGATCGCTTGGGCCAAATCCGATAAAGCCATCATGTCGTTCAAAACGTCTTCCTTATCGCCCGATTGCCCGTCTTGCAAGCCGTCGAGCCAGCTCGCGAGCAGGTCGCCGGGCTTCGGATCGCCGGACGCCGAATCGCCCTGCAGCAGCTTCTCCAGCATGCCGATCAGCATGGCGCCGGTCAGCTCGGAGCGGTTCGAGCCGTTCGCATCCGTCTGTAAGCCCGCGTCCGTCCGTCCGATCAAGCCGGCCAGCAGTTCGCCGAGCTGCGAATCGCGATCGCCCGCTTCCGCCGACATCACCTTCGCGAACAATCCTGCCGGCAGCATGCCCGTCAGCTCCGAAGAACCGGCCGCCTGTTGACCGAGCAGCGCATGAACGAGCGCTGCGGCAAATCCCGCGTCGCCGCCGAAGCCGTTCGCCCCCGTCCCTTTGGCCGTTCCGACGCCTGAACCGAAGCCGACGCCCGGCTGCAACGAATTCGGCGACATGAACGATACGTTTATCATAGGTTTCACCTCCTTTCACGAGAAGGCCGTAACGGTCACTCCGCCAGCTTCGCGCTCAGCGCGGCGGCCGTCTGCTTGTTCGCGTCCGATATCGCGGCGAGCACCTTCGCCCGCCCCGCATTGTCCATCGCCTTCAAAATGTCGAGCACCCGCGTTTGATTCGTGCCGTACATTTCGATCAAAATCGTTGCCGCGCTTTTCGGCACCATCTGGGAAAACGTTTGGCCGAGATTGTCCTTCGTCATCGACGGCGCCGCCTTTTGCTCCTGCTGCTTGTTGACGTCGAGCCGCTCCTGGAGCGCCGCGATTTGCAAATCTTTGACGGGCACGACGTCCTTGAGCTGGATCGACGTTTCCGCGGCGACGGCCGGCGTCATTCTTTCGAGCACTTTGCCGCGGTCGGCCGGCTTCATTTCGCTCAGCACGAGCGCCCGCTCCTTCAGCGTGAGCGCCTCCAAAATCGGGGCCGACTTGCTCGGCATCATTCCCGCATAGATGGAAGCGAGCTGCTGCGTCTGCGCCCGGTACTCTTCGTCCGTTTGCGTTTTCGTCTTCAGCTTTTCTTCCAGGTCGGTCACCTGCGTTTTCAGCTCTTTGATCGTTTGATCTTTTTGCTGGCTTTGCGCCGTCGCGCTTTCCAGATCGGACTGGGCTTTGGCCAGCTGCGCCTTCAGCTGCTCGAGCGCGGCGGAATCGGATTCCGGCGCGGCGGCCGTTCCCGACGTCGCGGACGGGAGCGTCACTTTCTCTTTCGTTTTCGGATCGGGCACGAATTTCTCCAACACGGGAACTTTGTTGGCCGCTCTCAGCACGCCGTTCATCACGTTGGAATCGAACAGCATGAACATGACGCCGAGCAGCACGAGCGTGAAAATGATCGGAGTCGCGAAAAACAAAAACCGTTCGAACGCTCCGTATGAAGATTTCTCCGCTTCCGTATTCGCCATGTCGCTAGGGCCACCTTTCCGTATGTAAGCTAACCGATCGTCTGTACGCGGCGGGTAAGGGCGATTTCGTCCAACTCTTCCTGTTCTTTTTTGAGCAGCGCCGCGGTAAACTGCAGCTTCGCCTTTTCTTTCGCTTTCGTCCACACTTTTTCTTCCATGATTTTGCCGGTTAGCGCCTGCTGCTTTTCCGCGACGTTCGCTTCCGCGCGCTCGACGTCCTTCGATTTCGTTCGCATTTGCCGGTCGAGGCTTTGCATGTAAAGCTCGAGCAGCTGAATTTGCGAAATCGTCGTCCGGCGCGACGAAGCGAGCTCAAGCTCCTCGCTCGCCCGCCCGTATTCGTCCGACAGCGCCGACAGCGCCTGCCGCTCTTGCCGCAGCTCGCCGATCGCTTCGGACAGCAGCCATTCGGCCTGCTCCTTCTCGTTCGTTTTCAAATCCAGCAATTTTTGCAACGGATATCGGAATCGCATGCGTGTCAGCCTCCGCCGAATTGGTCGATCAACTGCTTGCAAGCTTCGTCATAGCTAATTTTTTCGCTCGTCTTTTGCCGCAAAAAATCCCAGATCGTCTGAATATAATCGAGAGAACGGTCAATTTCTTCGTTGGACCCTCTCTGGTACGCCCCGATATTGATCAAGTCCTCCGAATCTTTATAGGTAGCAAGCAGCCGCTTTAACCGGTCGGCCGCGTCCGTCTGCCGCTCCGAAACGATTTCTTTCATGCAGCGGCTGACGCTGGCCAGCACGTTGATAGCCGGATAATGGCCGCGATGGGCGAGACTTCGGTCAAGCACGATATGGCCGTCCAAAATGCCGCGAACCGTGTCGGCGATCGGCTCGTTCATGTCGTCGCCGTCGACGAGCACCGTATAAAACGCCGTTATCGACCCTTTCGGTCCGGTACCGGCTCTTTCGAGCAGCTTCGGCAAGCTCGCGAATACCGACGGCGTGTACCCTCTTGTCGCCGGCGGCTCCCCGATGGCGAGCCCGACTTCGCGAAGCGCCATCGCGTATCGCGTGACGGAATCCATCATCAGCATGACGTTGAGACCGCGGTCGCGAAAATATTCGGCGATCGACGTCGCGATCAAAGCGCCTTTCATCCGGATCAAGGCCGGCTGGTCGGACGTCGCGACGACGACGACGGAACGGGCGAGCCCTTCCGGCCCGAGATCCCGTTCGATGAAGTCGAGCACTTCCCGTCCGCGCTCGCCGATCAAGCCGATGACGTTGACATCCGCCGACGTGTTGCGGGCGATCATGCCCATCAGCGTGCTTTTCCCGACGCCCGAGCCGGCGAAAATGCCGACGCGCTGGCCTTTGCCGAGCGTGAGCAAGCCGTCGATGCAGCGGACGCCGACGCTGATCGGCTCGCGGACGCGCGGACGCTTGAGCGGATTGTTCACGGCGGCGTTGGTCGAGTAGTGCGCCATACGCGCCGGCAAGTACGAGCCGTCGAGCGGCTGTCCGAGTCCGTCCAGCACCTTGCCGAGCAGCTCGTGCCCGACCTGCACCGTCAGCGGCTTCCCGGTCCCGACCACGTCGCAGCCCGGGCCGATCGAATGCAGCTCGCCGAGCGGCATCAGCAGCACTTTGTTGTTGCGAAACCCGACCACCTCGGCTTTGAGCGGCTGCGCCGATTTGTACGGATAGATGTAACAAACGTCGCCTACGCTGGCGTCCGGACCTTCGGATTCCACCGTCAGGCCGATCACCTGCGTCACTTTGCCGTTGACCCGAATCGGATCGATATGGCGCAAAAAGTCGACATACTTGCGCGCGGCGGGAGCGTCACTCATAATCGTCAGCTCCTTCGCTTCGAAGGGCGATCTGCTGCAGCCCTTTCTTGATTTCGTTCAGCTGCGTGTCGATTCTCGCATCGATGCTGCCGAACGACGACCGGATGACGCAGCCGAAGTCGCGGACGGTCGGATCGGGAATGATTTGCAGTTCGGCTTGCGAATCGATCGCCAGCATCAGCTCTTCCCGCGCGTCGACGACGAATTGGAAATGCTCGGCGGACACGCACAGCGTAATAATGCCCTGCTCCCGCCGGCGAAGCAGCACTTGTTGGATCAGCTCGATCGTCCATTCCGGCTCCACGGACAGCTGACGGCCTACGATCTTTTCCGCGATCGCGCAGCTCAGCTCGATCAGAAACGGCTCCGATTCTTGAATGAGCTGATGCTTCAAACGGACGGCGCTCTCGATGATCGTCCGCGCCTCGCCGAGCAGCTGTTCGTACTGCTCGCGCACTTGCGCCTCCGCTTCGGCGTAGCCTTGAGCGTAGCCGCTTTGGCGGCCGGCTTCGACCGCTTCGGCCGATTTGCGTTCGTCGTCGGCCCGGCGTTCGGCCCACCAAGCTTCGATTTGTTCGTTCGCTTCCTTGCGGATCCGGTTCGCGTCTTCGTTCGCCTGCGCGACGACGGATTCGGCGAACAGTTCGGCATCGCGTATAATTCGTTCCTTCGCGGCGATCGCCTCGGCGATTTCGGAAGCGGCGGCTTCCCCGTCGGGACCGTTCTCGTCGATCGGCTCTTCGGCATTCGCTTCGGCGGCGTTCGCCTCCCGCGACGCGGCGGCGATCAGCTTTTTATCGTCGAGCGGAACGTAATGGGTCGCTTTGATGACGTTAGACAATGATATCGTCTCCTCCGCCGCGAGCGATAATGATTTCCCCCGCTTCTTCCAGGCGGCGGATCGTCGCCACGATGCGGGTTTGCGCTTCTTCTACGTCGCGCAGCCGGACCGGTCCCATATATTCCATCTCTTCGCGGAACGTTTCGGCCATCCGTTTCGACATGTTGCGGAAAATGACCTCCCGCACTTCCTCGCTCGCCACTTTAAGCGCGAGCTGCAGATCGGCGTTTTCGATATCGCGAATAATGCGCTGGATCGAACGGTTGTCGATGTTGACGATATCTTCGAAGACGAACATCCGTTTTTTGATTTCTTCGGCGAGCTCGGGGTCCTGAATTTCCAGCGAATCGAGAATGGTCCGCTCCGTTCCCCGATCGACCCCGTTCAAAATTTGCACGATCGCTTCGATGCCGCCCGCGGTCGTATAGTCCGTCGTCACGGTAGAAGACAGCTTCTGCTCCAGTACCCGCTCGACCTGGTTGATCACTTCCGGAGAAGTCGAATCCATCAGGGCGATCCGCTTCGCCACGTCCGCCTGTTTATCCTGCGGCAGCGAAGACAGGATGATCGACGCTTGGTCCGGCTGCAAATACGATAAAATAAGGGCGATCGTTTGCGAGTTTTCGTTCTGGATGAAGTTCAAAATTTGCGCCGGATCCGCTTTGCGGGCGAAATCGAACGGCCGCACCTGAAGCGTGGCCGTCAGCCGGTTAATGATATCCATCGCGCGGCTCGTGCCGAGCGCTTTCTCCAAAATTTCCTTGGCGTACTGAATGCCGCCCTGGGAAATGTACTCCTGCACCATACAGATTTGATGAAATTCGGCGAGGATTGCTTCTTTCTCGGCGGTATCCACTTTTCGCACGTTGGCGATTTCCAGCGTCAGCTGCTCGATCTCCTCTTCGCGCAAATGCTTGAAGATTTGTGCGGACACTTCCGGCCCGAGACTGATGAGCAAAATGGCGGCCTTTTGTCGCCCTGTCAGTCCTTGCTGCACCGCTTTTGCCACCGTAGACCCCCCTTATTCATCCACTAACCACGTGCGCAGCAAATTGACGAACTCCTCCGGCTTTTTCTTCGCGAGTCCTTCCAGCTGTTTGCGTATTTGGTTTTCGTTCGAAACGTTGTCGATATCGATCGTCGGCAGCTCGACCTTCGTAGGCGGCGACAGCTCCTCTTCGACCAGTTCCAGCTGCTTTTGCTTTCTTCGTCTGATCATATAACCGGCCGCGCCCGCGACGGCCATCGCGGCGACGCCGATGCCGCCCCACATCCAGTAGTTGACGCCGGCCGGCTCGGTTCCCGTCGCAACCGCGAACGGTTGGGCGAACAGCGTCACTTTTTTGGCGATATCCGCATCGGTAAACGTTTGTCCGCTGTCCGCAAGCGTCGCCGAAACGATGCTGACGAGCGTCTTTTGAATGTTGTCCTTCATTTCCTGCGTGAGCGAGTTCGGATCGTTTTTGATCGGCGGCTCGATTCCGACACTTATCGACAAATCTTTTACGATAAAAGGACTCGAAACGATCTCGTTGGCGATCCGATTCACCTCGTAGTTGACGATTCGGTTCGTTTCTTCCGACTGCGAGGAGCCTCCCGCATTTTGACCGCCCTGGTAGGTCGGAACGTCCGTGTTGGCCGTTCCCGGCACTCCGCCGTTCGACGCGCCGTTGCTCGTGGCCGATTTGTTGTTTTCCTGCACGCTGATCTCGATGCCTCTGCCGTCCGCCGCATTGACCGGCGTCACGAGGTTTTGCTTGCTCGTCTTCTGGTCGAAATTGAGCGTCGATACGACGCTGACGACGACTTTGTCGGGCGCATACATTTTTCCGAGCAAACTCATTATATTTTTTTGCAATTCGTTTTGGAACTGGTTTCTGACTTGGAATTGCTGCTGAATTTGATTCGACGTCCCGGCGATGGCGCCGTTCGTTTTCGAATAGGGGAGCAGCTCGCCGTTTTGGTTGGAAATCGTAATGTTTTCGTATTTCAGCTTCGGAATCGTTTTGGCGACGAGATTGTACATCGTGTCGATTTGCGCTTGGTCGAACCGGTATCCGTTTTCGATTGTGAGCACGACCGACGCGGTCGACTCCTGCGGCTGCGTGGACAAAAACGCGCTTTCCTTCGGCACCGTGATGAGCACTTTCGAGCTGGCGACGCCGTTGATCTGATTGAACATTTGCTGGATTTCGCCCTGCATCGCGTTGATCAGCTTGACGTTGAATTCGTTGTCCGACATGCCGAACGTGTTGCTGCCCTCGAATGCGCCGTAACCGAGCGATCCGTTTTTGTTGAGGCCTTGCGATTCGACGTCCAGCTTGATCGAAGGCGCCTGGCTGGCGGGAACTTCGATCGACGTTCCGTCCGGCGAAAGCTTGTAAGGGATTTTCGAATCGTCCAAATATTTTTTGATGCTCGCGGCGTCGTTCGGCTGCAAATTGCGGAACGCCGTCACGTATTCGGTCTTCGATAAATTGATCGATGTCAGGATGACAACCGCAAGCAAGATCGCGATTGTACCGAGCACCATGTACTTCTGATTTCTGCTAAGCTGTTTCCAATATTGAGCCGCTTTGTCTCGATATTGGACAAGTGTCTCGTTCACTATGTCACCCCGCCCGGGAATCTGCTGCGACTTGTAGCGCGTTTAAATTTGCGTTCTCATGACCTCCTGATACGCCTCGATCACTTTATTGCGAATCTGTACGGTCATCTCCAGGCTGAGCGAAAGCTTCTCCGCGGCGATCGTCAGCCGGTGGGCGTCGGCGATTTCTCCGGTGACGAACTTGTCGTTAAGCGTATCCAGTGCGGCCTGCTGCTTGTTCAAGCCGTTCATCGCGTCGTTTAAAAACGAGCCGAAATCTTTGGCGATTTTGGCGGCGCCGTCGCTTCCGGCCGTCTTGGCGTCCAAGGAAACGAGCGGTTTTTTGGGCAAAAACCCGATTTGATCGATCATGCTTCGGGACCTCCGTATGTATGCGAATAGCGTCGTGCGTTATGTCGAATAGCCGGTTTATTTGCCGATTTCGAGCGCCTTGGCGATCATCGCCTTCGTCGCGTTCAAGGCGGTAACGTTCGCCTCGTACGATCTTGTGGCCGACATCATGTCGACCATTTCCTTCAAAAGGTCGACGTTCGGCATTTCCACGTAGCCTCTCTCGTCCGCATCCGGATGCGTCGGATTGTATACCTGCTTGAAGGGCGCCTCGTCCTCGAAGACGCGCGACACCCGAACCCCTTCGCCGCTCTCTCCCTGCATCGACCGTTCGAGCAGCTTGGCAAAGGACGACGGCTCCTTCGCTTCCATGACGACAAGCTTGCGCTGATACGGCACCCATCTGCCGTCGACAAGCTTCGCGCGCGTCGTGTCGGCGTTGGCGATGTTCGACGAGATGACGTCCATCCGGAATCGCTGCGCGGTTAAGGCGGAGGAGCTGATATCGAATCCGTTCGTCAATTTCATCCGTTATCTCCCCCCGTTCAAGGCGGTACGGTAATGTTTGAGCTCATGGCCGACCTGGCCGATCAGAACATTGTACCGAAGCTGGTTTTTCGCGAGCAGCGTCATCTCGTAGTCGATGTCGACGTTGTTCAGGTTGTTGTTCATCATCGTCTTCTCGTCCGTCGCCACCTCGGGTAGCGCGGGCACGGCCGCCGTTCCGATCGGAATATGCCTGGGGTCGGTCCTTCTCCCTTGAATCGACGTTTTTTTCAATTCCTTCGACAGCAGATCTTCGAACAAAACGTCGGATCGTTTAAAGTATGGCGTGTCGACATTTGCGACGTTATTCGATATCACTTTTTGTCGAAAAGTGGCCGCATCCAGCGTCCTTTCCATCAAATTCAGGCTCGGACTGTCCCAAAAAGCCATTCCAAATACCCACTTTCGCATAAAAAGTTATGTAACTTTATTCTTCGCGCTTTACGGTTTTCCTTCTGTCATATGCGATTTCGACTAAAAAAAGTTTTGTAAAATGTCTATTTTTGTAACAATGCGGACCATATATATATTCCATCTATACTTAAAAGTTTACAATAAGCAAAAAGCCCTATCTTTCCAAAAGATAGGACTTTGACCCAAACGAATGTCGATTTACGCTCTGGCGTTCGCCACGCTTTGCATCAACTGATCGTTCAATATTTTAATGTACGTCCCTTTCATGCCGAGCGACCGCGTTTCGATAACGCCGGCGCTTTCCAGCTTGCGGAGCGCGTTGACGATGACGGAGCGGGTAATGCCGACACGGTCGGCTATTTTGCTCGCGACGAGGAGCCCTTCCTTTTCCTTCAGCTCTTCGATAATGTGGTCGACCGCTTCCATCTCGCTGTACGACAGCGAATTGACCGCCACCTGGACGGCCGCCTTGCTTCTCGCGTCCAGCTCGATTTCCTCCGCATGCTCGCGCAAAATTTCCATCCCGACGATCGTCGAGCCGTATTCCGCCATGATGAGGTCGTCGTCGATGAACGCTTCCCCGCTGCGCGTCAGGACGACCGTACCGAGACGGTCGCCGCCGCCGATGATCGGTATGATCGTCACGTGCGCCTCGTCGAAGAACGAATGGATTTTGTCCGTAAACATGCGGTACGGGCTGTCCGTATCGCCGTTCGACGACGTTTCTTCGATTTTTTTCAGCACGTTGTTGTATTCTTCCGGCAGTCTGCGGTTTTCCACGATCATCTCGTGCAGCGCTTCGTTCGAAAACGGCCCCGCCGCCGCGTAGCCGAGAATTTTCCCTTTGCGGCTGACGACGAAAATGCTCGCCGCGATCAAATCGCGCAGCACCTCCGACATTTCCATGAAACTGACCGCGTTGCCGGCCGCCTTTTGCAGCAGACGGTTCAAGCTTCGGGTCTTGCTAAGTAAACTCATGATCAAGCCTCCCGGTATTGCAATCGGTCGCCGGAACGGACGTCTATAAAATATATTGGCTCAAATCGCGATTTTGGGCGATGCCCGCCACCTTCTCGCGCACGTATTCCGGCGTAATCAAAATATGGTCGAGCGTAATGTCCGGCGCTTCGAACGACAAATCTTCGAGCAGCTTCTCCAAAATCGTATGCAGCCTGCGCGCGCCGATATTGTCCGTATGCTGGTTCACTTCGGCGGCGATTTTCGCCAGCTCCGCAATCGCCTCGTCGGAAAATTCGACGCGGATGCCTTCCGTTTCCAGCAACGCCGTGTACTGCTTCGTCAATGCGTTTTGCGGCTCGGTCAAAATGAGCACGAAATCTTCCTGGGTCAAATTGGCCAGCTCCACGCGAATCGGAAAACGGCCCTGCAGCTCCGGAATGAGGTCCGAAGGCTTGGCGATATGGAAGGCGCCGGCCGCCACGAACAGCACGTAATCCGTTTTGACCGGACCGTACTTGGTCATGATCGTCGAGCCTTCCACGATCGGCAAAATGTCGCGCTGCACGCCCTCGCGGGAAACGTCCGGTCCGCCGCCGCGTCCGGAGCTGGCGATTTTGTCGATTTCGTCGATAAAGATGATGCCGGATTGTTCGGCCCGCTTGATCGACTCCTGAATCACTTCGTCCATGTCGAGCAGCTTCTGCGCTTCCTCCTGGATGAGCACCTGGCGCGCTTCCTTCACGGGCAGCTTGCGCTTCTTCGTCCGCTTCGGCAGCAAATTGCCGAACATCTCCTGCATGTTCATGCCCATCTGCTCGTTGCCTTGACCGGCGAACATGTCCAGCATCGAAGGCGCGGCGTCCTCGACTTCGATTTCGACGATTTGCTCCTCGAGCTCGCCCCGAAGCAGCTTCTCCTTCAGCTGCTGGCGGCGCTGCGCAAGCGCCGGATCCGGTTCGTCCTTGTCCGCGTTTCCTTGATTGCCGCCGCTGAACAGCATCTCGAGCGGGTTGCGCTGCGTTTTGGCGGACGACGCCGAAGGAGCCAGCAGGACGACGAGCCGATCGTTCGCGAGCTGCTCCGCCTTGTCTTTCAGCTTCTCCGTTTTTTCCGCCTTCACCATGCGGATCGCCGTCTCGACCAAATCGCGCACCATCGATTCCACGTCCCGTCCGACGTAGCCGACTTCGGTAAATTTGGTCGCTTCGACTTTGACGAACGGAGCGTTAACGAGCTTTGCCAGCCGGCGGGCGATTTCCGTTTTGCCGACGCCGGTCGGTCCGATCATCAAAATGTTTTTCGGCACGATTTCGTCGCGCATCGCTTCGCTCAGCAAATTGCGCCGGTACCGGTTGCGGAGCGCGACCGCGACCGACTTCTTCGCCTGCTTCTGGCCGATGATGTATTTGTCGAGTTCCGCAACGATTTGCCTGGGCGTCAGTAGGCGATTGTCCATGAAAGTCCCTCCCGGTTGGACGCGTTATATGTCTTCCACGATAATGTTCCGGTTTGTGAACACGCAAATATCCGCCGCCGTCTCCAGCGACGCCCTCGCGATCTCGCTTGCGGTCAGCTGCGGCGCGAACCGTTTCAAGGCGCGTCCCGCGGCGAGCGCGAAGCTGCCGCCCGAGCCGATCGCCAAAATGCCGTCGTCGGGCTCGATGATTTCGCCGTTGCCCGATATAAGCAGCAAGCTTTGCGCGTCCATGACGATCATCATCGCCTCGAGACGGCGCAGCACGCGGTCCGACCGCCAATCTTTCGCCAGCTCGACCGCCGAGCGGAGCAAATTGCCCTGATGCTCCTCCAGCTTCGCCTCGAACTTTTCAAACAGCGTAATCGCATCCGCGACGGAGCCGGCGAAACCGGCGACAACTTTTCCTCTGTACAGGCGGCGCACTTTTTTCGCCTGCGACTTCATGACCATGCTGTTGCCGAATGTTACCTGGCCGTCGCCGGCGATCGCCCCTTTGCCTTCGTGACGAATCGCGAATATCGTCGTGGCGTGAAACTCGCTCAAGCTAAGGTCCCCCTCCCTGTCTCGTATGTATCGACGTAGGCGAACAAAGAAGAAACAGCACCAAACGTTCAATCTGCTGCTGTTTCCGAGATTCGGTTCTAATTTGCGTTTCTGGTTCCGCCCTAAAGACGCGCGGCAACGGACTGCTTCCCGCAACGGGGCGGATCGGTTCGGCCTGCCCGCGTCCTCCGAAAAACATGTTCATCGTAACATAGGACAGGCTTTAGTTACAAGTTAAATTGTGTACATTATATGAAAAATTCTGAATTGTTTCAAGCGCTCGCTGCGCAAGCAGCTCGTTTTTCCGTTTTTTGTCCCGAATCTTTTGTCCGAGCGGCGGCAGCAACCCGAAATTGGCGTTCATCGGCTGAAAATGGTTCGGGTCGGCCGACGTAATATAGTGCGCCATGCTCCCGAGCGTCGTTTCCGGCGGCAGCACGATGCACGATTCGCCCTTGGCCATCCGGCCGGCGTTAATGCCCGCGATCAGTCCCGACGCGGCGGATTCGACGTACCCTTCGACGCCGGTCATTTGTCCGGCGAAAAACAAGTCGTCTCTTCCTTTAAATTGGTACGTCGGACGAAGCAGCTTCGGCGAGCTGATGAACGTATTGCGGTGCATGACGCCGTAGCGGACGAACTCGGCGTTTTCCAGCCCCGGAATCATCGAGAAGACGCGCTTTTGTTCCCCCCACTTCAGGTGGGTTTGGAACCCGACGAGGTTATACAGCGTGCCGGCCGCATTGTCCTGCCGGAGCTGGACGACGGCGTACGGCAGCTTGCCCGTATGCGGGTTGACGAGCCCGACCGGCTTCATCGGTCCGAACAGCGCCGTCTGCTTGCCGCGCCTCGCCATCACTTCGATCGGCATGCAGCCTTCGAAATAAATTTCTTTCTCGAACTCTTTGACGGGCGCGGTTTCGGCGCCGACGAGCGCCTCGTGAAACGCGTCGAACTCCTCCTCCGTCATCGGGCAGTTCAAATAGGCGGCTTCCCCTTTGTCGTACCGGGAAGCGAGATACACTTTGCTCATGTCGATCGAATCTTTTTCCACGATCGGGGCGGCCGCGTCGTAAAAGTACAAGTATTCTTCGCCCGTCAGCCGTTTCAGCTTGTCGGACAACGTCTTCGACGTAAGCGGCCCGGTCGCCACGACCGTGATCCCGTCCGGGAGATCGGTCAGCTCTTCGTTCCTCACTTCGATCAGCGGATGATTCCGCAGCGTGGACGTAATTTCGCCGGAAAAGCCGTCACGGTCCACCGCCAGAGCTCCGCCCGCGGGAACGGCATGCTTGTCGGCGCTGCGCATAATAAGCGAGTTCATCCGCCGCATTTCTTCCTTTAAAACGCCCACCGCGTTCGTCAAGCCGTTCGCGCGCAGCGAATTGCTGCAGACGAGCTCGGCGAACCGATCCGTAATATGGGCCGGCGTTTTGCGAACCGGCCGCATTTCGTACAGAACGACCGGCACGCCTTGATTCGCGATTTGCCAAGCCGCCTCGCTGCCGGCGAGGCCGGCGCCGATTACCGTCACTTTGCTTCTGTCAGTCAATCGATTCATCCTCCATCGTACGCCCGCGCCGTCTTCGCTGCGGCGGGCGAAACGCGCGGCGCCGCGGCGCGGACGTCAATCCGCGTCGCCCTCGGCGTCCGCCTGATTGTTTTCTTCTTTATATCCGCAATCCGGACATTGCAAAAACTGGCCGGCTTTCGTATTTTTCTCGACGAGCATCGCGTCGCAATTCGGGCATAATTTGCCGGACGGTTTATCCCAGGAAACGTAGTCGCAATCCGGATATTTGTCGCAGCCGTAAAAAATGCGCCCTTTTTTGCTACGCCGCTCGACGATGTGCCCTTCTTTGCATTTCGGGCACGTGACGCCGATTTCCTTGACGATCGGCTTCGCGTTGCGGCAATCCGGGAAGCCCGAGCAGGCGAGAAATTTGCCGAACCGGCCCATTTTGATCACCATCGGGCTGCCGCACTTCTCGCACATGATGTCGGTCACTTCGTCCTGGATTTCGACTTCCTTCATTTCTTCCTCGGCGACCTCGAGCCGTTTCTCGAACGTCGCGTAAAACTCGTCGAGCACTTTGACCCAGTCGACTTTGCCTTCCTCGACGAAATCGAGCTCTTCCTCCATATGCGCCGTAAATTCCACGTTCAATATTTCCGGGAAAAATTCGGCCATCAGCTGGATGACGAGATCGCCGAGCTCGGTCGGCACGAACCGTTTCTCTTCCATGGCCACATAGCCGCGCTTCTGGATCGTTTCCAGCGTCGGCGCGTACGTGCTCGGGCGTCCGATCCCCATCTCCTCCAGGGCGCGGACGAGACGCGCCTCCGAATAGCGGGGAGGCGGCTGGGTGAAATGCTGCTTCGGCTCGATGCCGCGGTTTTCCAGCTCGTCGCCCTGCGTCAGCACCGGCAAAAATTTATCGTCCTCGGTCGTTCCGTCGTCGTTGCCTTCCACGTACACCTTCATGAATCCGGGGAACTTCACCTTCGAGCCGACCGCCCGGAATACCGTATCCGCCGCGCGAATGTCGACCGTCATCGTATCGAGCACGGCCGAAGCCATCTGGCTGGCGACGAACCGCTCCCAAATGAGCTTGTAAAGCCGGTGCTGGTCTCTGCTCAAATACGGCTTCAGCTCTTCCGGCGTCTTTCCGACAGCGGTCGGCCGAATGCCTTCGTGCGCGTCCTGGGCGTTCGCGTTTTTCTTCAAATATACCCGCGGAACTTCCGGATAATAGTCCGGGCCGAAAGCTTCCACGATATACTGCTTCGCTTCCTCTTGGGCGACCGGCGAAATCCGGGTCGAGTCGGTACGCATGTACGTGATCAAGCCGACCGTCCCTTCCTTACCGAGATCGATCCCTTCGTACAGCTGCTGGGCGATCTGCATCGTCTTCGCCGCGCGGAAGTTCAGCTTGCGCGCCGCTTCCTGCTGCAAGGAGCTCGTAATGAACGGCGGCGCCGGGTTGCGCTGACGCTCCTTCTCCTTGACGTCGCTGACGACGAACGGCGATTTCTCGATCCGCTTCAAAATGTCCTGCACGTCCGCTTCGCGGTGCAGCTCCAGCTTTTCTCCGTCCTTGCCGTAAAATTTGGCGTCGAACTCCGATCCCTTGATAGCCAGCTTCGCCGTAATCGACCAGTATTCCTCCGGGACGAACGAGCGGATCTCGTTCTCGCGGTCGATAATGAGCTTGACGGCGACGGACTGGACGCGGCCGGCCGACAACCCTTTCTTTACTTTTTTCCACAGCAGCGGGCTGATTTTGTAGCCGACAAGACGGTCCAAAATGCGGCGCGCCTGCTGCGCGTTCACCAGGTCCATATCGATCGGCCGAGGCTGCTTGAACGCGTCTTTTACCGCCTGCTTCGTAATTTCGTTAAAAACGACGCGGCACGGCTCCTTCTCGCTCAGCTCGAGGTAATGCGCCAAATGCCAGGCGATCGCCTCGCCTTCGCGATCGGGGTCGGCCGCGAGATAGACGTTTTTCACTTTGCGGCTGGCGTCCTTCAGCTCTTTCAAGACGGCTCCTTTGCCCCGTATCGTTATATATTTCGGTTCGAAATGGTTTTCGACTTCCACGCCGATCTGGCTTTTCGGAAGGTCCCGGATATGCCCCATGGACGCCTTGACGATAAATTTGCTGCCCAAATATTTGCCGATCGTTTTCGCTTTCGCGGGTGACTCCACGATGACTAAAGAATCTGCCATAGGCTCGCCGTCCTCCCTTCGGTTCAAATTCAATGGTTTCCTTTGTATACGTATCGCTTAAGGTCGATGTACACGTCAAATTCGCATATACGCTGAGCCGGGTAATGGCGCAATGTTTTTTTTCAAAATTAAATTTAACAGAACTGAATGCAAATGTCCAAACTCCATACCGGTAAGCGCCAGCAATTCGTCGAACGTGACCGGTGCGCCCGACAGCAGATCGAGCAGCCGGCGCTCGTCTCCGGACGCCGGCTCGGCCTGCGCCGCGGCGGTTTCCGCCTTCGAAGCGCCCATATGCGCGAGTCCGCGATATTCCTCCAAAATATGGTCGGCGGACGCGACCATTTTGGCCCCCTGCCGGATCAATTCCAGCGTTCCGGAGCTTTTCGGCGACGTAATCGGCCCCGGTACGGCGAACACGTCTCGCGATTGCTCGAGCGCCTGATCGGCCGTTATAAGCGACCCGCTTCGGCTTGCCGCCTCCACGACGACCGTGCCGAGGCTGAGGCCCGAGATGATTCGGTTGCGCTGCGGAAACAGACCGGGCCTCGGTTCCGTTCCGAGCGGATATTCCGTTACGAGAACCCCTTTCTCCGCAATATCCGTGTAAAGGGAAGCGTTTTCAAGCGGATAGGCGAAGTCAGCCCCGCAGCCGAGCACGGCCGCCGTGCTTCCTTGCCGGACGAGAGCGCCGCGATGCGCGCAAGCGTCGATACCTCGGGCGAGGCCGCTGACGACGCATACGCCGCTCGCCGCCAAGTCCCGGGCCAGCTCGAAGGCGACTTTTCGGCCGTACGCGGTAGGGGACCGGGTGCCGACCATGGCGATGCAAGGCCGTTCGAGCGCGCGCAAATCGCCCTTGTAATACAGCACCCAGGGCGGCTGCGCGATTTCCCGAAGCAGCGGCGGGTAATGCATGTCGGTTTCGGCGACGAACGAGACGCCGGCACGGGCGTACACCTCCAGCCGTTCGGCGATAAAATCGGCGGTCAGCCTCTCCCCGATCGCGGCGGCGATAGGCGGCTTTACGCCGAAGCGGACGAAATCGGCCGGCTCCGCGTCCAGCAGCCCCGTCAGCGCGCCGGCCGCGCCGGTCACGAGCCGTTCGATCGTTTTCCAGCCGACGCCGGCAAGTTCATGTAATCCAAATAATACATTACGGTCGTTTATCAAGTAAAGCACCCCTTTATAAAATATCCCCCAAAAGTGAGGCGTAGCGTTGCAGCGCGTTTCGGAGCCCCCGATTTTCCCGGGAAGTCGGCACCCCTATTGCCGTACGTTGCAGGGATAGCGGTCTTTGGAGTCCGCTATTCCCCTTTATACCCCCGTTTATCCAATAGTGTGTGTATGGTTCTCTTACTTCCCTCATTCCCCCCCCGTTCCGGCTCCGAACCGCGATTTCTTTATGTGTCCCGAAACGCCCTGCAAACAAAAAACCTTCCGTACCCGTAACCGGGATGCGGAAGGTTGCTTACCTTCGGAGCTTCGCTTATTTTTTGACGGTGCATTTGTCGAGCAGACCTTTTTCCTCGAGCACGCTGACGAGCGTGGAGCCCATTTCGGAAGGCGTCGGAGCGACTTTGATGCCGCAAGCTTCCAGCGTCGCGACTTTCTCCGCAGCCGTTCCTTTGCCGCCGGAAATGATCGCGCCGGCATGTCCCATCCGTTTTCCCGGAGGGGCCGTTTGACCGCCGATGAAGCCGACGACCGGCTTTTTCATGTTCGCCTTGATCCACTCGGCCGCTTCTTCCTCGGCCGTTCCGCCGATTTCGCCGATCATGATGACCGCGTACGTGTCCGGATCTTCGTTAAACAGCTTCAAAATGTCGATGAACTCGGAGCCTTTGACCGGGTCGCCGCCGATGCCTACGGCCGTCGATTGGCCGATGCCGCGGGTCGTCAGCTGATGAACCGCTTCGTACGTCAGCGTGCCGCTGCGCGAAACGACGCCGACATGGCCCGGCAAATGGATGTAGCCCGGCATAATGCCGATTTTGCTTTGTCCCGGCGTAATGACGCCCGGGCAGTTCGGTCCGATCAGGCGCGTTCTTTTGCCTTCCATGTACCGTTTCACTTTCACCATGTCGAGGACCGGGATGCCTTCGGTAATGCAGATGACGAGATCGAGATCCGCGTCGACCGCTTCCATGATCGCATCGGCGGCTCCCACAGGAGGAACGTAGATGACGGAAGCGTTGGCGCCCGTCGCGTTTTTGGCTTCGGCGACGGTGTTGTAAACCGGAAGCGTAACGTTCGTGCCGTTTTCCAAAGCGAAATCGACCGTCGTGCCGCCTTTGCCCGGCGTTGCGCCCGCGACCATTTGCGTGCCGTATTCGAGGCCGCCCTTCGTATGGAACATACCGGTTTTGCCGGTCATGTTTTGCGTGATGACTTTCGTATTTTTATCGATCAAAATGCTCATCGCATGTTCAGCTCCTCTCGAATTACTTCACCAGCGAAACGATTTTTTGCGCGCCGTCCGCCATCGAGTCGGCGGCCACGATGTTCAGACCGGATTCGTTCAATTTTTTCTTGCCGAGCTCCACGTTCGTTCCTTCCAGACGGACGACGAGCGGACGGTCGAGGCCGAGCTGGCGGGCCGCTTCGATTACGCCGTCGGCGATGACGTCGCAGCGCATGATGCCGCCGAAAATGTTTACGAAAATGCCTTTCACTTTCGGGTCGGACAAAATGATTTTGAACGCTTCGGTTACTTTTTCGGTCGTCGCGCCGCCGCCAACGTCGAGGAAGTTGGCCGGTTCGCCGCCGTAATATTTGATAATGTCCATCGTCGACATGGCCAGGCCCGCGCCGTTAACCATACAGCCGATGTTGCCGTCGAGCGCGATGTAGCTCAAATCGAACTTGGACGCCTGGATTTCCTTTTCGTCCTCTTCGTCCAGGTCGCGAAGCTCCAAAATGTCCGGATGGCGGAACAGCGCGTTGGAGTCGAAGTTCAGCTTGGCGTCGAGCGCCATGACGCTGCCGTCGCCGGTAACGACGAGCGGATTGATTTCCGCGATCGAGCAGTCTTTGTCCACAAACGCATTATAAAGAGCCGTCATGAATTGTACGGCTTTGTTCACGAGTTCCGCCGGAATGTTGATCGCGTAAGCGAGCTTGCGGGCCTGGAACGGACGCAGGCCGACGGCCGGATCGATCACTTCTTTGAAAATTTTCTCCGGGGTTTTGGCAGCCACTTCTTCGATTTCGGTGCCGCCCTCTTCCGATGCCATCATGACGACGCGGCCCGTTCCGCGGTCGACGACGACGCCGACGTAGTACTCTTTCTTGATATCGCAGCCTTGCTCGATGAGGAGGCGTTTCACTTCTTTGCCTTCCGGTCCGGTTTGGTGCGTAACGAGCACTTTGCCAAGAATTTGCTCGGCGTATGTACGCACTTCGTCCAGATTTTTGGCGACTTTGACGCCGCCCGCTTTACCGCGGCCGCCCGCATGAATTTGCGCTTTCACGACCACTACCGGCGTGCCGAGCGATTTGGCCGCTTCGACGGCTTCGTCGACGGAAAACGCCACTTTGCCCTGAGGTACCGCTACACCATACTGTCTCAGGACCTCTTTCCCTTGATACTCATGGATATTCATTGACCGAATCCTCCTATCGAACTGTCTTGGGTGATGTTGTATACAAAAAACCCCGCAAAGCGACGCGGAAATCCCCCTCGGCGTCCCGCCGCGCAAGCGGCGGCTTTCGCCGAACGGTAACGTTCGTCGTCGAATGCTTTACAACAAAGCGATTGTCAACCTTTGCGCGGGAGCCCCAAAAAAAAGGATATACAGGCATCATGCCCGTCCCGTCGAGCGGTACGGAACCCGCCCGCGGTTAGCCGAAAAAATGCCTTATTTATTGTACCACGTTTTTTCGACAGATTCCTGAAATTTTTGTGAACTTCCTATCGATTTCTGTTATGGACGCTATAAAGACAAATGATCGAACGCGGCGCCCTTCGCCCCGAAAGAAGCCGGTTACGTAAAAATAGCGCAGCTTCCGGACGGAAAGCTTGCGCTATCGCACTTATAGAAGCGCTGCGTGCCGGAGCGTTACCGGTATACCGGGTCGGTCGGCGTCATGACGCGCGGCTCGCGTTCCGCCTGCTTCACGAAGCGCATTTCGTTGCCGATAAAGCCGCAAACTTGGCAGCCGATCGTCGGCTCGGCTTCGTCGACCATGACCGGCTCCGACATTTCCGTAACCGCCCCGCTTACCGCTTCTTTCATAAACGATTGCGAGGCGGTGGACAGCACCCGGAATTTGGTCCGATTCGACCGGCAATTCGGGCAAAAGTACGGTTTATCCTGCATGTGCATTCACCTCTTTCGTTTCCAGTATCCCCAGTTGCCGCTTGCATTATTATTTTTTGTCGGTTTATGCAGGATTTCGGAGCGGCGATGGCGAATACGTTGCCGTAGAAAATAAGGAAGCACCTTTTTTCGCGCGACCGGCCCGTCCGCCGGACTATTCGACACGAAGAGAGGTGCTTTTTTTCGCATGTACGATAGAATGAACGGCGCTTGCCTGCACGGCATCGACGGAACGATCGTCGACGTGGAAATCGACATCAGCAACGGACTTCCCCTGTTTCAAATCGTGGGCTTGCCCGATTCGTCGGTCAAGGAATCCGCGGAGCGGGTCCGTTCCGCGATCAAAAACAGCGGGGCCGCGTTTCCGCTCGAACGCATTACGGTCAATTTGGCCCCCGCCGACGTGCGCAAGGAAGGCTCCTCGTTCGACTTGCCCGTCGCCGTTGGCGTGCTTTGCGCGAGCGGACAGCTGGCGCTGCCCGGGCTCGACCGGTGCCTCACGATCGGCGAGCTTTCGCTCGACGGCCGGCTGCGCCCCGTGCGCGGCGTGCTGTCCATGGTGGACGCGGCGAAAAAGCGCGGCCTAAGCAACGTGCTGCTGCCCGCCGAAAACGTACGCGAAGCGCAGCTGATCGAAGGGATGCGCGTCGTCGGCATCGAAAGCCTGGGGCAGCTGCTCGCCGTTAGCGGAACCGATCTGTTTCGTTCCGCGGCCGTTTCGCAGGGCGCCCGCCTGTCATTGGACGAGACGGAGCCGGACGACGCGCTGGCCGACGATTTCGCCGACGTTTTCGGACAATTTCAAGCGAAACGGGCGCTGACGATCGCCGCGGCCGGGTTCCATAATTTGCTCTTTATCGGCCCGCCCGGCTCGGGCAAAACGATGCTCATCCGCCGCCTGCCGTCGATATTGCCCGCGCTTACGGACGAGGAGTCGCTCGAAGTGACGAAAATATACAGCGCGGCCGGCTTGATCCCGAACCGGACGAAGCTCATCCGCCGCCGGCCGTTTCGCAATCCGCACCATACCGTCTCGATGGGCGGTCTCGTCGGGGCGGGCAGCTATCCGAAGCCGGGCGAGGTAAGCCTGGCACACCGCGGCGTGCTGTTTCTCGACGAGCTGCCCGAATTTCCGCGCGGCGTGCTCGAGGTGCTGCGCCAGCCGATCGAGGACCGGCGCGTCACGATCGGGCGGGCGAAAGCGGTATTTACGTTTCCGACCCATTTTATGCTCGCGGCGTCGATGAACCCGTGTCCGTGCGGCTATTGGGGCTTTTCCACGGCGACGTATTCCTGCACGTGCCCTCCGCTTAAAGTGCAGCAGTACCGCTCCAAAATATCCGGACCCCTGCTCGAGCGAATCGACATGCACGTCGAAGTGCCGCGCATCGAATACGAATCGCTTCAAACGGCGGACAGCGGCGCCGTATCGTCGTCCGACTTGCGCCGCTTGGTCGAACGGACGCTGGAACGGCAGGCGCGGCGGTACGCCGGAACCGCCGTCCGCTTCAACGGCGAATTGACCGGCCGTCTGCTGCGCCGGCATTGCCGGCTGCCGCCGGATGGCGAAAAGCTGCTCGCCGCTTCGTTCGAAGCGCTCGGTTTGAGCGTCCGCGCCCATGACCGCATCTTGCGTCTGGCCCGCACGATCGCCGACTTGGCCGAAAGCGAGTCGATCGAAACGGAGCATTTGGCGGAGGCGCTGCAGTACCGGTGTCTGGACCGGAAGGCGTGACGGATGCCCGTTCCAGAACAGACGGCAAACCGCCCGGCTTCGTGCTGGGTTCCGGGCGGTTTCTTCACTCGATATCCGATTTATTCGTCGCGGTCCACGTAAAAGTTGCGGCTGCCGATTTGCACGTCTTCCGCGTTCGGTTTGCCGTCTTTGCCGGGATGGACGAAAAACAAATAGGCTTGCTCCTCTTCCTGGCCGTCTTTGAAATGGAGCGCGATCGTATGGCCTTTAACGGCGTACGTCCCCGAACGTTTCGACGAGGCGGAGGAATTCGTCGTCGACGAACCGGTATTCAGCGTTCCCAGCTGCAGATCGTCGCTCTCGAACGTGCCGTCGCTGCGGAACGTGATTTTTTCCTCCCATGCGCTCGAAAACGTATGGATGCCGATCATGCCGGAATATCCCCGGTACACGTATTCGCCCTGCAGCTTCAAACCGTCCTGCGCCGCGGGAACGGGCGACAGAAGGACGTCGTCGACGAACAAGTTCCCCTTCTCGGAAACGCGGATCGTATGCGTATCGGCACCGTCGACGATCAGGCTGCCGTTTTCGATCCGGTAATCGGCGCACGCTTGCGTGGAGCAATCGATCGTTTCCGGTCCGCCCCGCTCGGGCTCGCCGACGACGATTTTCCCGTCCGGCAAAAACGTGTAAAAGTCCCAGCAAACGCCGCCGCACTCGAATCCGCCTATATCCTCGCGCAGTCCGTAATACATGCCGCGCAAACGGTCCAAATCGGCGGGAACGGCGGCCGGCGTTTCCTCGTCGTCTTCATCGGGTTCGGCTCGATCGTCGCCGTCCGAACCGTCAACCGGAGCCGGGGTTTCGTCCGGCTGTCTTCCGGCCCCTTCCGCCTGCCATTTCGCCAGAATATCCTCGGCCTGTTTTCTCGTCAATCCGAGCGATCGGATCCATTTCTCGGTAAACAACGTGATTTCGCGACGATCGCCATCCCAGACGACGAGCGCCCCGGTCGCTTCCCCGACGAATCGCAGCGGCACGAGCGTGTTGCCGTCCACGATGCGCGCCGCTTGTTCCAGCGCGACCTCGGAGCCGTTTACGGTCGCTTTCGTCCCGTCGATCGGCAGGGCGAAGACGAGCCCGGTTGTTTTGCCGGTCACGATTCGGTTGTCGTTATCCCATTGCAGCTCGATGCCCATCGCTTCGAACAGCGGCCTGAGCTGCACGAGCGTCGTGCCGTCCTCGAGCAGCGGATCGACGGAAAATCCGATCCGGTTCGTATCGACAAACACTTTGATCGGCGCCTCGGCTTGAGCCATGGCTTGCTGCGGCCGCGTGCCGACCACAAGAAGCAAAGCGAGCAAGGCGCCGATCAGGCAGGCGAGCCTGGCGTTCGACATCGATTTCTCCAGGTGCAAAGCGTTTTCTCTCCTTTTCCCATTTTTTGCATGCATCTATTCATTATATCGGCGTTAGCGGCGGCGGCACAGGGACTGCAGGTGCATTTCACGGTCAACCCGGGACGGACCTTTTTCGCGAAAAACCGGGACCGTTCGTTTACCGCTCCGGCAAGTTGCGTACAATAATCGGGCGTCAAAACGCAAATCAAGGCAGTTACGGAGGGACATGCGATGCTCGAACGTTTGGAAAGCGACTATAATTGCGCCAATGCCGGAGACGACCTGCACGAGCTGCTGCAGGAAGCCGAGCAGCTGCGCGCGCAATCGAGCGGGGCGAAAGAAGACGAAGAACGGCTGAACCGGATCGAAAACCAAATCCGGTTTATCCGGAACAAATGCTCCATTCCGGGCGAAGGCTGATTCCCGCCGCCCAAAACAGTAGTGCCCCGTATAACGGTGCGGGTATCGAGGGCGGTCGTTACGTGCCTTTACGGGGAGGCCCGGAAATATTGGATTGTAACGTCGGAAATACCGCCGGGGAATAAAGCTCCGGCGGCATTTTTATGCGCAAACGAAACCGAGGTGCAGTGATCGTTCCGCGAGAGTGCATCCCCTTTAAGGTCCTGCGAGGTGCTTTCGACTTTCCTTCGCTTCTACCGGTTTTCGGACATACGGCTGACGAACTCAGCAATCGTTATTGGAGCAAAAGGCGGAGGTTCGAAATTGGTTGCGAACTCCAGTATCGCTATTGCCGGCAATTCGGATCGATTTCTTCCATGTTTTGGCTGGGTAGCGATATCCGGGTTCGTTAGCCTGAAAAAGCGATCGTTTTTCCGCCGATACGCATACTGCGATTCGTTCCGTCTCCCGAAACGGATCCCCGCTGCCGAGCGATGCCCAAAAAAGCTTCCGATCGATGCGTACAGCATGTTTGTCGACAAAAAAAGCCGCCAAGTCTGCGCGAGGCTTGACAGCTTTCAATGCATGCATTTCGGCATCGCGCCTTAAGAGGAGCATGATCCGCTCCGCTCCGCGCGGTCAAAAGGCGTTGATCAGATGGTTCAGCTTCAAAAACGCCCCCGACGGCGTAAACGTCACGGTAATGACGTCGAAGCGCGACGGACCGTTTGCGGAACGATTGCGATACAAGTAATAGTGAGCCGTCTCCCGGACTTTTTTCCTTTTGCGGGCGTCGATCGACTCCTCCGGGCTGCCGAACGTGCCCGTATCGCGACGGGAGCGCACCTCGACGAATACGGTGACGCCGCCATGCTCGGCGATCAGATCGAGCTCCCCGGTCGGGCAGCGCCAATTGCGCTCCACGATCCGGTAGCCTTGGGCAAGCAGATGCTCCGCGGCCGCATCCTCTCCTTGACGTCCGAGCTTGACGCGGCCGTCCGTTCGTTTGCGATCGCTCATCGGTCGCCGTCCCCTCCCGGCTTCGCCCGCGAGTCGGTCCGATAGACGAAGCTTAATATTTCCGCGACGAGCTGGTACAGCTCCGGCGGTATTTGCTGCTTCACGTCCAGCTTGGACAGCACCTCGACGAGCGACGGGTCTTCCTGAAGCGGCACGCCGTGCTCCTTCGCCCGTTCGATAATCGTCTCGGCCACACGGCCTTTGCCTTTGGCGACCACGTGGGGCGAAGCGTTTTGCTCGGGAGCGTAGCGCAGCGCGACCGCTCGTTTGATTGCGGCTTTGCCGCCGTTATCCGCCGCTTTGCTCATACGCGCACATCCACGCCCTTGTACGGCTCCGCGCGATAGGCGGCAGCGGTTGCGGCTGCGGACATGCCCGCGCCCGCCGCTTCGCCCCCTTCCGCCGCCCCCACGGGCACTGTCGGGTGCGGATACGGACCGCATTTCAGCGCCACGCATTCGTATCCGTTATGGCGAAGCCCTTCTTCGATTTCGCTGCGATAACGCTCCAGCAGATCGCCGAGAATGGGCAAATCGTTGTGGACCTGGACATGCACCTTTCGGTCGAACACCTGCACGTCGACCAGCGTCAAGCCGATCGTCCGCATGTTCAAATCGAACAGCAGCCGGCAATTGCGGGCATCGAGCTCGCCCCGCTTGCCCCGGCGGGACTGTACGTGCACGGCGCACGTCTGCTCGTGCCCGTCGTGGCGTATCGGCAGCATCAACGTCAAATGCGTCAGCACCGCCCCGCGATCGGGCGACAGCAGCAGCTGCTGCCCGGTAATGTGCTGCAGCGTCTGCTGCGCCATTTCGCGAAGCGGCTCCGGCACCGCGTCGGAGGCGCTCAGCTGGAGCAGCACGCTTTTCAGGCTGTCCGCGGCGGGGTGACGGTGCACGTCCGCCGCGGCGGGCGGCTGTTCCGGCAAAGCGGCCGCAGGCGCCGCGGAACCGTCGGCGCCCGCGAGCGCCGTTTGCGTACGAAGCCCTTCGGCCGCAAGCGCGCGCGACAGCTGGCGCTCATTGTCGATGCCGACCGCTTGAAACAAGCGGGCAATCCAGTGGTCGCCGGACGCCCTCGCCTGCGGCGTCCCGCCGCGCGCGGCTTCCCGCTCGCTCGCCGCCGCTGGCCGCGGTTCCG
>NZ_JARBDC010000050.1:0-25262 GCF_036577625.1 Paenibacillus sp. GYB003 | reverse complement strand
CGCCCGCGGGCGAGGACGGCAGCGCCTGGAGCCGCCGCAGCCCGCTGCTGCGCGCGGCCGAGCGATGCCGGCTCGGCATCGTCTGGGCCGACTACGCCGTCGCCGGCACGGGCACGCTCGTCCTGCTCGCGCGGGGCGGCCGCGGGCGCTCCGTCAGCCTGCTGCCGGACGCGCTGTTCGCCGTCGTCCGCGCGGACCGGCTCGTCACGCGGATGGGCGAAGCGTTCGAGGCGATCCGCCGCGACTATCCCGAGGCGGCCGACATGCCGTCCTCGATCAATTTGATTACCGGTCCGAGCCGCAGCGCCGATATCGAGAACGATTTGACGATCGGCATCCACGGTCCGGGCAAAGTGTACGCCCTCATCCTCGAGTAAGATAAGCGAACGACGCGGAGAAGCCCGGTATCGGAACCGGGCTTCCGCCATGCTCCCGGCGCTATGCGTTCGACGGCCGCTTGCTTCGTCCGGATTTGAGCTTATGGACGACGAGCAGCAGCAGCGGCAGCGCGAAGCCGGCGAGCACGTCCATATCGACCCAATAACGGACGGCCATATCGTTGAAGAAAAGGACGTCGGAAGAGACGAGATACGCCATGCCGAATACGATCAGGCCGCTCGGAATAACGAGCGAGCGGTAATCGGGCAGCTTGAACAGTTGGGCGATCACCTCGGAGAAAGCGTAAAAATAAAGAGTCGTCTTGAGATAGGTCGACAAGATGTGATTGATGGCGAGCAGCGCCTCCAGTCTCTCCACGAAATGACCGATGCTTATTTTTTGCGCCAAAATGTAGGTCGGATAGATGAAATGCGCGGTCATCTTCCCTCCGAGTGCGAGAACGGCGAGCAAATCGATTACGAAAATGCCGCATCCGCCCAAGATGACGGCTATGATGTAATCCCGGGCCAAATGGCTGCTTCGGACGACGTGGGGAACAATCAGAAAGATGACGCACAGCTCGCAAAACGGAAATGACGCCGCCAGCAGCGACCCATGCAGCAATTCCGGCATGCCGCTTCCCAATATCGGCTGCAAGCGGGCGGCATCGATTTTCGGCAGCAGCAGGACGACAAGCATCAAATAGAGAAAGACGTAGAACGGCAAAAAAATTTCGCCGGAACGGGCGATCGTCTGCAGGCCGTATTTCGCCCCGACCACCATGGCCGTAACCGCCAACACATGAATCGCCCGCAGCGGCGTTTCCGGAAACAGCTGGGTCGTTAAAAAATCTCCCGTTTCGCGAACCATCATGCTGCAGTTGTACAAAAAATAGACAATGTAAACGATCGACACGAGTCCGCCCGCCCATCGCCCCAACAAGCGCCGATTGTACCCGACAAAGCCCGTTCCGGCCGAAACGGTTCCGTACGCATATAGAAGCAGGGCGACGGGCAATCCTGCGAAAACCCCCACCAGCCCGGAAATCCACAAATCCTGCTTGACGAAGGCGGCAACCATCGAAGGCACTACCAGCAAAATATCTCCCAAGGTTATAAAAAGGACTAGCACGGTAAACTGCCTCGTGCTGATCCGGTCATCATTGGCCATGCGGATCCCCCTCTACCGAAAAAGCTGCGAAATCCATTTGTTGACCGGTTCGAAAATCGCAGCCAGCGCATTTAGCGGACTCGGCCAATTGAGGAGCAGCATCGCCGCCGAACTCAAAACCGCGCCGACCGTCAGCATGACGCCGTAAACGACGGCTTCCTTGACCGATCGTCTCAACAGGCGCGGCAGCTCGGCGGCTCCGGCCGCAGCGGCGACCGCCAAAACGACAACGACTTTCCACATGGCTTATTCCTTCGATCCGATTTGAATTTTTCGGCCCATCATGCCGATTTTGCGGATATGGATATCTACCTCGTAACGAACCTGCACGTCTTGAAAATGAGAATCCCAGTCTTTCTTCAGCCGGCTCCACGCCCGAGGATCGGCGCGGTACACAGCTTGTCCGAAACCGAAAATGTCCACGCCGTACTTTCGTTTCACAACCTCGACCGCCTGTTTCATCAACGCGATCTTTTTGCTTCTCTGCTTTTCCTCCAGCTCCCGGATCGTCCCCGGTTTGTCCAGATCGATCTCGCAGGCGACTTCCGCGATATTCGATTCGTCGACCATATGAATGTCGATCACCGGTTTTCCGTTAACCATTTTGCCTTTCATCTTCGTATGGGTCCGGATCGTTTCCAGCGTCAGCAATCCGCCGTTCGAACATTTCACATAGCCGGCCGTACTCGTAACCTGATCCGTAATATAGTTGTAGCCTTTGCTTTGCACCTCGTTCAGCCAGCCGACCAACCGATCCTTGCGCATGACCGCCAGACCGGTTAAGCGAAGCTTTGCGCTCGGATCGATTTTTTCCGTATTTTTACTCGAATTGCCCTCCTCCGCATCGCCGACCAAACGAACACCGGTCAGCACCGGATTGATGCCTTCGCCGATCAGCTTCTCCATCAATTGCTCGAGCGTGACGGTCGTTGTCGGCGCCCACGCCTTGGACGAGACGTCAAGCGAATGGAACAGCTTGTTGGCGGGAATATTTTCGAGCGGGGTCATGACCCGCAGCACGCTTTCGGCCGACGTATCCCTGGCGATCATGACATAGAAATCCGACCGTACCTCCGGGTCGCGTATGAGCAGGTCGATCGCGTCGGTAACCCCTTCCTTCGCGAGCGATTCGCCCAGCACCAAAACGCGGATATGGGCTCCGTACACTTTTCTCGGACTGATTTCGGTCAATTTCCGGAATGCCGTAAACAATGTCGGCGCGGTCGATTGATACAACGTAACGGGCGCGGACGTTCCCGGAGATTTCCGTTTCGTCACCTCGCCCGGCTTCACGATCTGTGCGGTCAGACGATACTGGTCGCCTACTTTGTCAATCGCCGTGCCTACCAGGATGCCGAGGTCGTTTAATTCGCGCCGGTTCCAGCAGCCGGGCAAAAGGGCAAGCAACAGCAGCAGCGCGGCGATCGTTCGTCCCGCCCGGATCATGATTCTCCCTCCCCGTCCGGCTTCGAACGCTGGCGAACGACGTTCGTTTTGGCGGTTGCCTGCGGGCGGCGAATCATTTTGGTCCAGGGAGCCCGGAACAGCGTGTCTTTCTGGGAGTCCTCATAGAACGGGGCGATCGGACTCATGTAAGGCACCCCGAACGATTGCAGGCTGCTCAAATGCAGCACCATGACGATCAAGCCGATGAGTATGCCGTAAAACCCGAACGATGCGGCCAACCCCATCAATAAAAAGCGGATCATCCGAACGGAAATGGACATGCCCGATGCGGGAATGACATAGCTCGATATCGCCGTAATGGAAACGACGATAACCATTACCGCCGAGACGATCCCCGCTTCCACCGCGGCTTGTCCGATAACGAGCGTTCCGACGATCGAAACGGCTTGTCCTACCGTCCGCGGCATTCGGACGCCCGCCTCCCGCAATATTTCATAGGTCACCTCCATCATTAACGCTTCGACGAATGCCGGAAACGGAACGTCTTCGCGCTGGGCGGCCAGGCTGACCAGCAGGCTCGTCGGAAGCATTTCCTGATGGTAGGTCGTAATGGCGATATAGAAGGAGGGCGCCAGCAGCGCGAAGAAAAAAGCCAATAACCGGATGATTCGCAGCAGCGTGCTGATGTCCGACCGCTGGTAATAATCTTCCGCAGCCTGGAAATAATGGACGAACAAAGCCGGCACGAGCAGAACGAAAGGGGTTCCGTCGACAAGGATGGCCACGCGCCCTTCCAGCAGCCCGGCCGCGATCGTGTCCGGCCTTTCGCTGTTGAACACGGTTTGAAACGGCGTCAACGTTTTGTCCTGAATGAACTCTTCGATATAACCGCTCTCGAGGACGCCGTCGATATGAATGCGGTCCAGCCTTCGGCGCACCTCGCGAACGACGCCGTTGTCGGCCAATCCTTTCATGTACATGATGGATACGTTCGTACGGGTCACTTCCCCGATTTGTCTCGTCTCGAGCCGAAGGCCGGGATCTTTGATCCGGCGGCGGACAAGCGCCGCGTTGGTGACGATATTTTCGGTGAAAGCTTCCATCGGCCCCCGCACGACGGCTTGGGATGCCGGCTCCCCGACCGGTCTGTCTTCCCATCCGGCGGCGCCGACCCGCAATCCGGTATCGCAGCCGTCGAACAGTACGATCGCGTCTCCGGACAGCAGGCGGATAAGCAGATGGTCCATGTCGGCAAGCTCGGCTACATCCCCCGCCGTCAGCTTGTCCTTCGCCGTCTTCAGCCGATCGGGCTCTTCGGTCGGGTTCAATGTCGGACGGTCGCGTTCGCCGCGCATCAGCGGTTCCAAAATCGTATCGTGGACGAACTGCTTGTCCGCCAAGCCTTCCATGTACAGCAAAGCAGTCCGGCAGCCGTCGGAAGTCGCAAACGTTTTGACAATCAAGTCGGTACTGTCTCCGAGCGCGTCGCGAACATGCCGCACATTCGTTTGCAAGCGGCAGTCCAACGTCGTTTTGTCCTTTTGATCGTACGCTCTGTCGGGCATTGGCGTAACCTCGGTTGTAGTTTGTCGCTTTCCCTATCATATCCAGCTTAGGCAACGGTTATGTGATGAAGCCGCGTCGCCTTCCGTTCCGTGCGGCAACCGTTTCCGGGTTCGTATGCGACAAAAAAACCCGTCCATACGGACGGGTTTCGCGGCTTCGGTTATTCGTCCCGATACCCGGGACTTTTCTAGACTTAGGACTGTATTGCCGATGTGGCGCCCATCGCTTTCAGCCACGCCTTGGCGATCAGCGCGTGTCCCGCCGGCGACGGATGAACGCCGTCCGGCGCCCAATACGCCGACGGAGCAAGCATCGACGCCTGGGCGAACAAGCCGTCGAGCGGAACGAGCAGCGCGCCGAATTCCCGGGCGAGCTCGCGGACGACGGTAATTTTCGGATCGAGGTCTTCGCGCCATCCTTTCCGGTCTTCCGGTACCGGCAAGACGAACGGCTCGACCAAAATCAGACCGGCGTCCAGCCGCTCCTTCGTGCTGACGAGCAGCTCCCGGTACGACTTCTCGAACTGCTCGGCGGAGGTCGGGTCGCCCGAGTCGAATTTTCTCCACGTATCGTTGATGCCGATATAAATCGATACCCAGTTCGGGCGCAGCTCCAGGCAGTCCGCCTCCCAACGGGCGACCAGGTCCTTGGCTCTGTTGCCGCTGATGCCCCGGTTCAAAAATTTGACCTCCAGCTCGGGATAGGCGGCGGAGAACAGCGCCGCCGTCAAGTGCGCGTAACCTTTGCCCAAATCGCCGTGCTGCTGCCGATTTCTTCCCGCGTCCGTAATGCTGTCGCCTTGAAACAGCACGACATCCCCTTGTTTGATCCGTAATGCCAACTTCGTCCCCTCCGCTTCTTGTTTCGCGACATTCGCCGGCCGTGCGGCCGTTTTGGCCGTCCGGCCCGCGCCCAAGCCCCATTTTATTCCATCCGGAGCGTGCTGTAAACCGTTATTTCGCCTTCGGCCTCCGTCAGGCGTTTTTGCCGAAAACGACGCCGCCGTCGATATAAAGCGGAGAGCCCATCATAAATTTCGATTCGTCCGACGCCAGGAACAGCGCCGCCTGCGCCACGTCCTCCGGCCGTCCGAGATCGCCGCTCAGCTGCCGCTTTTTCAGCGATTCGTACGCCTCCTCGGGATTGTCGTACGATTGCTTCAAATAATTTTCCACGAACGGCGTCAATATCGTTCCCGGCAGCAAAGCGTTGACCCGAATCCCGTACGGCGCGTAATCGACCTGCATCGATTTGGTCAAGGCGAGCACGGCGCCTTTCGTCGCCGCGTAGGACGCCCGCAGCGCAAGACCGATTTCGGCGATGCACGACGACATGTTGATGATCGAGCCCGCCTTGCGCTCCATCATATGGGGAAGCGCATACTTGGAAGGCAAATAAACCCCTTTGATGTTGACGTTCATGACGCGGTCCCATGCGTCCGGCTCGATTTCGTGCAGCCTGCCGACCCCGCTGATGCCCGCGTTGTTGAACAGCACGTCGATTTTGCCGTACAGCCGCATCGTTTCGTCGACCATCGCCTTGGCCGATTCCGGGCTCGTCACGTCCGCATGCACGTAAACGGCTTTGCCGCCGCCGTCGCCGATCAGGCGGACCGTCTGTTCGCCCTTCTCCCGGTCGATGTCGGCCACGACGACGGTCGCCCCTTCGCGGCCGAACAGCAGCGCCGTGCTTTGCCCGATGCCGGAGCCCGCTCCCGTTATGACGCATACTTTGTCCTGCAATCTCATCGCTATCGCTCCTCCGACGTTGGTAATCGCCTTGCGGGACGGTCATTCCGAGAAACGCCCGCCCTTCTTTATCCCGATACGATAATAATATTCGCGTAAGGCGCGCTATCTCCTGTCCGAATGACGGCGCGGGATTCGGGACAAATCTGTTTGAACTTCACGTGCGGAACCGCCGTAAACGCGATGTGCGGGTAGGCCGCCGTCATCCGTTCATACCGTTCGGGGCTCGCCGCCTTCATCTCCTCGGCGACGATGATCCGGTCGATGACGAACTCGTTGTCGATCGCAGCGAGCACGTCGAGCACGGTCGGCACGTCGTCGACGAGCGCCAGATCGAGACGCTCCGGGCCCGGAGGGACGGGAAATCCGCGGTCGCATACGGTGAGCATGTCGGTATGGCCCGTTTCCGCCAAAATCCGGCTTAAGGCCGGGTTCAAAATGCCGCCCTTTTTCATTCGCCGCTCCCTCCTCCCGCCTTGCCGAGCGCCTGCTTGCGCTGATCGAGCGTAATTTGCTCGCGCAGCGACGGCAGCGGCCGCTTCAAGTAAAACCGCTCGTTTCCGCCCGCGTTCGTGACGCCGACAAGCTCCCAGCCGTCTTCGCCGAGCGCGCTCAGCCGGTCGAAGCTATCTACGACCGTATATTCCCAGCGAGTCGATGCCGCCACGCTCATCCCTCCGCCCGGAACGCGACGACGCGCGCCGGCGCGCCGCTGCTGTCCCTGATTTTGACCGGCATCGCCATGACGTGCCAGCTGCCTTCGGCCAGCTCCGGATCGTTCAGCTGCAGCCCTTCCGCGACCCAAACCGGCGCGCCGAGCAAAATGCGGTGCGTTTCCTCGTTTTCCTCGCCGGTGCCGCCGACGCTGAAATGATCGATGCCGACGCCGCGAACGCCGCGGCCGACGAGCAGCCGGGCCGCTTCGTTCGACACGTACGGAGAGCCGTACACCCATTCCTTCGACCAGCCGCGCTTTTCGCCCCAGCCGGTATACAGCAGCACGACCGTTTCGTCGTCCATCCGGCTTTCGTACGGCTGCAAATCGGCGGCCGTAATCGGCTCGCCCGCCCGCTTGTGGGAAAGCGGGATAAACAGCGCTTTCCCTTGAAACCGTTCGACCGGAATCCGGTCGAGCGTCAACGCGTAATCGCCGAGATGCGCCGGAGCGTCCATATGCGTCGCCGTATGCAGATTCATCGTAATCCGCTCCAGCGTCCATCCGTCCCGCGCGCCGACGAGCACATAGTCCATTTTCGGCGGCTCGAAATCCGGCAGCACCGGACAGTTGTGATACAGCTCCTGCGACAAGTCGATCATTTTGACGATGCGCATGCGCCGGGCCTCCTTTAACGCTCCATATGGTCGTCGGGCTGCGCCGCCTTTACGGTCAAGCCGCCGTCCACCATGAGCAAATGGCCGTTCACCTGCATCGCTTCCTCGGAAGCGAGAAAGACGACGGCGTCGCCGATTTGGCGGGCGGTGCCGAGCCGCTTCATCGGATTCGCCTCGACCTCCTTGCGGCGAATTTCCGGGTCGGCCAAAAAGTCGGTGCACATGTCGGTGTCGACGGTGCTCGGACCGACCGCGTTCACGTTGATGTTGAATTTGCCGAGCTCGATCGCCATCCCTTTCGTCAGCATGTGCGCCGCCGCCTTCGACGACTGGTAGTGCGGGATGACCGGGCTCGTCACCATCAGGCTGGCCGTGGACAGCACGTTGACGATTTTGCCGTAGCGCCGTTCGACCATGCCCGCCGCCGCCCGCTGCGAGCAGAGGAAAATCGACTTGACGTTCGTGTTGTAGGTGCGGTCCCACGTTTCTTCCTTGATTTTCAAAAACGGCTCGAACGGGGCGATCCCGGCGTTGTTCACCAAAATGTCGACAGGGCCGAGCTCCCGCTCCACCTGATCGAACATCGCCTCGACCTGCTCCTTGCTGCCGACGTCCGCGCGGACGACGATCGCCTTCACGCCGAGCGCCTCCGCGTGCTTCTTGACGTTTTCGGCCAGCGCGAGCGATTTTTCCGACGTATAGTTGACGGCGACGTGCGCTCCTTCTTCGGCCAGACGGATGACGATCGCTTCGCCGATGCCGCGGCTTCCTCCGGTCACGAGCGCCACACGGTTTGCCAAACGTTTCATGCCTTTCTCTCCCCTTTAAGCGTAAGTAGCGAACCCGTCACAGGCTCGGTCCGATCCGGTTGATGCTGAATTCGGTATGCCCGAGAATTTCCGCCTTCGTCAGCTTGCCGGCGCTCACCTCGCGGATTTCCCGCCAAATGCGCTCGCCCGCGTCTTCCAGCGTCAGCGTGCCGCTCAGCATGTCGCTGACGTCGACGTCCATGTTGTCGGTCATCCGTTCGTACATTTTTTTGTTGCCGGTAATTTTGATGACCGGAATGACCGCCGAGCCGGTCGGCGTGCCGCGGCCGGTCGTGAAGCAGACGAGATGGGCGCCGCCTGCGGCCATGCCGGATACGCATTCGATGTCGTTGCCGGGCGAATCCATGAAGTACAGGCCGCCGGCCGGAATTTGCTCCGCGTACTCGATCACGCCTTCGATCGGCGCGGTGCCGCATTTCGAGATGCAGCCGAGCGACTTTTCCTCGATCGTCGTCAGACCGCCTGCGATGTTGCCCGGGCTCGGGTTGCCGCCGCGCATATCCGCGCCCATCCGCTCCACTTCTTTCTCGAACCGGTCGACGATATGGTACAGCTGCTCGGACACTTCCGGCGTGCGGCACCGACCGGCGAGCACGTGCTCCGCTCCGATAATTTCCGTCGTTTCGCCGATGACGACCGTGCCCCCTTCGCGGATGAGGCTGTCGGCCGCTTCGCCGAGCGCCGGATTGGACGCGAGGCCGGAGGTGGCGTCGGAGCCGCCGCATTTGACGCCGATTTTCAGCTCGCCGAACGGAATTTCCGTCTTCTCCTGCAGGTCGAGCTCCGCCCGCATGCGGCGGGCCAGCTCCGTGCCGTGCTGGATCGCCTTGACCGATCCGCCGACCGATTGGATGTCGAACACTTCCACAGGTTTACCGGTAACCTTAATCGCTTCTGCAAGCGCTTGCGGATCGATCACTTCGCAGCCGAGGCTGATGACGATGACGCCGCCGACGTTCGGATTTTTCCCCGTTCCGGCGAGCACGTCGAACGTGCGCTGTTTGTCCGCGCCGATCTGACTGCACCCGTGCTGGTGCGGGATCGCCACCGTTTCCGGGACGAGCTGGGTAATGCGGCTGCACACTTGATTGGCGCAAATGACCGTCGGGATGATGAGCAAATGATTGCGAATGCCGACTTCGCCGTTCGGCCTCCGGTATCCGAGAAACGTTCCGCTCACGATGCGTTCGCCCCTTTCGCTTTGTCTCCGCGTCCGCGGATGCCTTCCACATTATGCACGTGCACGTGGCGTCCCGCCGGGATCGCTTGCGTGGCTTGCCCGATCACTTCGCCGTATTTGCGCACTTTTCCGCCTTCCGGAATGTCCGTAACGGCGATTTTGTGGCCGAACGGAATCGGCTCGGCGGCCTGCACCGTCTCCCGTCTGCCCTGCACGACGTATTGGACGGCTTCTCCCGCGGCAATGTCGCGGATCGCCGTAGCGACATGGTCGGAAGCGTCCATGACGAGCGCGTCCGCGCCGGCTTCGATAGGTCCTGCCATAGCTAACATCTCCTCGCTAAAAGTAAGTTTACCGATAACCCCAACATAACAAGCATTTCGTTCGCTGTCAATCTTTTTGTGCGCGTATTCGTTCGGCGCGTGGGCCTCGGTCAACCTCGGGCTTCTCTCTCCGACACCGCCGATATCTGATTCGGGTCAGGGCCCGAACCGTACGATTACCGGAAAACCTCCATCTATTTTGGCCGTTATCCCCGAATTAGCCGATTTTACGGGAAAACCTCCTTGTCATATCGCCGGAACCGTGTTTTTACAAGGCGTTGCCCAGATTTAGCGGGAGCTTTTCCCGTTACAACGAACCGCGGCCGAACAGGGAACGAAATAGCGGGAGCTTTTCCGGTTATGGTCGCGCGCACGACAAGCTGCAACTCTCTGAAAAGACCGGCCTTCGTCGCCCCCCGCTTGCGCCTGCCTCGGCTTCGCTCCCGTTTCCGCTTGCCGATCGCCTCGCAGTTCCTGTACAATAGGCAATAATTCCGCAAACGCGCGCACCGGAGGGAAATCCGCCGTTGGTCACCATTTACGATATAGCGAAGCAAGCGAACGTCTCCGCCATGACCGTCTCCAAAGTCATTAACAATACGGGGAAAATCAGCGAAAAAACGCGGTCGCGCGTCAAAAAGATCATGGAGGAAATGAACTACGTTCCGAACTCGATGGCGCGTTCCCTCGTCCTGCAGGAGACGAAAATGCTGTCGCTGCTCATTCCGGACATTACGAATCCGTTCTTCACGACCGTCGCCCGCGGGGCGGAAGACGCCGCCATGCGGCTCGGCTACAAGCTGCTGTTCGGCAACAGCGACGAAAGCCTCGCCAAAGAAAAAGAATACGTCGACATGATTTTGTCGACGCGGGTGGACGGGGTATTGTTTTCGGCCGCGTCCGATTTGTCCGCGCCGCACTTGCAAACGCTGCGCACGCACCGCATCCCGTTCGTGCTGCTCGACCGCGCCGTTCCCGGCGTCGATTGCGACACCGTGAGCGGGGACAGCAAGGAGGGCGCGCGCAAGCTTGTGGAGCATTTAATCCGGCTCGGCCACAGGCGCATCGCGATCGTAAACGGCTCGCTCGCCGTCTCGACCGCGCGGGAGCGGCTTGCCGGCTACCGGGAGGCGCTCAAGCTGGGCGACCTGGAAGCGGACGAATCGCTCATTCTCGAAATGAACTACAAGCAGTTCGCCGACGAGGACGCGCTGAGACGGCTGCTCGCTTTGCCGGAGCCGCCGACGGCCGTGTTCGCCGGCAATAACTTCATCGCCGTCGGCATTATCCGCAAGCTGCTCGAGTTCGGCATCCGGGTGCCGGAGCAAATATCCGTCGTCTGCTTCGACGACCTGGGCGCGTCGGTGATCGATCCGTTTTTCACCGTCGTTTCGCAGCCGGCTTACCAGTTCGGCGCGATGGGCATTCAGCTGCTGGTCGAGCGGATCAAAGGAACGACGACGCCGGATTGGAAAAAAATCGTGCTCCCGTCGGAGCTTATCGTGCGAGGGTCGTCGGCCGAGCCGCCGCATGGTTGACGCCGCCCGTCGTCGGCCGGTGCGGAGCGACCAAGCTTCGGCCCCTGCCGCTCGCAGCCCCCTCGGCTCCGATCCGGGAGAACTCCCGCTCCCCCGTCATTTCGCTTCCCGCACCGGAATGTAGCCGCCTTTCGCGATCGCATCGCTTCCTTCGGGTCCCGTCACCCATTCCAGCAGCCGGGACGCCGGCGAATCCGCGGACTCGCCGGCCCTCGTAACCGCATACAGCGTCGCGGTAAGCGGGTAGGTCCCCGCCCTGATCGTTTCTTTGCCGGGTTCGATGCCGTCGACGCTCAAAAAACGGATCGATTCCCGTTTGTTCATCTCGCTGGCATAATAGTAAAACGAATAGCCGATCGCCTCGTTTTTGCCCGTATACGCGGCGACGACGTCGATGAGCCCGCCCATGCCGGTAATTCTCCGCTGCTTCGGCGGCTCCGCAAGCAGGCTTCCCCGCATGACGGTTTGCTCCATAAACGTCTGACTGCCCGAATTCGCCTCCCGCTGGTAGGCGACAAGCTCGACATCTTCGCCGCCGACCTGCTTCCAATTCGTAACGGCGCCCGAATATATATCGCGGATTTGCGCCAAAGTCAGTCCTTGAACCGGATTGTCCCGATGAACGAGAAACACGAACGCGTCTTTGCCGATCGGCGTCAGCACGAATTCGACGCCGCGGGTCGCCGCCATCCGCCGTTCCTCGTCCGAAGGCGCGGCGGCGAACACGATGTCGGCTTTGCCTTCGATCAAGTTGACGTACGCGTTGTGCGTCGTATTGAATCGGACGAACCGCTCCGTTTCCGGCCGGTTCATCCCCGTCAGACGGTGCGCGAGCTCGCGGCCGAACGGGTAAGCCGCCGTCGCCCCGTCGACGCGCGGATACGTCTCCGGCGTAAACGGGTACGTGCGCGGAAACGCCGCATAGACGACAAGGCCAAGCGCAATGACGCCCGCCGCCGCGCCGGTTTTGGCCAAAAGCCGTTTCCGCCTCTCCCGGGAGACGGCCGCATGCGCGTAAGCGGCCGATCCGGCCGCCGCGCACAACGCCGGCAGCAGCGACAGGACGAGCCCGACGTATTTCACCGTATGCTCCGCGACATAATGGCGCACGAAATCGAATAGCGGCGTCGCCCAGAACGCGTATGCGAAAAAGGCGAACCACACGCTTCCTTCGAACGCGGCCATGGCCCCTTCGCTGTACCGGTAGCAGATCGACCAAACGATCGGTCCGATCGCCGCCAGCGGCACGTACGCGGCGAGCAGCCGTTTCGTATCCGTCCAGCTCCCGCGCGCCATGAGGCAGCCTACCGCGGCGAACAGCAGCGCAATGAAGGCCGCGTATCCCGCATGAACGGCGATCAATACGGAATCGCCCGCCGTCCCCGACGGCGGCCAACGGAACGCGCGGGCATCGACGAAAACGGCCAGCGCAATCGAGACGATGACGTAGACGAAGCCGAACGCGATCGCCCATTCCGCGACGTGTACCGTTCCGATAACGAATCCGCGAATGCGGGCGCCGATTCCCGGTTCGCCGGGAACGGGACTCCCGAGGTTCGTCCGATCCACGCCGTCCCCTTCCTTCCGACCCAAACTCATATCCCCCGACCCCGCTTCGGCTATTCGTCCAAGTGCCGCGTGCAGTTGTACAGATCGCACTCCCAGCGGCCGTCCTCCGCAAGCCGGACGAGCGTCACCGACGTATTGCGGAGAATAGCCGCCGTGTCGAGCTGCGGAACGAGCTTTTTGAGCGTACTGATGATCCAGCCGCCGTGGCTGACGACCAGAATGCGCTTGCCCGGATGCTTGCCGGCGTATTCGCCGAGCGCCTGCAGGCCTCGTTCCCCGACCGCGTCGCGCGATTCTTCGCCGAGCTCGAGCTCCTTCCAGCGCGGCCCCCATTTGCTTACCCGCTCCTCCTCGGTCGTCCCTTCGATTTCCCCTAGAAACACTTCGCGCAGCCGGACGTCGGTCGTCACATCCAATCCTTTCGTTTCCGCCGCCTTTCGCGCCGTCTCCAGCGCCCGGCTCAAATCGCTGCTGTAGACGAAGTCCCACTCTTCCCCGCTTATTCGTTTGGCAAGCAGCTCCGCCTGCCGTTTTCCCGTTTCGTTCAGCGGGATGTCCGTATGCCCTTGCGCCCTCCATTGTACGTTCCAGTCCGTAATGCCGTGGCGAACCAATCCGATCACCGTCATCGTCCGTTCCATCCTCTCCGCATGGTCTATGCGCCTTTAACGACGCTCTGCCTTCCTGACAACGTACGCCGCGCAAGCTCGCGCGCTTTCGTCAACGGGGCCTCCGGACCCGGGTCCGGCACCGCTTCGGCAACGGCACGCGACAGCCCCGCCGCGCTATCTGACAACGATCCACGGCAGCGCGATCAGCGCCGCCGCCAGCAGCACGATTCCGGCCAGGGCGATGCGTCGGCCGCGTATTCCTTCCTTCAGCTTGCGCCACAGCTTCCGGCGCGTGTCCGTCCCCCAGCCCTCGTACTTGCCGGCGTATTCGCGGGCGAGCGCGTACAGCTCGCCGACGGAGTCGTTCATCGCCCCGATGGCGAGCGCATGCTTTTTGCTGATGATCAGCGTATGCTGAAACGCCGGCTTGTCCGCGTCCGTATCGGAATTGACGATGCTGTAGCCGAGCCGCTTCGCGTTGTCCGCCGCCTGGCGCATATCTTCCTTCGTGCCGAATCGGAGCCAATGGTACACATGGCGGGCGATGCCGAGCCGGTCGCCGTTTTCCGTCAGCGAGCGCAGCAAAATGCTGTTGCGCGCATACAGCTTTTCGACCTCGTTCGGCCGCAAATACGCGTAAAACGACCAATCGGCGTCGTCCCGCTCCGAGGCGACCCAACGGTAATTCGGACAGGCGGCCATCGCCTGCGCCGCGATTCCTTGCAGCGGCTCCCCGCCTTCTTTCGCGTAATAGTAAAATTCGAGCCGGGTTTCGGTATTGATCCGCCCGATATATAACGCTTGCCGGCGTTCGGCGAGCGTCTCCTCGAGACTTCGTTCCAGCATGCCGAGCTTCGCATGGGCGCTTTCGCGTTCTTTTTTGTCCGAAGCGATCGCGTACAAATTGATGACGACGGAAAGGAGGCGAGGGAAATCCGGCCGCGGCGGCTTGCCCGCATGAGCGGCGTCCACGAGAACGGTCATATGCTCCTTCCGGTCGGTCGTACGATGAAAGTAATCCCACTGCTTCCCCATCGGCCGTTCATCCCCTTTCCCACGACGCTCGAAAAGCGCCTCCGCCGATTCGCATTCGGATTATCGGCTGCCTCACTCCATTCTACGCCCCGAATTTCTTTTCTGTAAATAGCGGAGAGCGGCGTACGCCGCCGGAGGAGGAAAAATTTCCGATCGAACCGCTTTTTCCCGGTAAAAAATGCCGCATCGGCAACGAGGAGAAACGAAACGCCTGCCGACGTCTATTCGAGGGGAGCGCGATTTAGAGGAGCGCGTCAAGTCTTGCCGGAAGCGCGCCGCCGCTAACGAACCGACATAACCTTAACGAGGCTCATTTGACGTACGTGCCGATCTAACGAACGGGAGTAACGTGATTCGGCGCAACGACCGTCATATTGCGCCCGTTTCCGCGAAATAAGGTCGTCTCGATTCGCTGGGCGAGAAAGCCGTTCATGTTGCCGCAAATAGCATTGCATGGATTCGTTAGCGTCTCTCCGCCCGATCAACAGTCATAACGAAAAAAAACCGGCAGCATCACGCGCCGGTTGAAGCCTATCCGTTCGAATCTACTCGACCTTGACGGCGTCGCGCTGGGCGATCAGGCAAAGCTCCGCCGCTTTGAACGCATGCGCCTGGGTCATCGCATTTTCGGTCCGGTTCATGCAGTCGAGAATGAGCTCGCCGAAAAACGGGTAACCGATTTGTCCGCTTACCGCGAAATGCTTCTCGCCCTCGCCGTTGACGAGATACAGATGGTTGCCGTCCTTCGTGCGGGCGATGTCGATATATTTGCGCAGCTCGATATACCCTTCGGTGCCCAAAATGATCGTCCGACCGTCGCCCCACGTGCCGAGTCCGTTCGGCGTCAGCCAGTCGACGCGGAAATAGTTCGTGGCGCCGTTGTCGCCGACGAGCGTCGCGTCGCCGAAGTCTTCCAGCTCGGGGTACTGCTTGTTGTGATAGTTCGCCACCTTGCTGTGTACCACTTTGGCGTCCTTGCAGCCCGAGAAAAACAAAAACTGCTCGATTTGATGGCTGCCGATATCGCAAAGAATGCCGCCGTATTTCTCTTTGCGGAAAAACCAGTCCGGCCGCGACGGGGCGTTAAGCCGATGCGGTCCCGTGCCGATCACCTGCACGACCCGGCCGATCGCGCCTTCCTTGATCAGTTGTCCGGCGTACACCGCGCTTTCCACGTGAAGCCGTTCGCTGTAGTAAACCATATATTTCAGTCCGGTCCGGCTCGTCATTTCCCGGGCGGCCGCCAGCTGCTCGAGGCTCGTGAACGGCGTTTTGTCCGTGAAATAGTCTTTGCCGTGCTCCATCGCCCGCAGGCCGAGCGCGCACCGCTCGGAAGGCACCGCGGCCGCCGCGATCAGCTTCACCTCCGGATCCTCGAGCACCTGCCGCTCGGACTCGGCCGCCTGCACGCCCGGATATTTGGCGCAAAACGCGGCCACCTTCGCCGGGTCCGGATCGTATACCCATTTGAGCGTCGCCCCTGCGCCGATCAAGCCGTTGCACATCCCGTAAATGTGGCCGTGATCGAGCGCGATGGCCGCGAATACGAATTGTCCCGGCTCGCATACCGGCTGCGGCTTGCTTTCCGGCGCGTAGTTCATGCCGTCGCTTTTTTGCATGTCGAACTCCTCCTTCTTGCTTTCGACCCCGCGAAAGCGCATACTGATTCGATTGTCATGTTCCATGCTAACACGATTCGAACGCTTTGTCTTCATTGTCAGTGAACTATCCGACCGTCCAATTGACTGTCGTTGGCGTACCGCGAAAATCGAATCCGCCGGCCGGTTATGATACAATGAATAAGTTAAAGTTTGGATGCATCGCATCGGGAGGCAGAAGCAGACATGGAAAAAGTCATCATCGTCGGCGCCGGCCCGTGCGGCTTGTCCGCCGCGCTGGAGCTGCAAAACGCCGGCATCGAGCCGCTCGTCATCGAGAAATATTCGATCGTTCATTCGATTTATTTGTATCCGACGTACATGCAGTTTTTCAGCACGGCCGAGCTGCTGGAAATCGGCGGCATTCCGTTCTCGACGCCGAACGACAAACCGACGCGGGCCGAAGCGCTCCACTATTATCGGAATGTCGCGCTGCGCCGGTCCGTTCGGATCCGGTCGTACGAGGAAGTGACCGGCATCGCGAAACAAAACGGCCTGTTCGTCGTCACGAGCGTCGACCGCGCCGGCAAAACGACCCGTCGCGAAGCGGAAAACGTCGTAATCGCCACCGGCTATTTCGATCACCCGAACATGATCGGCATCCCGGGCGAGCAACTGCCGAAGGTGAGCCATTTTTTCCGCGAAGCTCATCCGTACACCGGCATGAAGGTCGCCATAATCGGCGGCAACAATTCCGCCGTCGACGCCGCGATGGAGCTCGTTCGCGTCGGCGCCGACGTGACCGTCGTCTACCGCGGCGAATCGATTTCGCCGAGCGTCAAGCCGTGGGTTCGCCCGCTGTTCGAAGGCATGGTGAACAAAGGCCGCATTCGGATGCTGTTCCGCTCGCGCGTCGTGGCGATCGAGCCGGCGCATGTCGAAATCGAACGGGACGGCGCCCGGGAGCGTATGGACAACGACTTCGTGTTGGCCCTGACCGGCTTTCGGCCGGACCGCAAGCTGCTCCGGTCCGCGGCAATCGATTTGGAGGAACCGTCGGGCAAGCCCCGATTCGATCCGGACACGATGGAAACGAACGTCGAGGGGCTGTACGTAGCCGGCGTCATCGCGGCCGGCGCCGAAGCGAACGAAATTTTTATCGAATCCGGCCGCCATCACGGCGCCCTCATCGCGCAGCATGTTGCGGCGAAAGACGCGGGGCGGGGCGATTAAAGTTCCGGCGGTCCGCCCGCCGCTTTTCCAAGCGCATCGAAGCCGTCCGGCTTTGACGGCTAAAGCAGCTTGATACGACAAGCCCGGTCGCGGGCAGGAAGGAACCGGCTGAATGATGAAAAGAGTCGACGTGGCCAGCGCGCTAATTTTCGATTCGTCCCGGCAGCACATTTTGATGGTGCTCAACCGGAAAAACGATTCCGTCTACTGGTCGCTTCCCGGCGGAGCCGTCGAGCGCGGAGAGACGCTGGAGCAAGCCGCCGTTCGCGAGGCGAAAGAAGAGTCCGGCTTGGACATTGCTATTTCCGGCCTGCATTCGGTGCGGGAGGTCTTCTTTACGGAAGCGGGCCATCACGCGCTTCTTTTTACGTTTTATGCGGAAGCGACGGGCGGTCGGCTCGAAATTCTCGATCCGGACGGCGATATCGTCGAAGTGAAATGGATGGACGTTCGGGAGGCGAACGGGCATATGCCCTACTTCCCTGCCCCGATCTCCGCCGACGACCGCGATTTTGCGGGCTATTTTTTTCAAGGCGATCATTGATGCCGTCCGAACGGACGGGAGCCCGGAGCGAAAGGCCGAAAGCCTGCCGCTCCGGTTTTTTTTATATAAGTGCGGATAGGACCGGCCTCAAGTTTAACGGACAGGGCTGCCGCTATGGAGGTCCGTTTCGGCCATTTTGATTTGTAACGGACACAGGTGCGCTTATTTTTACGAAAAAGCCCATTTCATGGGTGATTTTGCTCAATTCAGTGCCGCTGCGTCCGTTACATTTTGGAATCGGCCGTTTTTCGCAAAATAACGGCCGCGGTGTCCGTTGCAACGCTCCCCCCGCTCCTTTGCGGAACTTTGTTTCGCCGCCTCTTTACAAACGTAACAATGTTATGTTACATTCATATTCGTCAGGAGGTGCCGATATGGACCAGGAGCTTATTTCGAAAAAGGAATTGCTGGAGCTGACGGGCATATCGTACGGGCAGCTGTACCGATGGAAACGGAAAAATTTGATACCCGAGGAATGGTTCGTGCGAAAATCGACGTTTACGGGGCAGGAGACGTTTTTTCCGAAGCGGCATATTTTGGCCCGTATCGACAAAATCAAAAATATGAAGGACGATTTGTCGCTCGACGAGCTCGCCGATGTGTTCTCCCCGGCGGCGGACGGACTTGCGATGCCGGAGCGCGAGCTGTTGGAACGTAACATTGTTTCCAAGCAGGCGCTCGAGCTGTTCGGCGGAACGTTCGCCCCGGCCCCCGTCCTCCCGTTTCAGCGCATATTGTACGTCTATATGCTCGACAAGCTGCTGCAGGCGGGCGAAATCAACCTGGACGAGGGCAGCATGATGCTGCAGACGATTCATCAGCACGAAGCGAAATTCGAAAACAAAAACTGGACGCTTCTCTTTATCCGCAAAATGGGCGTGTCGTCGTTTCTGATGATCGGCGCGGCCGACGAGTTCGCCATCGACGCGGGGAGCAAAATCGTCACGCGGCTCGAGGTCGCGTCCGCGATCGAGGAATTGAAGCTGAAATTAAATTGAACGTTGGAAGGAGCGGGCTCCACTTATGGAAACGCGTCAACATTTAACCATTGTCGGCTCGGGCGGGTCCGGCGGCGGGTCGTACAATAACGTCAAAGTGAACGGCGAAGCCCAGTTTAACGGGGACATCGACTGCCTCGCCTTTCGCTGCAACGGCACGGCCCGTGTGTACGGCTCGTTGAAGGGCACTTCTTGCAACGTAAACGGAACGCTCGACATAGCCGGCGATTTCGACACCGGCGAAGCGAAAATAAACGGCAAAATGGAAATCGACGGGAACGTGAAAGCCCGGACCATCAAATCGTTCGGCGAAACGAGCGTGCGCGGAAACGTGGCCGGCGAAGAAGTCGGTCTTCAAGGCTACTTCAGCATTAACGGCAACTGCGAGGCGGAACAGCTTCGGATTAAAGGCATTTTTCGGATTGGCGGCCTCGTGAACGCCGGCGAAGTCGATCTCGCGGTTCACAGCCGGTGCGAAGTGAAGGAAATCGGCGGCGAATCGATCCGCGTACATCGTTCCGAAGGAAACGTGCTGAAAAAGCTGATCGGCTCGTTTTTTTTGCCGGCCGACTATTACGAAGGAACGTTGAACGCCGATACGATCGAAGGCGACCATATATACGTCGAGCATACGAGCGCCAAAGCGATTCGGGGCACCGTCGTCGTGGTCGGGCCGGGTTGCCGGATCGGACGGGTCGAATATACGGAACGGTTCGAGTGCCACGCCGACTCCTCCGTCCAAGAGCAGGAGCAACTATAAACCGATTCGGGAGGAATCGCAGATGGATACGAACATGCGCAGAGATTTGAACATATCCGGCGTCTTGGGCGGATGCGGCGGCGGGACGTTCAATACTATTTCGATCAACGGCAGCGGGACGATGAACGGAAACGTGGATTGCATCCGTTTCGTCGCGAGCGGCAGGGCGGCCGTCCGCGGCTCCATGATCGCGGAAAGCGTCGAAGTGAACGGCTCGGCGTCGTTCGGCGAACGCCTCGATGCCGGAAAGCTGCGGATCAACGGCAAAACCGATATCGAAGGCATGCTTGTCGCCGGCGAAATGCGCGTCGACGGGTATTTGAAGGTCGGCGGCGACGTAAAGGCCGACAGCATGGAAATTAACGGCTCGTTTACGGGGAGAGGGAGCTGCGAGGCCGAACGATTCCGCTCGCGGGGCAGCTTCCGGCTGGACGGCCTGCTGAACGCGGGATCCGTCGACATCGATCTGTTCGCCGAATGCCGGGCGAAGGAAATCGGCGGCGAAACGATCGTCGTGCGCAAAACGGGCGTCGACAGCCCGATCGGCCGGCTGGTGAAGGCGCTCGTTTTATCCAAAGAGATGCTGTTCGCGGACTTGATCGAGGGCGACGAAATCCGGCTCGAGTATACGAAGGCGGCGGTCGTCCGCGGGACGAACGTCACGATCGGTCCCGGCTGCGACATCGGCCTGGTCGAATATACGGGCGAATTCCGGCGATTTTCGGACGCCGTCGTCGGATGCAGCAAGCAAATCGGATAAGAGGAATCGATCAGGGCCGTAACAGGCGAAGGCGGCGCAGGCCGATTCGTAACCGATGCCCTTCGTCGACCGCATCGCGATCGCGGCCGGTCCTTACGGATCCGGCCGTTTCGCCTGCCACGGAAAGCTCTCGATCCGGCCGCAAATATCGTGCTGCCACTCGGTATCCCGCGTCATCGACGCAAGCAGCGAAACGTTCTCGAGGTAAGCCATCTCCCAGCACAGCTTCGCGTTCACCTGCAAACATTGCTCGAGCTCCGTCTGCTCCTCCGGCGTCAGCCGGCGGCTGCGCGACAGCGTCCACAGCGTCGCCATCCGCCTGTGAGCCGGGTGTATCGTCATCGTCATCTGTGTCCCCCCGTTTCTATCTATTGGCAGTTTAACCAATTCGGAGACGTTTCAATGCCGGGGCGGAAAAAGAAGCGGAAAAAGGAAGCGAAAAAATTGCCCGTGCCATCGATCCGGGCCCGTACGCTCATCACGATGACCGGGTTCGTAGGCCGTATGCCGCCTTCGCAGCCATGCCTCCGCAAGAGCGCGAATCCCGTCGTCGATTCGCTTCGTTGAAAAAAAGCCCTCGCCCTCCGGAACAACCGAAGACTGGCGGGGCTTGCCCTGCGACTTTTTGTATCGCTCGAAAAGGGATGCCCGGCGGCATCCCCTTCTCATTTTCGCGCAAAATTACGCTCGCACACTTCGTTCATGCACCGAACCGTTTACGGTAGCCGCATTTTCGGCACAATTCCTCGACGGCCTCCCGCCTGGAAAAACCGTCGTACAGCCGGTTGGCCCGCTCGCCCTCCACAATGTCGGAAAACGGCCGCTCGTGAACGTTGCCCAGGTTGATGACGCCTTCGCCGTCCAAGCAGCACGGGACGACCGTCCCGTCGACCAAAATCGCCGCATGGCTGCGCAGCGCATGGCAAAACCCTTTGCCGTCGTCCTCGGGCGCCTGCAGGCTCGGCCATTCGAACTCGTGGTCCTGGTTCAAATAAACCCGCTCGGCCACTCGCAAGCCGCTCCCCCGGACGACCCGCTCTTCGATTTTGTAGTCGAGGCCGAATTCGTTTTCGAGCAGCTCCAGCGTTTGCCGGTTGCGGCTTCGCTGCGCGTTCGTCGCATTGTCCGGATGCAGGTTCCAGAGCCGGAACGAGACGAGAACGCCGCCTGCCGTCGCCTCCCGGACGAAGTCGAATATGTCGGCCAAATACCGTTCGCGATTTGTCGAGCCGATATGGCCGTCGAAGCTGTGCAGCGAAAAATTGATTTGCCGCACCGCCGGCTTGCCGAGCAATTTATGCTTCGCCTTGCCGATCAGCGTCCCGTTTGTCGTAATGTTGACTTTGAAGCCTTTGTCGCCGGCGATGTCGAGCAGCGCGTCCAGCTTCGGGTGAAGCAGCGGCTCGCCTTTGACGTGCAAGTAAATATATTTCGCATGCGGCTTGATCTGGTCCAAGATGGTCGCAAACGTTTCCGGCTTCATAAAATTCGCCTTCCGTTCCGTCTGCGGGCAAAACGTGCAGGCGAGATTGCATACGCTCGTAATCTCGATATATATTTTTTTGAACGTCTTCATCGGCGGCCCTCCATCGGCAGCGTTCCGCTAGGCACGCGTTACCGCCCGCAGCATTTTTTGAACTTCTTCCCGCTGCCGCACGGACACGGATCGTTCCGCCCGACCTTCCGGCGGGTGGCGAAATCGATGACGTTTCCGCCCCGATCGTTCGATGCCGGCCTCTCGCTCCGCGCCGCCGACAGACCGGACGGCGAATAGCCTTTGAGCGGCCATTGATTCGTTTCGTTGTAAAGGCCGACGAGACAGTCCATGCATTCGCGAATCAGCGATTCGTCGTCCATCTGGAATGCGCTTAGCAGAACGCGGAACGCGTCTGCAGGCGTATCCCCGTTTTTAAAAAGGATCACGATTTGATCGGCAAGCGATTCGGTTTCGTCCTGCGGATAATCGTAGTTGTCCAGCACAAACTCTATAAAGTCGCGACGACCCGCTCTCCGTTCGACGTAACCGGGCTCTCCGGCCTGAAGCAGCTGCTCCTTCGTCGCCGGAAAAAACGGCAAGTCGGTACGCTGCATCCGTTCGCCCAGCCACGATTGTAAATTCCACGCTCTGGTATCGAAATAACCGTCGGGACCGAATTCGATTTGACCGTAGTACTCCCCGGCTTCGTATAACATTTCGATCCGTTCGAACTCGTTCCCGTCCCATGCCTCCGAAAATCGGTCCACAAAATCGCGGAAATCGCGATGAGACAAAAAACCGTAATGGTAGAGCAGTCCGTGTACGAGCCGAATCGCTTCGGTATTGGCCCGAACTTTGCGGCGGTAGTCGGTGCCGTCCATTTCTTTGAACAACTTCACGACTTCCTGCGGCATCGCCAACGTTTTCTTGCCTCGATACGTGCCCGGGAACAGCAAGCCGCGCGATTTGAAATAATCGATTTGGCCGGGCTCGAGCGGCACAAAAGCATGACCGCCCGCTGCGGCGATCTTCTTTAAAACGGTATACCTCGTTTCGTCTATCCATCCGAGCAAGGCGGGCAATTTTTCGGGTATTTGCACAACGAGAACATCGGCCAATTTCCCTTTGTCCAGCGTGCTTGCACCGCGTATGTCCAAAACGGTGCGGATGGCGGTAAGCTCGGCCTTCGTCAGTCTCGCCAGACCGCCGGCCAACGTGAGCGGCAGCTCCATTTCGGCCCAGCGCTTCTTCTGCTCTTGCGCTTCCATTCGCTCTCGCGCTTTTTTAGCTTTGTCCATAACGTCCGTCAGCGCTTTTTGTTCGGAACGACTCAAGCGCTTGTCCATCAGTAATCTCACCCTTCTCGACATATAAGCCTTGCTTCGATTCGTACATTGCGTATGTATTATACCACAGTCCGTCAACCTCCCCTAAAGGGCGGTCCTAAGCCGTTATTTCCTCGTTCATCGGAAACGATATTCGCATCCGCACCCCCTCCCCTTTTTTCGCGTTCAGCTCCAACCCTCCCCGCAAAAATAAAATGCGGCTCCGCAGCTGCTCGATCCCGACTCCGGACGTCCGAATGTCCGCCGTCCTGCCGGCGTCCGGATCGAAGCCGATACCGTTATCCTCGTAATGGAGCTGAAAGTTTCCTTTTTCCAGCGAAAGCCGAATCGTAACGAGCGTCGCTTGCGAATGCTTGCGCGCGTTATTGAGCAGCTCCTGCACGATCCGGAACAGATGACGCTTCGTGTCGAGCCCCCGCCGTTCGATTTCGTACGTTCCCGCCGCGTCGAACCGAATTTCGAACGAGCCTGCATGCGATTCCCGCTCGACGATTTTTTCCACCGTGCGGATAAAGCCGACCTCCTGAAGCAAATACGGATGCAAATCGAAGCAGTTTTGCCGCAAATTGACATTGATGATTTCGATGTATTCCACCAAATTGCGAACGACCGTTTTCCCTTCCGGCGCCGGTACGTGGGCGTCCCCCAGCGCGGCGAGCTTCCGCTTCAGGTGGAACAAATCCTGCATCGTCGAATCGTGAATATCGGCGGCGATCCGCATCCGCTCCCGCTCCTGCAGCTCGAACATCAGCTTGCGGAACCAATTGACCGCCAGCGATTCGTGCTCGTCCGGCGTTTGCGAGGCGAGCCCCTGCAGCTTGTCCGTCAGCTTGCGGATCAAGTAAACGTTTTCGAGACTGACCGCGAGATACGAAACGATCAAGTTCAGCCATTGCACTTCCTCCAGAACGAGCCGCGTATTCGCCCGTTTGTGCGTCATGACCAAGTAGCTCGTATATTGTTCGTGCTTCGTAATTTCGAGGCAGACGAAATCGGGATGACCGGCGATCGTATCGGTTTCGACAAGCCGTTTCAACGAATCGCGGTCGATATCGCCTTCGCTGATGATTTCGGTGCTGTCCTTGTATTTGAAAATGATCGCGCCGCCGTACACTTGCAGCGTTCCCACGATATCGACCAAGATCAGATCCTTCAATTCGTGGAAGCTGGACGTGGAGGTCAAATTTTTGGCGATTTTTTTCAGAGCGGCCTGAAGCAGGTGCTTGCGCGGAAACATGTACCGCTCCATGCGCATGTACATATGCTCGGCGGTGTAGAGGACGAACGTGAGGACGATCAAGCTGCCGAAAAAAAACAAGACGGTTCGGCGCATCGACAAATGGTCGAACGTCAATGCGACGTACAATGCCGTAAACGCGATATTCGGCAAGACGGCCATAACGACCGTAAACAGGACGCGCCGCAGCACCATATGGATGTCGTAAATTTGCTTCGTTAGGATCAGGTAAGCGAATGCCAAAGGGAAGACGAGTACGAACCAGCTTGAAATATAGGAAGATACGTACTCCTTGCCGAAAAAGAGATTCGGAGCGAACGAAAGCAAAATAACCGGAGAAAAGGAAATAAACATCGAAGTAATTACTTTTCTTGCTGTTCGATCGTTAAATTCGAACAGTTTCTTTGCGATTGGACGCATCTATGGATACCTCTTTTTCGCGAAACTTATATACGATATCGAATCCAATCGTATATTATTATAGTTGAGGGAGTGACTAGTATCTCATCAATCTTTAAATTGTGGATAAAGGCGTTTTAGTTTGATTCTTGCATCGGAGGTCGTGAACTGCCAGTCCACGCCCCTTTGGCTTTGGTTTCGGACGCTCTCCCATGCCGATAGT
>NZ_JARBDC010000049.1:0-43147 GCF_036577625.1 Paenibacillus sp. GYB003 | reverse complement strand
GGGCAACCGCCAGCGGGGCAAGCGCCCGCGCGGGCAACCGCCCACAGGGCTGCCCGGGGCTTTCGCTTGCCCGCTGGCCGCCCGGGCGACTGCAAGACGCATTTCATTCCACGATTGTGGTATGAAATGCGTCTTTTTCCTTTCCCGCACAGCGCTCGCACTGGGAGCGACGGTAGATGTCTTTGGAGCCTCTTATTTTCGCCAAAACGCGGCGAAATGGAGAAGTAGCGGACGTTTGGGACCGTTATTCCGGCTGTTCGGCCCGATTTTCCGGTTAACAGCCGGGCATAGCGGTTCCAAACGCCCTCTATTTGCGCAGGCTGCCCGTCCGTCCCCGATTAGCAGCCTCAAAAAGACCTCTATTTGCGTCGAAGCAACCTGCGACGATATTTGTGGTTCATAAAATAAGATATAAACTTTAAACTGATTCATTAAATAAAAATTGACCAAACGAAATCCGTCGTATAATATGATCATCAGAAGGAGATGGCGCGATTTTTGTTTGTTGGTTTATAAAAATAAAATAATTTTATGAACCAACCGCATTCAATCGCCAAAGGGAGGGCGGACGGCCATGCACTCGCGATAAGATGGAAAGAAACGACGCTTGTCGAACAATGGAGATCGAGACGATGAGAAGACGACCGACAAAAGAGCAGTTTCAACAGCAATTGGAGCGGATGGTCGGCGAGCTGCGCGGCGACATCATGGACGGGCGCCTCGCGCCGGGCGACAACCTGCCGCCGGAGAAGGCGTTGGCGGCGCGGTTCGGCATGAGCAACAATTCGGTGCGGGCCGGCCTGGAGCAGCTCGTCCGGGAGGGCTGGATCGAGAAAATCGCCCGCGTCGGCAACCGGGTGGCGGCGGCGCGTCCTCCGGTGAAGCTGAAGCTCGTATGCAACTGGATGCCGTTCCGCAATTTGCAGCTTTCGCGGCTGCTGGACGATTTTCGCCGCCAGTACCCGTGGATACTGGTGGAAGCGGTTGCGACGGGCGGCAATCCCGGCTATGAAGCGAACGACGGAACGCTGTCCGGCGACGTGGTCATGCTGGAAAATTTCCAATTCCAGTACGTCGCGGAGACGGGCGGCCACGAGCTGCTCGAGGCGCTGCCCGTAAAGCCGGAATTGTACCCGCAGGCGACCGATACGTTTACGGTGGAAGGACGGCTTTACATGCAGCCGCTCATTTTTTCGCCGATCGTGCTTTGCTACAACAAGGCGCATTTTCGCGAAAACGGGATGCTCGAGCCGGACGGAAGCTGGACGTGGGACGACTTGATGCGCGCCGCGGAAAAGCTGTCGGACGGCAAAGGGCGATACGGCTTTTGCTTCCACGTGCCGTCGAAAAACCGCTGGCCCGTCTTTTTGCTGCAGAGCGGGGAGCGGTTCGAATGGGACGGCGGACGGCTGCGCAGCCTGCGCGGCACGAAGCTGCTCGAAGGGATGAAGGTGTGCAAGCGGATCATCCGCAACCGCAAAGCGTTTCCGATGTATTTGTCGGAAAATCACGACGATATCGACCGGATGTTTCTCGAAGGCAAAGTGTCCATGACGCTGAGCAGCTACATGGGGATGAACGGCTGGAAGCAGTCGGACATCGAATTCGACGTCTCTCCGGTTCCGCGCATCGACGAAATGCGCACGCTCGTCATTTCGCTCGGCATCGGCGTCGGTCGCGGGACGAAGCATAAGGAGGAGGCGCTGCTGCTGATCGACTTTTTGACGTCCGAGCACGCGCAAAACGTCATTCGCCGGACGACGTTCAGCATTCCGAGCCTCGGCACGGTGCATCTGAACGCGAACGACGCCGAAGGGTACCGCCCGTCCCGCTACATGATGTTCCGGGAAATCATGTCCTCGCTCCGGCCGCACAACGCGCTGAACGTCTCGCACGACGCGATGGGGAAAATGGAAAACGAACTGAAGGCGTATTGGGCCGATTTGCTGGACGAAGACGAGCTGTGCGACCGGCTCGGCAAATTGCTTTCCACGAAAGAAAGCGAATAGACAATCGGGGGGTTCCGATATGAAAATGAAAACGATGCTTATCCCCGCGGCTTGCGCCGTGCTGCTGGCGGCGACCGCCTGCTCCGGCGGAACGCGGGATGGGGGCAAATCCGCCGCCGGACAACCGGGACAATCGAACGGCCAGACGAACGGCCAGACGGAGGTCAAGAAGGAGCCGGTCGAGCTCGTCTTTTATTCGCAGGTCGCCGACTATGACCAGACGTTCATGGAGACGTTCGGCAATTTGATTCAGAAAAAGTTTCCGCACATTACGGTCAAGCATTTGCCGGCGGGCAGCAACAAGGTGGCAGACGTCGTCGCCTCCGGGCAAACGATCGACGTCCTGTTCATGTCGATCGGGCAGGCGGATACGCTGACGACGTACGGCTACCAGTACGACATTTCCGAGCTGATCAAGACGCGGAAGTACGACTTGTCCAAGCTGGAGCCGTCGACCGTGGAGCTGCAGAAAGGGTTCGCGGGCGGCGGCATGTACGGTCTCCCGGTGTTCACGAACACGCTCGGCTTGTTTTACAACAAAAATTTGTTCGATAAATTCGGCGTCGAATACCCGAAGGACGGACTCACGTGGGATCAGCTGAAGGAGATGGCGAAGCGGCTGTCGCGGTCGGAGGGCGGCGTCGATTACAAAGGGCTGGTCATGTCGTCGTCGGCCAACATCGTGCTCAACCAATATTCGGTCCAATACCTCGATGCGGCAACGAAAAAGTCGGTGTTCACGACCGATACGTTCAAAAAAGCGTTCGAGCTGCTGACGAGCGTCTCGCAAATTCCCGGCAACGGACTGAACGCCCAAACCTGGAGTCTCGCCGCCCAGCAAAAAATGTTTTTCCAGGATCAGTCGGCCGCGATGCTGCTCCACTTCGTCGTCCTGTCGCTGTCCACGCTCAGGGACCAGTTCAACTGGGATATCGCGACTTACCCGCAGCTCGCCGACAAGCCCGGCGTCGGTCCGCAATCGTATCCGACTTATTTTTATGTGACGAAGACGAGCAAGCACAAAGAAGACGCCTTTGATGTAATCGCTTACATGACCACGGACGAATTCCAGAGCCATCTGGCCAAAAAAGGCATGCTGCCGATTTTGAAAGACCGGACGGCGGGCATGGCCCAATTCGGCCAAGACGTGCCGACGCTCAAAAACAAAAACGTGAAGGCGCTGCTGCCGGAAACATTCGCTCCGTCCGCGCTGACGAAGGTCGAAATCGTGAAAGGGCAAACGCCCGGACATTCGGCGTTTTTCGAAGCTTACCAAAACGTCGTGCTCGGCACGAAAGATACGAATACGGCGCTTCGCGAGGCGGGCGAGAAGCTCGACCAGAAGCTGGCGGAGCTGCTCAAATAACGCCACCTAGAAGGGAACGGAACCGAATTGTCTTCCGATGAGGAGGTTTTAGGCAATGGGCAAACGCGGCTTGGACAAAAAGGGACTGCTGGCCATCGCCGTCTCGCTGTCGCTTCTGGTGTCGGCGGCGGGTCCGCTCCCCGTTACGCGAGCGGAAGGCGAAGGAGGAGGGGGGAGCGCCTTGGAGCCGATCAAGGCGTATTCGGATAAATGGGCGGTGGCGCCGTTGATCGACGGGGCCGACGCCCCTGTCGTCGACGGCGCGGCGGACGAGGACATTTGGCAAACGGCGGCCGTCATGAACGGCTTCGCAACCGCCTTTTACGAGAACGAGGCGCCGCACCACGCGGAATACAAAGCGGCGTACGACGGCACGTCGCTTTACATCGCGGGCATTCTCGATCGTCCGGCGGCGGATACGCTGGCGCAAATCGAGATCGTCATTCGGCCGGCGGGCGAGAAGGAGTCGTTTTACGCCGTCAAAATTCCGCTCGCTTCGGCGCAGCCGCCGATGATCCAAACGGTGTGGAATCCCGCCATGTACGACATCAATACGTCGGCGGACATCGGACGCCGCAACGTTGCCGATGCGGCTTACGCGACGGCGCAGGACGCGTCCAAGCTGCGCGTGGAAGCGGCCATTCCGCTGGCGTCGATCGCGCCGGGCGGCGTCCCTGCGGGGACGGAATGGGGAATCAACGTCATCCACGTCCATAACCTGTATACGAGCCCGCTCGATTCGTGGGTGCCGGTTCGCCATGCGAATCATTGGCACGAGGGCGGAAGCGGGGCTAGGCTCGTCGGCGACGTTATCGGGCAGCAGCGGCTCGGCAGCTTGTTTTTTTCCCGTTTGCCGGACCGGTTCGCATCCGCGCCGAGCGGCGGCAAGGCGTGGCATCCGGCGCAGGCCGAGCTCGCTTATGCCGGCTTCGCGAGCAAGCGGCTGACGGTCTCTTTGCCGAATGCCGCCGTGACGGGCGACAACGTGAAGCTCTTTTGGCAGGAGCCGGGGGGCGATTGGCAGCTTCTCGCGGTAGACGCATTCGCGCCGGACGGCTTGACCGCGACGATCGATTTTCATCATCCGGCGCCCGCGAAGGACGGCGTATACCGGCTGGCGATCGCGATGTCTCCGGCGGCCGGCGCCAAAACGAAGGTGGCGCTGCTCGCCTTCGACCGCGAGCATATCGTCGAGGCGGGAATCGCCTCTTCCCCCGCCGCGCCGCCCGCACCCGTACGCTCCGTGCCGTGGACGGAGCCGTCGCAGGCCGTTTTGCGCACGATGTCGCTCATTCCGCCGCAGCCGGGCTTCATATTCGTCGGCTTGCCGGAAATGCCGGAGCTGTATCCGCAGTCGCTGTACCAGCTGTCCGCGGACGGGCACAGCCTGATCGCTCCGCGTACCGGCACCGTTTATCCGAACGCCGCTTTTCCGGAAACCGAGCGGCTCGTCGTCGCGAACGCGAAGGGCGAGACGGTCGAAATTCCGTACTACAAGGACGCGGCCGGCGCGAAATATTTCATTACGGCCCATATGTGGTATTTGCAAAAGCAGCGCGCCGTCTCGGAGACGGCGACGATCGCCAAGACGGACCCGTTGGGCGCGGCCCGGCTGCTGCTCCGGTTCGCGGAAGCGTACGCCTCCTATAATCCGACGGTCGATCGGGTCGGGGGCAGCAACCAGATCAACCATTCGGCGAACAAATCGTCCGGCCCTCCGTATGCGTACTGGGGCGGCATATGGGATCGCTGGTGGTACAACGATCTGCCCCAGCTTCGCCCGCTGCTGAACGCGTACGCGGAAGTGAAGAAGACGGACGCGTTCGCGCAGCTTAGCGGCGCGCTCGGCATAGACGTCGAACGCAAAATCGTTCGCGACATGTTCATGCCGTCCGCGGACTACGTGCTTACGCATGTGAACCGGTACAGCAACATGTCGCTGCAGCCCTGGATCGGCTTGATCGCCATGGGCAAAGCGCTCGGCGAGCCGGACTATATTCATCGCGCCGTCGAGTCGATCGAATCGTTTACCGCCCGCATGTATTTGTCGGACGGCTTTTGGCAGGAAGTGACGCCCTCGTACCATATGCAGACGGTAAACGGGCTCCGCGCGGCGCTCGATATGCTGAACGGCTGGAGCGACCCGGACGGGTACGTTTCGCCGCGCACCGGGAAACATTTCGACAATCTCGATATGGCCCGCCAGTTTCCGATTATCGGCCGCGCGCTCGAAGCCGCGAACCGGCTCGTCTACCCGGACGGCAAAGTGCTGCCCGTCATGGATACGTGGGCGTACGAACGAGCGCCCCAGCCGAAAACGGACGAAGGTCCGCTGCTCATGCCGTCGGCCGGAATCGGCAGGCTTTCCGGCGGCCGGGGACCGGGACAGACGATGCTGTACATGGGCTTCCAGCCGAAATACGGCCACGTGCACTGGGATCCGCTCCATTTGAATTTGTACGCGAAAGGCCAGGAGCTGCTCCCCGATCTCGGCTATACGCACAATACGAAGTACCGGTATTTCGCCTTGTCGACGATGTCGCACAATACGGTCGTCGTGGACGGCAAAAACATGGCAGGCGGCGAGTCGTCGAAGCACGGCGGCAATATCGAGTCTTTCGTCGCGGAAGGAGCCGCGTTCCAGGCGATGCGCGCCGCTTACGAGGGGGCGTATCCGGGAACGTCGGAATACAGCCGCGAGCCGTGGTTCGTGCCGTTCCCGGGCGGAACGGGCGAGGACGGCTACGTGCTCGACCTGTTCCGGGTGTCCGGCGGCAGCCGGCACGAGTATACGCTTCAAGGCGACGCGAACCGGGACGCCGAATTCCGCACCGAGCTGCCTTTGACCGATTACGGGCCGTACTTGGTCCCGCCCGGAACCGTCGTCGTCGAGCCGACGAACAACAGCGACAGCGGCAGCGCGGAAGGACATTACCCGGGCTACATTTACGTTCGCGACGTGAAGCGGGCGCAGCTGCAGGACGACCGTTACGAGGTAACGCTCGTTACCGAACAGGACGGCGCGGAGAAGGCGAAAATGAGCATTACCGGGCTGCTCGAGCCGGGATCGAACGAGCTGTATTTGGGCCGCTCGCCGTCGCTTCGTTCGATTCGCGTTCAGGGCCGTTCGATGGACAACAACGACGAAGCCGACAAATACGACATGCCGAAGCTCGTGCTGCGGCGGGACGGAACGAATTTGCAAAGCTCGTTCGTCACCGTGATGGAGCCGTACGCCGGCGAGCGTCCGCGCATCGAGTCGATCGACAAGCTGCAGCCGGACGTCGCGCCGGAAGGGGCCGTCGCCGTCCGCATCGCCTACGGCGACACGATCGACATTTTGCTGAGCAATCCGCATCATCCCGATCAGCCGGTGCAGGTCGGCGACGTCACGATGCGGGGACAAATGGGGTTGATCCGGCTCGTGAACGGAGCGGTCCGCGACATGACGCTGTACGGCGGTACGCTGCTGAAAAAAGGCGCAGCCGAGCTCGTCGGGGAAGGCGCCGTAACCGGAACGGTGACGGGAACGCTCCGCAAGGCGAAGGGCGACGAGCACGACGCCTTCGTGACCGATACGCCCGTATCCCGCGAGGCGGCCGGCAGCTATGTCATCGTCACGCATCCGGACGGCGGCAAGCAAGGCTTCAAGATCGGCGACGTCGTGCCGGTTGCGAATGGCCGGACGGCCATCGTTCTGGCCGAGCACGATCCCGGCTTCGAAGTTCGCGCGGACGGAAGCTCGGAGCAAATGTTTTTCCCTTCGAAGCGGTGGACGGGCGCGCATACGTTCGAGATCGCGAACGTGGAGCATGTCGAAGGGCTTGCGGGCGAGCCCGGCGCGACGCGAACCGGCACCGTTACCGGCTCCGTCTATGCCGGCGGCGCGCCGGTAAGCGGAGCGGCGGTCCATCCGACCGGCTACGCGACGCCCGCCGCCGTTACGGACGGCGCGGGCCGGTTTACGCTCGCGAACGTGCCGGAAGGCAAGCAGCGGGTGACGGTGAGCGCTCCCGGCTACGCGCTGACCGTTTCGCACGCCGTCTATGTGGCGGAGGGGCAGACGGCGAACGTATCGGTCGTCTTGACCGAGAAGCTGCCGCCGGTGCTGACGGACGCAACCCCGATCGGCGCCGCGGTCGGCGATCCCGTTCGCGCGACGAGCTCGGGCGACGGGCACGTTTACTTGGTCCCGGCCGGCACGCCGCGCCAGGCGGAGGCGATCGAGAACGCGGCCGGATCGGTTGGCGGAGCCGTGTACGGCGTCAAAGCCGCGGCGACGGCGCAGGTGCCGGTCGAGCTGCCGACCGGCGGCATGGCCCCCGGCTACTACACGCTGTACGCCGTCGACGAAACGCGGCAGCTCGTGTCGGCCGGGTCGCCGATCGTTCTCGTCTCGCGCGATTTGACCGTCATTCAGGACACGTATTCGCTCGTCCGCTATACCGGAACGTGGCTGAAACTCGAATCCGGCAGCTACTCCGGAGGCACGATGATGCTCGGACGCGAAAGCGGCTCCTATGCGGACATTCCGTTTTACGGGACGTCGGCGAAACTCGTCGCCGATCTGCATACGTCCCGCGGCAAAGGGAACGTTTACGTGGACGGCGTGCTCCAAACGACGGTCGACTTTTACAGCCCGACGATCAAATACCGTCAGGAGCTGTTCGATACGGGGCCGCTCCCCGAAGGGGTGCACGTCATCCGCATCGAGACGACCGGCGACAAGCAGCCCGCTTCCACCGGCATAAACGTTCCGTTCGATTCGCTGCTCGTGTACAAGGACAGATTCGCCTTGTCCGAAGCGACGTCCGGCCCGGTTGCGGCCGGCGAAACGGTTGCGGCGACGAGCCCGAAAAGCGGCATGCTTTATTTGGTGCCGGCCGCCACGGAGGACGCCAGGGCGGCGATCGAAGCGGCCGCCGCCTCGGGCGCCGGACGGTCGGTATCCGTCGCGGCCGGTACGCCCGGCTTGATCGGAACGGCGGGCTTGCCGCCCGGCTGGTACCGGTTTTATGCGATCGACGGCGGCGGCGGCGTTTCCCGGGCGACGGGGCCGGTCGCGATCGTGGACCCGCAGGCGCAGGCCGCGAACGTCGACGACGACGATCCGCTCGTGCTGTATGCGGGCGAGTGGCGCAAGTTCGAGTCATCGCTGTACGCGGGCGGGAGCCTGATGCTCGGCTGGGTGCAGGACGCTTACGCGGAAATTCCGTTTTACGGCACCGGGGCGAAGCTCGTCACCGACAAGCGGACGCCGCGGGGCAAAGGCGCCGTGTACGTGGACGGCGTCTATAAGGCGACGATCGATTTTTACAATCCGACGATCGTCTATAAGCAGCAAGTGTTCGATACCGGGCCGCTGCCGGCCGGCTTGCATACGATTCGGATCGTCGCCGTCTGGGACAAAAACGGTTCCGCGACCGCCTACTACGTTCCGTTCGACGAGCTGCAGGTGACGGCGCCGTAAAAAAATGAACCGGATGGGACCCGGGCGCCGGTACGCCCAAGTCGATCTTGTCTCGACCGGCGCCTTTTTTTCTAAAGAGAGAGGGAGAGAGCATGAACACATACAAAGCGGCCGTCATCGGAGCCGGCATTATCGCCAAAGTCCACATGAAGACGCTGCACGAAAACGAACAGACGAGCTTGGCCGCCGTCGCCGACATCGACGCGGAACGGGCGGGAGCGCTGGCCGCCCCGTACGGCGCGACGCCTTACGTCGATTACCGCCGCATGGTGCGGGAGGAACGGCCCGACATCGTCGTCGTGACGCTGCCGCATTTTTTGCACAAGGAGGCGGCGATCTGGTGCGCCGAGCAGGGCTGCCACGTGCTGCTGGAAAAGCCGATGGCGATGGACGCCGCGGAATGCGCCGACATTAACGCGGCGGGCGACCGCTGCGGCGTCGTGATCGCCGTCGGGCATATGCAGCATTATTTCCCGGCGGTCATGAGGGCGAAGCAAATGATCGAATCGGGAAGCCTCGGCCGGCTCGTCATGATTAACGACCGGCGGCATCATTTTTACTTCAACGCGGAGCGGCCGGCCTGGTTTCTCGATCGGGCCCGTTCCGGCGGCGGCATCGTCCGCAATCTCGGCAGCCATTCGATCGACAAAATCCAATGGCTCACCGGGAGCGCGGTGACGAAGGTGAAGGCGCATCTGACGCATTGCGGCGAACGCGGCGACGTCGAAGGGAGCGGCTTGCTGTACGTGCAAACCGCGTCCGGCGTCCCGGCCGTCGTTTCGCTGTGCGGCTACCATAACGTGTCGGTCAACGAGACCGAGCTGCTGTTTACCGGAGGCCAGCTCAAGATCGGGGGCGCGCGCGCGCTCTGGATCGGCAGCGACGCCGCGGGCTACGAGCCGGTCGACCTGGGCGAAGCGCCCGAGCCGTTCGCCGCGCAATGGCGCGACATGCTGCATGCCGTCGAAAGCGGAAGCGGGCCGGTCGCGTCGGGGGCGTACGGGCAATCCGTCGCCGCCGCCGTGGACGCCGCCTACCGCTCGCACGAGACGGGGGCGGAGCAGACGGTCGAGCCGGTCGGGCCGGGGATATTCGCATAAGCAAGCTAAGCAAGTACGTTTCGGGTGCCGGTTTCGCCGGCATCCTTTTTATTTGGCGGCGTCGGGACGCATGGCTGCAAGCCATTCGTACTTTTGCGCTTAGAAGTCTTTACAGTCTTCTATTTTGCCGAAAACGACGCATATCGCCGAAATAGAAGACGTTCGGGACTTCTATTTTTGAGGAAACGGGCTTGGAGGACGCGGTTTGAGCCAAATACGCCCGAATAGAAGTCCCGAACAGCCGCTAGTCTCCTCCCGGGGCCGATCCCCCGGAGCTTGGCGGACGCAAGAGACTTCTATTTTTGCGAATCGATGTACATCCGGCCCACAGGCAAGCTCCATCATGGTAAAATGGTTAAAACGCGGGGTGAAACCGGCCCTATCCGGAGGCTGGAGCGAGCTATGCGAAACATAACGGAAGAAGAGGCGCGTTTATGATCGAGTGCCCCTTTTGCAGCGTAAAGGAAACGGACGGGCAGCGCATCTATTTTGAAAACGAATACTGTATGTTTCTCCAAAAGGACGGCGAGCAGGACGTCTTGGAAGGAAGCGGCCTCATCGTGCCGAAGGCGCACAAAGAAACCGTGTTCGAGCTGTCCCGGGAAGAATGGAACGCCACGTACGACGTGCTGCGGCAGGCGAAAGAGCTGCTGGACGCCGAGCATTCGCCGGACGGCTATACGCTCGGCTGGAACGTGGGGCGGGTATCGAATCAGGAAATATTCCACGCCCACTTCCATATCATCCCCAGATATCGCGACGAGCCGTACGCGGGCAAAGGGCTTCGCTACTGGCTGAAGCAGCCGGACAATAAGCGGGCGGGCAAGCCGAGCCGTCCGGGCTCCTATTGAATAAACCGGAGGTGCATCCGTTGCCGCCCGTCATCATACGCGACTACGACAGCAGCGACCGGGAGCAGCTGCTCCGGCTGTCGCAAGCTTTTTATGCCGGCCAAGTAGGCTCGTTTTCGTTGGCCGGGCAGATCGACGGCAGTCGGATGAAGGCAAAGCTCGTGATCGGCGATGCCGAAACGGGACAGCTGCGCGTATACGCCCTGTTGGCCGAACAAATGGCGCCGCTGCTCAAATGGCGGTTGGAGCTTGTCGTCGACGATTGCTGCAAGGAAGACCCATACGGCGAACCGTTCGTCGAACGGCGCCATGTCCAGAGTGAACGAAAAGCTCGGTTGGGTCGTAACCGGCAGCGAAATTCGGATGGAGAAAATCGTCAACTCGCGCCGCGGGACGGACTGAACGGCTAATGCGAAATTTAGATCGAAAAAGGAGGAGGCTCCATGCAAACGCTGAAGCAAAAAATTGCGAACAAACAACCGGGGATCGTTACGTACGGGATGACCCCGCCCAAAATCACGAGCACGCCGGAGCAAATCGCGGACATTGCCGAAAAGCAGACGGACCGGCTGAAAGATTTGCGCCTCGACGGACTCCTCCTGTACGACATTCAGGAAGAAGCCGACCGCATGGAGCGGGAAAGGCCGTTTCCGTTCCTGTCGACGGTCGATCCGGGCGAGTACGGCGAGCGCTATTTGCATCGGCTGAACGTCCCCAAAATCGTGTATCGCTGCGTCGGCAAATATACGGAAGCGGAGCTGTCGGAATGGATCCGGGCCGACCCGGAACGGGACCGGTTTGCCGTCTATGTGGGCGCGTCTTCCGGCAAGCAGTCCGTCGCGCTGCGTCTGGCCGACGCATACCCGTTAAGCAGGCGGCTTAACGGGCGTTTGACGTTCGGCGGCGTCGTCATCCCGGAAAGGCATGCGAAGCATCGGGACGAACATGTGCGCATCGTCGCCAAAATGAACGAAGGGTGCGCCTTTTTCGTTTCGCAGGCCACGTACAACGTCGAGGCGACCAAAAACATGCTGTCCGATTATTACTACCACTGCCGGGACAACGGCATCGGCATGGTGCCGATTTTGATCAATTTCGCGCCGTGCGGCTCCGCGAAAACGTTGGAATTTATGAAATGGCTCGGAATCAGCATTCCGAAATGGCTCGAAAACGAGCTGCTCCATTCCCACGACATCCTGGACAAATCGATCCGGCTGTCGCAATCGATTTTCGAGGAGCTGCTCGATTTCGGGCTCGAGAAAGGAATTCCGGTCGGATGCAGCATCGAAAGCGTCTCGACCCGCAAAGTGGAAATCGAAGCGTCCGTGCAGCTGCTTGCGCAGCTGCAATCGGCGATCGACCGCCGGCTGAAGCCGGATTGACAGTATCCCTTCACTGCAACGGGCATAACCGACCTCCGGGTCGGTTTTTTTGCGCGGACGCCAAATCGATTATAACGAATTGGTAAATGGATGACCCGTTGGCGGGATGTTACGATGAAACCAAATCAACCGAATGGAGTGAGCGCGATGAGAAACGCTGCCGAATCCGCGAACGTGAACATGATCCCGAAAGGAAGACCCGAAGCCGGAGGTATGCGGATTGGACAAATTCAAAACGTTTTTGGCTTACTACAGGCCTTATAAAAAACAGCTCGCCCTCGACCTGCTCTTCGCGTCGCTGTCTTCGGTCGTCGCGCTTCTGTATCCGATTGTCGTCAATCGGATCACGAACGGCGCATTGAGCGACGAAGGAATCGCCGCGGAGCTGGTCGTCGAAATGGTCACCGTCTTTTTGATGCTGATGGCGGTCGAGTACGGCTGCAATTATTATACGGATTATTACGGACACGCGATGGGGGCCAGGATGGAGGCGGACATGCGGAACGAGCTGTTCCGGCATGTGCAGAAGCTTTCGTTCCGGTTTCACGACAATGCGAGAACCGGCCGGCTCATGTCTCGCATGACGACGGATTTGTTCGACATATCGGAGCTCGCGCACCACGGGCCGGAGGATCTCGTCATTTCGCTCGTGAGAATCGTCGGCTCGTTCGTCATAGTAACGCATATGAACGGGGCGCTCGCTTTGACGATTTTTATTGTGCTGCCCTTCATGTTCGCGTTCGCCTACCGGTACAGCCTGAAAGTGAAAAACGCGCTGAAAACGAACAAGGAACGGATCGCGGACATCAACGCGCAAATCGAGGACAGCCTGTCCGGGATTCGCGTCGTCCAATCGTTTGCGGCCGAGCCGATCGAGGCGGAAAAGTTCGAAAGCGGCAACCGCCGTTTTTTGGAAAGCCGGAAAAACGGGTATAGGGCGGAGGCACTGTTTTTCAACGGCTTGAACGCGTTCTTTTCGCTTATGACGATTTCGGTCGTCGTCGCCGGCGCCGTTCTGATCAGCTACGACCGGCTGCGCGTCACGGAGCTGATCACGTTCCTGCTGTACGTGAACACGCTGATCGATCCGGTGAAACGGCTCGTCAATTTTACGCAAAATTTGCAAAACGGCGCGGCCGGCTTCGAACGGTTTACGGAGCTGCTGGCGGTCGAGCCGGACATTGTCGACGCGGAGGACGCCGTAGCGTTAAGCGGGGCGAAGGGCAAGGTGGAGTTCGTCGACGTAGGCTTCCGGTACGGCGACGATTCGAACGACGTGTTCCGCCATGTCGACCTGACGGTGAATCCCGGCGAATACGTCGCGCTCGTAGGCGCGTCCGGCGTCGGCAAAACGACGCTTTGCAGCTTGATCCCGCGTTTCTACGAAGCAAGCGAGGGCGCGATCCGAATCGACGATACGGATATTAAAGCCATCCGGCTGAAGTCGCTGCGGGAAACGGTCGGATTCGTGCACCAGGACGTCTATTTGTTTGCGGGCACGATTAAAGAAAACATCGTATACGGGAAGCCGGGAGCGACCGACGCGGAAATTGTCGACGCCGCCAAACGGGCGAACGCCCACGAGTTCATTATGAGCCTGCCCGGCGGCTACGACGCCCGGATCGGCCAGCGGGGCGTCAAGCTGTCGGGCGGCCAGAAGCAGCGCATAAGCATCGCGCGCGTCTTTTTGAAAAATCCCGCCATCGTTATTTTCGACGAAGCGACATCCGCCCTGGACAACGAGAGCGAACGGGTCGTGCAGGAAAGCTTCGAACGGCTGGCGAGGAACCGTACGACCTTCGTCATCGCCCATCGGCTGTCCACGATCCGCAACGCGGACCGGATTATCGTGCTGGCCGACGGGGGGATTGCGGAGGAAGGCACGCATGAAACGCTTTTGGCCCGAAACGGCGTCTACGCGACATTGTACAAGACGCAGTTCCGCCCCGCCGCGCGAGATCGTTCGCCGGAAATCAACCGGAAGTAATGGGATTTTATACCTATTCCACATCCTTACAATAATCGATATATTATGAAAAGAATATACAGGAAACGATGGAGGCACGGACGATGAGCTTTTTCGAGAAAATGAAGGAAGGCGCCGCGAAAGCGGCGGAAAAGGCGAAGGAAACGGTCGAGGTCACCCGTCTTAACGCCCAGATCGGCGCGAAGAAGAAAGAAATCGAAAAATTGCAGCAAAACATCGGGGAACTGGTGTATCAGTCGTATTTATCCAAAGACGCCGATTTGGAGTCGAGAACGGTCTCGTTGTGCATGCAGATTGCCGACCGCTATCAAGATATTGCCGCGCTCGAACTGAAGATCAAAGAAGTGAAAAACGAGAAAGTTTGCGTTTGCGGCGCCGAGCTGGCGGCCGACATTCGGTTTTGTCCGTCGTGCGGCCATCAGTTCGAGCCGAAGCCGGCGGAGCCGGACAAAACCGCTCCGGTATCGGCGCTTGGGTCGGGCAAGGCCGAGGACGATCAATAAAACGGCGCGGGAAACGCCGAGGCCGCCAGCAGGGGGCGCATACGACTACATGTCCGCATGCGTCCCCTGCTGGCGGAACTGGCCCGGCGTCAGCCCGGTCGCCTTCTTGAACTGGCGGCTCAAATAATGCACGCTCGCATAGCCGAACGTTTCGGCGAGCGTCTCCAGCTTTTCGCCCCGCAGCAGTCCCTGCTTCGTTTGCCGGACCCGCTCCGCGATCAAGTACGCCTTCGGATTTTTGCCGATTTCCTGGCGGAATACGTCCGTAAAATAGCTCGGGTTATAGCCGCACAGGCCGGCGAGCTCCGCTACGGACCAATTCCGGCCGGGCTCTTCGCGCATGGCGTCGATCGCCGGACCGATCCGGCTTTGTTTCGTTCCCCGCGCGTTCCGTTCCGCCAATTGCCGGACGACGGAGCAGAGCAGCTCCGCCAGCAGCGCCCGCAGCATGACCGGGAAGCCGGGACGCTCGTGCCGGTACTCGCTTACGATCCGCATCAGCAGCGGCTCCAGACCGTGCGCGGCGAAACGATGCGGGACGGCCACTTCGCCGTACCCGTCCGCCAGCAGCGCGTACGCCGCCGCCGGCCGGGCCTCGTCCATCGTTACGTCCTCGCGGATGCGCGGAGCGGGATGGACGGGAAGCGGGGAAGACGCGTTCCACGAAAAATGCAGACTGAAATAGTCCGTCCCTTCGTCCGCGGTCAGCATATGCGGGCAATCCGGGCCGTAAAACAGAAAGTCGCCCGGCCCCGCTTCGAACCGCTCGCCGCCGAGCGCGAGCCGCGCCCGGCCGGACGCCACGTACACGAGCTGGCAATCCGGTATGAGGCGGGGCCCCCAATGCGTTTTGTGCGTCGTCGCCGCCCTGCTCGCGAAATTGACGGTCGGAGCGATGCCGTTCCAATCGCCGATCCACATCACGCTACCCCCATTCCCGATCTGGAAAAATCGCAACAAAGACATGGAACAAGTGCAAATACTTCGCCTCTCCTTATGCGTTAAGCTTAAAGCGCAATCGATTCCATGTAAAGAAGGTGCGACTGGGATGTTGACGGCGGAGCAGGTGAAGGAGTTCGATACGAACGGCTATTTGAAAGGCGGCGTCATTCTCGGGGACGACGAGGTGGAGCGGCTTCGCGAGGAGCTCGACCTCGTCATGGAAGGCAAGTCGGTCAGGCGGCCCGTCCTGAACCGCAATTTGCTGGAGTCGGAAACGAAGCTGTACGACAATATGAAAATGAGCGTCAACGAAAAAGTGGTGCAAATCGTCAACATTTGGATGGCCAGCGATTTGTTTTACAGGCACGCCTGCCATCCGGTCATCTGCGAGGAAATCGCCCAGCTGTGCCGCACCGATACGCTTCGCATATGGCACGATCAGGTGCAGTACAAGCCTCCGCTGTCCGGAGGGCCGACCGGCTGGCACCAGGACCATCCGCTATGGCCGATCATACAGCCGGCCGAGCTCGTCAGCGCATGGGTGGCGCTCGACGACGCGGTGATCGAGAACGGCTGCATGTGGATGGTGCCGGGCAGCCACAAGTGGGGCAATCAGATGAAGCATATGGCCAGCACGCCGGATTTCAAGCCGTACCATAAGGAGCCGGGGCTGCTGCCGGACGACGCCGTCGTGGAAGCCGTGCCGTTCGAAATCAAGAAAGGGCAGGTCGGCTACCATCACTGCCTGACGTGGCACGGCAGCCCGCACAACCGTTCCGAGCGGAAGCGGAGGGCGATCGCCGTCCATTATATGCCGGGCTATACGCGGTACGAGCCGATCTCCGGCCATGTCATGGACCGGTACGTCGAAGTGAAGCCGGGCGACATTTTGGAAGGGGAGCATTTTCCCGTCGTGTACCGGAGAGCTTGAGGCCCGGGCCGCGAACGGAGAAAGGCGAACCGGCCCGTGCGACGGGCCGACGAAAATCGGGAGGCCGACCGCCGCGGCGGATCGCGCCTCCCGATGTGCTCTTTTAAGCCGGCGCAAACGCGGGAACGCCGTCGCTGCCGATCGTCATTTTGTACCTCGCTCCGTTCGGAGCGTGCATGTAGACGCCGTCGAAATTCGTCGCCCCCTGCACGAGAACGGCGGCCGTTTTGCCCTCCGCATAGTTGTTCGACAGCTGCACGTTGGCGCACGTGGACGTGACGTTGATGCCGTATTGGTTTTGGTTGCCGGACGGCGCTTTCGCAATCCGGTTGCCGGATACCGTCCCGTTTTTGGCTCCGTTCGCGACGTTGATTCCATGCCGGGCGTTGTCCGTTTCGAGAGCGGGGGAGTCGATCGTATTGCCGCTCACCTGAAAGCCGTCCATGCTTTGGATGAAAATGCCGTTCCGGCCGCAGCGGCGGATCTGGTTATGATGGATCTGGATGAATGCGGTATGTCCCCGGCCGCGGTACGCCGCATCCGGCTCCTCGGAGTAGACCGCCTCGGTTTTCGTATCCTCGAAATGGTTGTCGGCGATGTTCGCGTGGCTGACGTAGGACAGCCAGACGCCCCGGTACGTACGGTGAAACGAGTTGCCGGCGATCGTCAGCCGGTTCGTCCAGCGCGCGGTGATGCAGCTGCTCGTCGTCGCCCCCTGCTCGAACGCGTTGTTCGCGATGACGACCGACTCGACTTTGGCGTAAACGTCGTTGTCTTTCGGCCAGCCGACGCAGTATACGTTTTCCCCGAGCGTCCCTTTGAACACGTTGCCGGCGATGACGACGTTTCGCGACGACTGCGGCAACCCGGTCTGGTTGCCGGCCCCGTCCTTCGACGACTCGGTGTTGCCCGCCGGGTTGGACAGCATGACGCCCCGCCGGCAGTTCAGAAACGCGTTGCCCTCGATGAACAGCTCGGCGAACTTGAAGCTGCGGACGCCGGCGAACGTCATGCCGTCGAACGTATTCCCGGCGATCTTAATATTCGAATTGAACGAATCGTACACGGCGTAATGGTTGCCGACGCCGGACGGCCAAGGCTGCGTTCCCGGCGTGCCGGACGCGCCGAAGTAGCAGCCGGCGACGACGACGTTGCGGCACGGCGTGCCGTCGAAGGCGCCCCATTGCGAGAAGCCGGACGCGGTATGGTTCGCGAGCTGGATCGCTTCCGGATAGTCCCGCGATTGATCGGCGGTGCCGTCCTTGTAGCCGAGAAACCGGCAATTTTCGATCCATACGTTGCGGCAGGCGTTCATGTCGATGCCGTGGTTGCTGACGATATCCCGCATTTCGACGCCGCGGACGACGATATTTTGGCCGCGGGCGAGACCGAACCCGTTGAAGGCGTCCGGGTACGCCAAAATGTTGCCCTCCCATACGCCCCCTTCGATCACGATGTTGCCGTGCCCTTCGTAGCCTTCGTACGTCGCGCCGTTATCGCCGCCCACAAGGAACGAATGGTCGTGGCAGCGCAAAATGGTCGCCCCCGGATCCAGCATCAGGTGCGTATTGCGGTAGATGCGCAGCGTGTTCGTCACTTTATACGTCCCCTTCGGGACGACGACGCGGGAGATGCCGCCTTGCTGCGTTTGATTCAACGCGGCTTGCAAAGACGCCGTATCGTCGCGCGTCCCGTCGCCGGCCGCTCCGAAATCCCGGACGTTGCAGACGGCCGCCGTTTCCGTCGCGAAGACGGGATGGGACTTGGCGCCGTAGACGTCGCCGGTTACCGGTCCGGCGAATGCGCCCTCCTGGCGCAGGAAGGCGTTCCCGGACGCTAAGGCGACTCCGGTCAAGCCGATGGATGCGAGCAGTTTTCTTCGGCTGATCGCTCCGTTCGATGGCATGTGTTCCGACATGGCAAATTCCTCCTTTGGATGGGGATGCGGCTTTCGATTGCGGCGCCCGCGGTTTCGGGCGAGACGGCTTCGGCTCATTTCCCGGGCGGCGTCCAGTCTTTTTCGGTGACGACTTCGATCGTCCTCCCGTCGGAATGGAGCAAAAGGTTGCCGTGCAGCCCGGTCGAGTAGACGGTCGCGCCTTTTTTCTCGAGCCGTTCCTTCAAATTCGGGCTTTGGAAAATGTTTTGGCTCATGACGACGATTTTCGGCGAAACCGCTTGCAGAAACGCCTCCGACGAAGACGTCGACTCGCTGCCGTGGTGCGGGATGTCCATCATGTCCGACTTCAGCTTGTCTTTCCAGGGGGAGGCGGTCAGCTCGATTTCCCGGCGCTTGTAAATGTCGGCCGTAAACAAAAACGTCCGCTCCTTGTACGTCATTTTCAGCACCATCGAGTAGTCGTTCAGTTCTTGGGCGGAAAACGATTTCACCGCGTCCGGCAGCTCGCCCTTGGGCGGATTCAGCACCTCGAACTCGACTTCGCCGCCGAGCTTGAACGTATCGCCCGCCTCGAGCGTCTTCTTCGGCACTTGTCCCGCGTCGAGGGCGGCCATCGCGTTTTTGTACGGATTGGACGTCGGGTACGGCAAAGGCTCCATGTAAAACTGGCGGATCGTCTTTTGCTTCGCGACGGTGGCGAAGCCGCCGATATGGTCGATATGCGGATGCGTATTCAAGGCGACGTCCAGCGAATCGATGCCGAGCTTGTTCAAGTAGGCCACGACTTGCGCGCCGACCTCCGGCAGCCCGGCGTCGACGAGCATCGTTTTGCCGTCCGGGGACGTGATGAGGAAGCTGTCTCCGGTCAAGTTTTCCCCGGCCAGGTGAAAGTAGCGGATCGTCAGCTGCCCCTTGAAGGCGTCTTTGTCGAAAATAAGCTCCGGTCGCGCCGTCTGCTTCGCGGGCGCCGTCTCCGGCGCCGGCGCCACGGCCGGTTCGGTCTGCGGACCGGCAGACCGGCAGGACGCGAGAAGCAGCGCGAGCAGGCAGGCCGCGCCGATTTTGCGCAGGCGGTCGATCCGTCGCGGGAATGGCATGCGTTCAGCTCCTTGTATGCGCCGTAATAAGACGGGAGGCCGGGCTGCGCCGTACCTCCCGGATACCGATGACGGGCAGGCTCCGCGTTATTTGCTGTTTTTGTAGCGCTCGTACGCCTGCTTGTAAATTTTCATATACTCGTCCACGCCCATCTTTTGCACGGTCGCGACGTATTTGTCCCACTCGGACATCGGCATCGAGCCGGTGATGAATTTCGCTTCCGTCTCGCCGATATAGTTTTGGATGTCGTTGCCGACCGTGGAGCGGAACTCGGTCTCCTCCTCCGTGAAGTTGAAGTTGTTCCACAGCTCCTTGACCGCGTACGGCTGCGCCTTTTTCCCGACGGCGATCGACTCCGGCAGCGTTTCCGAGCCTTTGAAATATTTTTCCTGCACGTAGCCCGGGTAGCTGCCGCCGAGCCAGGTGATATATTTGGCGAGCGCCTGGTCCATCGTCAGCCCGTTCGGGTTTTTCGTAATTTCGTCGACGAATTCCAGCTTCCCGTCGGCGGTCTTTCTGTACGTCTGCCCTTCGATGCCCATGAAGTAGAACGTCGCCCCTTCGTCGCCGTAGAAATGGTCGATCCAGCGCACGGTCGCTTCCGGATGCTTGTTTTTGTCCGTAATGACGAACGCTCCGGGCCATACGGCCGGCACTTTGACGTGGGAGTACAGCTGGTCGCCGTGCGGCCCTTTGAGCGCGCCGAGTCCGAAATAGCCGGTCTGGTTCAGCTGGGTCGTCGGGTTCGGGTTGATCGTCGCGCCGAACACGCCTTTTTGCCCTTTGGCGTACAGCGCGCTCGTCTTGATCGTGAAAATTTCTTTATCGATCAGGCCTTCGGTATACAGCTTGCGGACGTACTCGATCACTTCTTTATACTTCGGATCGGTGCGGAAAAAGCGCAGCTCGTTCGTCTTCGGATCGACGTCGACGAATTTGTGGCCGAGGCCGCGGTTGCCGAAGCCCCAAGCGCCGCGAATTTGCTCGATGAGCGGGTTGATCCCTTCGCCCGCGTACGGAATTTCGTCCGCCTGGCCGTTGCCGTTCAGGTCGGTTTGCTTGACCGCCTTCAAATATTGGTACAGCTCCTCGGTCGTCGTCGGCTCCTTCATGCCGAGCTTGTCGAGCCATTCCTGCTTCACCCACAGCGGCGTGCCGATGAGCATCGGCAAAAAGTCCGGGCTGTAGAACGACGGGAACGAATAAATGTTGCCGTCCGGCATCGTCAGCCCTTTTTTCAAATCCGGATATTTCTCCAGCAGCTTCTTGAAGTTGGGCGCGTATTTGTCGATCAGATCGTTCAGCTTGATGAACGTGCCCTGCGCGCCGTATTTCATCAGGTCGGAAGCGGGAACGCGCGCCGAGTAAAAGGCGTCGGGATAGTCGCCGCCGGCCAAGGCGAGGTTGCGCTTTTCGGTCAAGTTGTCGAACGGGACGAGCTGGAATTTGACGTTGACGTTCGTCATTTTGGCGTATTCTTTCCAGACGAGCGTTTCCTCGAAGTTATTGCCGTTCGTCGCCGCCTTGCCGGTAAAAAACGTCAGCGAAATCGGCTCCTTGACGATCGGCATGCCCGAAAGGTTAAGGCCTGCGACTTCCTTCGCGGCGCCCTCCTTGCCGGCCCCGCCGGTTTCGGTTTTCCCGCCTCCGCCGCCTCCGCAGCCGGCGAGCAAGCCGCCCGCGACGGCCAGCGTCGCGACGGCGGAAACCCACTGTTTCGTGTTCATCGAAGATGTCCTCCCTTTTTCTCCACTGTCATTATCGCTAAAAGGGCCGCGGCCCTCAATAGCCCTACCCTTTGATGGCCCCAATCATGACGCCCTTGACGAAATATTTTTGCAGGAACGGATACAGCAGCAGCACCGGCAAATTGGCCACGATGACGACGGCGTACTTGATCGCTTCGCCCTCCATGACGATTTTCGCCTGCGTGTCGTCGCCGATGCCGAGCATTTCCTGCATTTGGCCCTGGATCAAAATTTCGCGCAAAAACAGCTGCAGCGGGTATTTGTCGCGGTCGGTCAAATAAATCAGGGCGCTGAAATACGAGTTCCAATGGCCGACGCTGTAAAACAAAATCATGACGGCGATAATCGGCATCGACAGCGGCAGCACGATCCGAGTCAGCGTCGACAAATTCGAGCAGCCGTCCATCGCGGCCGCCTCCTGCATCTCGTACGGAATGCCGCTTTGAAAAAAGGTGCGCATGATGAGGATGTTATAAACCGACACGGCGCTCGGAATGAGCAGCGCCCACATCGAGTTCAGCATCCCGAGCTGCTTGACGAGCAAATACGTCGGCACCATGCCGCCGCTGAAAAACATCGTGAACACCATCATCGCTGCGATCCAGTTGCGGCCGAAAAAGTCGCGCCGCGACAGCGGATAGGCGGCCGCGATCGACATGGCGAGGTTGATCGCCGTACCGACTACGGTGTAAACGATCGTGTTCAAATAGCCGGACAATATTTCGCTGTTTTGAAAAATTTTTTCGTAGCCGACGACGGTAAGCCCTTTCGGCCACAGCCAAACTTCGCCGCGCATCACCGCGTCGGGACTGCTGAACGACGCGACGAGGACGAAGACGAGCGGATACAGCACGATGACGCACAGCAGCGCGAGCGCCGCATGGACGAACCAATCGAACAGCTTCTCGCCTGCGCTTTGCCGGTTCATGGCGGCACCTCCTACCATAAGCTAGTGTCGTTGACTTTGCGCGCGATCCGGTTGACCAGGATGAGCAGCACGAAGTTGATGACCGAGTTGAACAGCCCGACGGCCGCGGAATAGCTGTACTGTCCGTCGATGATCCCTTTGCGGTAGACGTGGGTCGCGATTATGTCCGACGCCTGCATGTTGAGCGAGTTTTGCATCAGAAACACTTTCTCGAAGCCGACGCTGAGCAGGGAGCCCATGTTCAAAATGAGCAAAATCGTAATCGTCGGCGCGATGCCCGGCAAATTGATGTGCCAAATGCGACGAAGCCGGCCGGCGCCGTCCACGCGGGCCGCCTCGTGCAGCTGGGGGTCGATGCCGGTCAGGGCGGCGAGATAAATGATCGAGCTCCAGCCCATCTGCTGCCAGACGCCGGACCAGACGTAAATCGATTTGAACCATGCCGGCTCGGTCAGGAAGTCGATCGGCTCGCCCCATAGGAGAGTGATCGCTTTGTTCAGCAAACCGGTTTGCGGCGACAAAAAGATGAACAATATGCCGACCATGACCACGGTCGACAGAAAATGCGGCGCGTACGTGACCGTTTGGACGAACCGGCTGAACGCTTTCGACTTCACTTCGTTGATCAGCAGCGCCAGCGCGATCGGGATCGGGAAGCCGACGAGCAGCTGGTACAGGCCGATGCCGAGCGTATTTTTCAGCAGCCTCCAAAAATAGTAGCTTTCGAAAAAGCGCTCGAAGTGCCGGAAGCCGACCCACGGGCTGCCCCATATGCCTTTGGTGGCGATAAAGTTTTTGAACGCGATCTGCACGCCGTACATCGGGATATATTCGAATACGATAAAAAAGACGATGACGGGGGCGATGAGCAAATACAAATCCCAGTTTTTGCGCAGTTGTCTCGCGACCGCGTTCGGCCGTCTTCGCTTCGTTCCGGTTTCCGGCAGCAGCGCTTGCTTCGGCATAGGTTTCCCCCCTTTTGTCGTTTACTATGGTTCGGAGCATAGCAAAGACGGAAGGGAAAAGGAATTTACCGTTCTTTCGTTCCTGTACGGCGCATTGTCCCGGCTAAAAAAATGATAACTTCCCAAAAAAAAGCGTGTTTTGCCGCCCGCGCACTTTCAGTACAATGAAGAAAAAGCTTGGAGCGGGGTTTTGCGAACCCGGATCGTTCAGTCCGGACGCCGCTCCCGGAAATAGCCGTTAAAGGGGTTACCGCATTTGAAATGGTCGATGTTCCACCGGCAAACGCTGATGTTTCGCATATTCGTCAGTTTTCTCAGCATCATTTTGCTGTTTTCCGTCTTTAACGCGCTGTCCGTTCATCTGTTCAACAACGGCGTACAAAAAGAAATCATTCAGTACAACCGGCTGATTTTGAAAAATACGGCCGAACGGTATCAAACCCATTTCGACCGGATCAAGACGATGCTGTTCGACCTGTACTCGGATGAGCGCGTCACCGCGTTCAACCGGCAGATGCTGGCGAAAAACGAGGCGGACATCGAATATTGGAGGGCGACGGAGGTGCTGAAGGAGCTTCGCTCGCATGCGTACAATCCGATGTTCTATTTGAACAATTTGCTGATCTATTACGATTCCCGCTCGTTTCTGATCGAGAAGGAGGGCAGCGTCCCGGCGGACATGTTTTTCGGCCGCTTCTACGCCAGCGGGAAATATCCGCTTTCGTATTGGAAAGGGCAGCTCGATCGCAGCGACAACTACGTGCTGCACCCGCAGGATACGTTTACCGTTTCGACGCTCAGCTCGTCCGTGGAGCTTCCGCTCATCCCGTTTTCGCTGCGCATGCCTTCGTCCAATTATCAGGTCATAGCGCTGATGGACGGGCGAAAGCTGCAGGAGGCGTTTTACGGCATCGGCGACGACAGGCGGTTCATGATCGTGCGGGAGGACGGATCGCTGCTGTACCGGTCCACCGGGGAGCTGTCCGCGGCCGACGTCCCTTCGTTCGAAGGCGGCGACGGGTACGGGCTGGCGGGCGATTATTACTATTTCAAGGAGACGCCGGACGGGTCGGACTTTACGTACGTGACGGCGGTGCCTTATTCGGACATCGCCTCCCGGGTGCGCAACGCGAATTTGTCGCTGCTGCTCGTATCCGCCGTTTCGATCGCGATCGGCCTGCTCGCTTCCGTCTATTTCAGCGGCGCGATCAACCGGCCCGTCAAACAGATGGTCGCGTCGATCGTCAGGCGGGAGCCGCTGCGGCTGCGCACCGCCATTCGCGAGTTCGACCTGATTCACGAAAACATCGGCGAGCTGATGAAGGAGAAGGAAGGCATCCACAAGGAGCTGCAGGAAAAACGGTCGCTGCTGACGAGCTTCGGCTACATCAACAAGCTGAAGTCGATCACGTCCGACATCAACGAATGGAAAGATATCGCGGTAATGGACGAACCGTTCTTCGTCGTTCTGTTCCAAATCCGCTTCAAGCTGCGGTCCGTCGCCGACAGCCAAATGAAGACCGAGCGGATGGCGTACTACATCCAGGAATATATCAACCTCGTCTTCTCCGAGCGGTTGCCGACGTCGCATACGTTTCAGATCGAGAACGACGAAATTTTGTCGATCGTCCGCGGCAAAGCGATGCCGGACGGTTTGGACGAGCTGCTTGCGATGCTGAAGACGATTTTGGACCGCGACAACGCCTTCTTCCTCGTCACGATCGCCGTCAGCCCGATGTACGGCCATTCCGGTCAAGTGAGCGACGCTTACCGGGAAGTGCAGGATTTGGCGCGGCAGGCGCGGCCCGTGGACGAGAGCCAGATCATTCGCGAGCGCCGGACGGTGCCGGCCCAGCTCGTGCTTACGGTCGCGCAGGAGCAGGAGCTGTACGCGAACGTGCAGGCCGGCAACCGTTCGTTTTGCGTCGCCTTCATGGAGCGGATCATCGATCAGATGGAGAAGAAGGAAGCGACGCTCGGGCAGCTGCAGCAGCTCGCCGAAGGCGTCATCGCGCGGGTCGCGAAAATATTGGAGCCGTTCGGTGCGGACGCGGGCGAGGGCGGTGGCGGCGGCGAAGCGGGCTTTCAGGCGCGCCAGCACGCGCTCATGCGGGAATGCTGCACGCCCGAGCAGTTCAAGCGGTTTTACGGGGAGCTGTTCCTCGAAGCCGGCAACGTCGTTCAGTCGAAAAAAGGGGAGCAGGACGCGGCGATCGCCTTCGTCATGGATTACGTGGAAAACCGGTTCGCGGAGGATATATCGCTCGACCTGCTTGCCGATAAGCTGAATTTGTCGGTCGCCTATTTGTCCGTTTACATCAAGGAAAAAACCGGGTCCAATTTCAGCGAGCATCTGAACGCGGTGCGCATTCGCAAGGCGAAGGAGCTGCTGGCCGACTCGGAGCTCAGCGTCCAGGAAATCAGCGAGCGTATCGGCTACCGGAACGCGACGTCGTTCATTCGGATGTTCAAAAAGATGACCGGCGTTCCGCCCGGCGAATATCGCAAGCACCGGACGATCGAAGCGGAGCTGGCGAACCAAACGTCGTGAGTAAGCGATTTCTCGCGGGGGTTTTCGGGAAACGGAAAAAAGGACGGTATTCCGGGGAAAAAGCGGGATATCGTCCTTTTTATTGCCCGAAACGTTGAGCGAAGCGGTTGCATCGGGCGGGAGCTTCCGTTAATTTGGTAATAGCGCTTTTGTTCTTTTCCTTATATTTCAACCCGGAAAGGTGATCGAGGTTCATGCTGCAAACAGCGACGGAGCACAAGGACGTAATGTACGGTCCGCACGAAAGAAACGTATTGGACGCCTATTTGGTCGGCAGCGCGGAGGCGCCTTCGCCGGCGGTTCTGTTTCTGCACGGGGGCGGGTACGTCGGCGGCGATAAAAACGCGGTGTTGTCGACGGCTTTGATGAGAGAATGTTTGGAGGCGGGCATTTCCGTCCTTTCGGCCAATTACCGGTTCATCCAAAAGCATCCGTTTCCGGCCCCGATGGAGGACGGGACGCGCGCGATCCAGTTCGTCCGGCACAAAGCGGCGGAATGGAACATCGACCCGGCGCGCATCGCTACGGCGGGCTCGTCCGCCGGCGGGCATATCGCGTTATGGAACGCGCTGCGGGGCGACTTGGCGAAGCCGGACAGCCCGGACCCGGTCGAGCGCGAATCGAGCGCGGTCAGCGCCTTTATCGGCTTCGGGACGCAGGTGTCGAAAGACCAGCGGTTTTACGAGGGCATTTACGAAGGACCGCACATTCAGCCGAACTTGGCGATGTTTTACGGCATCGAATCGCTGGACGAGCTGTACCGTCCGGACGTGCTGAAGAAGGCCGAAGAAGCGTCCGCGATCAACTACATGTCGGAGGCGGCTCCGCCGGTTCTGATGAACTACGACTACGTGTTCGATCTTCCGCGCATTCCGGCCGACGCGCCGGTCGGCGAAGTGATCCACCATCCGATGCACGGCTATATGCTCAAGCAAAAGTACGACGCGCTCGGCAAAACGTTCGTCTTCCGGCACAAAGGCGATCCGCTGCGCCCGGGCGAGCTGGCGCGGTTTCTGCTGGACAGCTTCGGCTGACGCAAACGAACAAGGCCCGCTTGGCCATAAGCGGGCTTTGCTCGTTTGCGCGGGATTCGCTCCGGGAAGCGATTGTCCCGGTCTCCGGCCGGATGGGAAATCGTGTTCATCGTTTCGGCGCCCGGTGGAATCGGCATCCACAGTCGGCACAAATATGCTATAATGGCAAAGTGATAGACCGATAGAATGTCGATAGAGAAAGCGCGCGAAGCCGGCTTCGGCCGACCGAGCGACGTTCGCGGAAGGGGACGACCGAAGATGAGCGACCGCATCGTGCTGCTTGTGGACGGCATGGCGCTGTTGTTTCGCGCCTATTACGCCAGCGCATACAGCGGATATATCAAACGAACGAGCGCCGGGCTGCCCACCAACGCGGTGCACGGGTTCGTCAAATATTTTACCGACGCCGTCAAGCGGTTTCGGCCGACGCACGTCGTCTGCTGCTGGGATATGGGAAGCACGACGTTCCGCACCGAGCAGTACGCGGATTATAAAGGAAACCGCGAGGCGCCGCCGGACGATTTGATTCCCCAATTCGATCTCGTCAAGGAAGTGGTCGACAGCTTCGGCGTGCCGAACGTCGGGCTGCGCGGCTACGAGGCGGACGATTGCATCGGCACGTTGGCGCGGCGCTACGCGGAGGAAGGAGCGCACGTGTTCGCGCTCACGGGGGATCACGATTTGCTGCAAATCGTGGCCGAGCGGGTGCACGTCGTCATCATGAAGAAAGGCCCGTCCAATTACGCCGTTTACGACGAAGCGGCGCTGCTTGCGGAGCGCGGACTGACGCCTCGCCAGGTGATCGAGCTGAAGGGGCTCACCGGCGACACGAGCGACAATTACCCGGGCGTCAAAGGGATCGGGGAGAAAACGGCGCTCAAGCTGCTCGCCGAATACGGCGACATCGACGGCATTCTCGCCGCCCTCGATTCGGTAGCCGCCGGCGTGCGCAAAAAAATCGAAGCGTCGCTCGACATGCTGCATTTGTCCCGCGACTTGGCGACGATCCGCTGCGACGTACCGGTCGAATGCCCGCTGGGCGACTGCGTCTCGTCTCCCGACCTGCTCCGGCTGCGCGAGAAGTTCGAGGAGCTGGAATTTAAAGGACTCGCTCAGCAAATCGGCTGACCCGGGCCGAGGCGGTCCCAGGCTACATACACCCAACCGATACCAACATGCTGGAGGAAACCATTATGCCGGATATGCTCGTAAAGCTGTACGAATTGCCCGAAAAAACGACGATCATCAACAAGCTGGCGGCGGAAGGAATCGACATTCGCCGCGGGCTCGCTCCGGAGAAGCATATCGTAAAAGAATGGGTGCGCCGCACGTTCAACGAGCATTGGGAAAGCGAAGTCGACGTGGCGTTTTCCCGCCAGCCGGTTTCGTGCTTTATCGCGACACAGGACGGCAAAGTCGTCGGCTTCGGCTGCTACGAAGCGACCCGCAAAAACTACTTCGGCCCGACCGGCGTCGATCCGTCCATGCGGGGCAAAGGCGTCGGCAAAGCGCTGCTGCTCGCCTGCATGCACGGCCTGTACGACGAAGGGTACGCGTACGCGATTATCGGCGGAGCCGGTCCGACGGAATTTTACAACAAGGCGGTCGGGGCGATTCCGATCGAAGGCTCGGTGCCGGGCGTGTATAAAGGGATGCTGAAGAAGGTTCAGGAATAGGCGGGGCTGTGCTCGGAAGCCCGGCGGCTTCGAGAACGGTTCGTTCGGAAGCTTTCCATATGAAATGAGGCGGGAGCGCGGCTCCCGCCTTTGTTTGCTGCCCCCTCCGCTCCGATGCCGGGGCTCTCTCATTTTTTCGTTTTTCCGGAAGCGCGTCATACAGGGGATCCGCGGCAACCGGGCGGATCCGGATCGATGCTGACGAATCTTACGATGCTTATCGGCGGGAAAACGACCGTTTTTTAAGGCTTACGAATCCGTGCAGCGTTATCGAGCCGAAAAGGGAAGAAAACGATCCGAATCGCGGGCAATAACGTTACCGAAGTTCGTTACAAATTCAAACCCCCGCATTCAGCTCCGATAACGATCGTCGGTTCGTTAGCCGTATGTCCGAAAACCGGAAGAAGCGAAGTGAAGGCGAAAGCCGTTCGCGGAAGCTTGGAGGGAACCGGAGGAGGACGCGGCGTCCGTTCAACCTCCGGCTTCGCACTTTCCGGCGAGGTTTCGACCTCTGCCGGAGTATCGTTTTTTTGGCATCGCCTCCTCCTATTCATCGAGCCTCCCTTTTGGAACAGTTCCTTTCGTTTTGCCGTATACCTCCTGAGAATTTGATGTATAGTGATGTACATTTAATTGCGATTGACAGCGCGCCTGCAATCGATTATCGTGTTTTTGAAAAGAGTTGGAGTATGGATTGTTCGTTTTTTGTGTAACTGCGTTATATATACATCAGTTTGTACATCAGCAGTTATTGCAGGCTCAGTTATTGCAGGCGCACTACATCATGCCCATCGGCCGCTATTCGCCGTTACCCCAAAAGCGAAAGGAATGTTCCGCCATGCAGCTTCATACCCTTTACTATGACAAGCTCCCCGCGGACCCGAGAGGCGTCGACGTCGCGCTTCCGTCCGCCGTCCGCTCCGACACCGCCTTGTTCTACGTTCACGGAGGAGGCTGGTATTCGAGCAGCCGCGACATTTACCGCAAGCATTTGAACCGCTTCGCCGGGCTCGGCTACGTTTGCGCCTCGGCGGGCTACCGAACGGACAAGGCGACGCGATTGGCCGAGAAAATGGACGACGTCGTAACCGGCTACGCCCGATTCGACGCCTATCTTCGCGAGCATTATCCCGAAGTGAGCCGCATCGTCGTGACGGGCAGCTCGGCCGGCGCGCATCTCGTTTCGCTGCTGTCGCTGACCGATCCTTCCGTTTGGACGAGCGACGAGCGCATCGCGGCCGATTGGCGCAAGCCGTCCGGGTGCATCTCGGTGAACGGACCGGGAACGCTCGTCGGATGGCCGGACATGCATCCGGACATTCGCGCGAGCATGGAGCGGCTCGTCGGGGCGTCTTACGACGATGCGTCGTCGGAAGAGGCGTTTCGCCGCGCTTCGCCCGATTTGTACGTGAGTCCGGGAGCCCCCGACTTTTTGTTTCTGATCGTCGGCAAGGAGCAATTTTTTCCGCACCGTTACGTTTACGAAATGTGCGACAAGCTTCGGGCGGCCGGCGCGACGTCCGACGTCGTTTTGTATCCGGAAGCCGCGCACGGCTTTTTTTACGACGTGGTCAACGCCTTACAGAAACAAGCCTTGGACGAGATGGACCGTTTCCTGGCCCGCATCGAGAACAAGATCGGCTAAACGGAAAGCGGCGCCCGGTAGACGAATCGACGGTCTGCCCGGCGCTTTTTTGCTGGACTTAGGACTTGGAACAAAACCGACTGTAAGACCGGTTCCCTTCGATAGCCGTTTTCGGTATGATAGAGATATAATCGTTAGGAGGATTCGAAAGCGGAAAGAAAGGGGCTCCGTCGTGTGACGAGACGTATTTATCCGCATTTGCGGGAATGGGACAGCCGGCTGTTCCGGTGGTGCAACCGCACGATTCGGCACAGCGCCCTGGATCGGCTGTTCGGATGGTTCACTCATCTGGGGGGAGCCTTGTTCACGATATCGTTCGTGCTGGCGTTCGTCCTGTTCGCTTCGGAGCCGTGGAGAAGCGTCGGCTGGAAAAGCCTCGTCTCCTTGACGATCAGCCATCTCGTAGCGGTGATTATCAAAAGGAAGGTCGATCGCGTTCGGCCGTATATGGCGATGCGGGAAGTCATTACGGGACCGAAGCCGCTCAAGGACCCGTCGTTTCCGTCCGGACATACGACCGCCGCGTTTTCCGTATTCGTGCCGTTCGCCCTTGCTTCGGCTTGGCTTTCGCTGCTCGTCATTCCGCTGGCGGCGACGGTAGGGATGTCGCGGATGTATTTGGGTCTTCATTATCCTTCGGATTGCATAGCCGGCTGTTTCATCGGCACTTTCGTATCGATCTTGGCCGTCTCGGTCATTTAACGGCCGGGCGGCGTTTCATGCTAGGAGGAGCAGACGATGCGGCGAAACGGAACCATTGTCATTCTAAGCGCCGGCTATGGCGACGGACATGTGCAAGTATCCGCAACGCTGGAGCGCAAATTCGGCCAGTTCGGATTCGATAACGTCCGGATCGTCGACCTATTCCGGGAGGCGCACCCGGCGATGAACGCGTTCTCGAAATTTTTGTACGCGCAAAGTCCGGCGTTGTCCGGGCTGGGCCTCGATTATTACGGCTGGAGCTATTATTTGACCCGCGACATGAAGCAGGACGGGATGATGTCGAAATGGCTCGGGACATGGGGATTGCGCAAGCTGAGCGAATTGCTGCGCAGCGAAAATCCGGTTGCGCTCGTCAGCACGTTTCCGTTCAGCGGAGTGTTCGAGCATGTGCGCAAACGCGGCATCGCGATTCCGACGTTTACCGTCGTAACCGATTTTACGCTGCACAATCGCTGGCTTTCCTCGAGTCCGGATCTTTTTTTTGTGGCGACCGACGATCTGAAGCGGGCGATGGTGGAGCGCGGCGTGCCCGAACGGCGCATATCGGTGACCGGCATCCCGATCCGGGATTCGTTTTACGACGGGGAGGAGGGCCGTTCGCCGCGAGACAAGTCCGTTCTCATTATGGCGGGCGCGTTCGGCGTGCTGCGCGATATTCGCTCGATGACGATGCGGCTGCTCGAGTTTGACGGAACGGGCGTGTCGATCGTTTGCGGGCGGAACGAATCGCTCCGGAAAGAGCTCGAGGAAACGTTCGCGGGGCACCCGAACGTTCGCGTATTCGGCTATGTCGAGCGTGTCGACAGGCTGATGCGGGGCGCTTCGTGCATGGTAACGAAGGCGGGCGGCGTCACGCTGTCCGAAGCGATCCAAATCGGCATTCCGACGCTGCTTTACAAGCCGTTTCCGGGACAGGAGAAAGAAAACGCCATTTACCTGGAGTCGAAAGGATACGCCTCCATCTCGCACAGCATCGAGCAGATGGCCGGGCAGGCCCGCCGCATTTTGGAGGGCGGGGGGGAAGCGGCCGGCGGCGAATCGCTCCGCCGCGAAGGGCGGGCGGCCGACGAAATCGTCAAAGCGGTCGAGCGTTCGCTCGGACGGCCGGCCAAGCCGAGAGCCAACAAAAAACAATATATTCGGTTATAGCAGGAGGCGAAGATGAGCGAATGACTACAGCAAAGCGATCCGCGACCTGGACACCCCATTTCATTCGTTTATCGTCCATGCTGTTCGTGATTGAATTTGTACGCAGCGCGCTGCTCATTTCTTTTTTACCGGCCTATGCGGTAGGCCATCTCGGCATATCGCTGACGGCCGTCGGACTAGCCGTTTCGATTCACTATTTGGCCGACACCGGCGTCAAGGTGGCGGCCGGCTACTTGTTGGACCGGTTTTCGTCGCGTTTGATGCTTCATTTGTCATTTGCGGCGTCGCTGGCCGGCTTGTGGGCCGTTTTTTACGGCCATCAGCCTTGGTTGCTCGTCGTCGGCGCGGTGCTGCTCGGCATCGGCGGCTCGCCCGTTTGGCTCATTTGCCTCAGCTCGATCCGGGATCAAGGGCGCGGGTCGCAGATGGGAGCGATTTATACGGTATGGCTGGCCAGTCTCGGCGCCGGACCGATTGCGCTTAACTTCGTTATGGATCAAGGATACGCTTTGTCGTTCTGGCTGCTCATGGCTTTGCTGATCGTCGGCTGGGGGATTGCGCTTCGCTCCAAATTCGAAGCGGTGTCCGCGCTTCCGACCGTTTCGCTCAAGGACCAGCTGAAGCAGCTGAAAGGGCGGCTCACGCTGATGAAGCCGCTCGTTCCCGGCATGGTGCTGCAAACGGCGGCGGCCGGGCTGCTCGTGCCCGTCCTGCCGACGTTCGCGACGAATCAGCTCGGACTCGACTATTCGGGGTATTCGCTCGTTTTGATCGTGGGCGGGGTCGTGACCGCGGCCGGATTGATTCCGATGGGGCGGCTGTCCGACAGATGGGGACATCGACGGTTTCTCGTCGCCGGCTTTTTCGGCTTGGCCGCCGCGCTGATCATGCTGCTGTCGTCGTCGGGCTTGCCGTCGACGATGCTGCTCGCTTCGGTGCTCGGCCTCTCCTACGCGATCGTGCTGCCGTCGTGGAACGCGGTGCTGTCCACCTTCGTGCCGAACGAGCAAAAAGGAACGGGCTGGGGCGTTTTGTCCAGCATCGAAGGGATCGGCGTCATGATCGGACCGATGCTCGGCGGGTGGGTCGCCGGGCGATTCAACGAGACGGTGACGGTAGCGGTAAGCGCCTGCCTGCTCGCGGCGATCGCTTTGTTTTATTTGCTTGTGCCGCAGGGCCGGTTGATTCCGGGGAAGGCGGCGGATTGACGGACATCCGTCAATCGACCGGATATTCGTCCCCGGATTCGTCGTGCGTTTCGTGCTCGGCCGGATAGCCGCCGCGATCGAGCCCTTCGTGCAAATCGCGGTTTTCGTAGGAATACGTGTTCGGCGAACGTTGATCTTCGCGCCACGGCGAGCTTTTGCCGAGCGTCTCGCGTTCGAGCGCCGCTCCGTACGGGCCTTCCGGGAATTCTTCGGCCGTCAGATCGTTGCGCTGCGATTCGACCGTGGCCAAATCGGTATATTTGCTTCGGAATTCCTTCAAAAATCCTTCGGTTTTTTCGGGCTTTTGCCCGTCGCGGCGGGACATGGCGAAAATCCTCCTTTGGAACGATGTTTACGTTACATTGTTCCTCGGGAGGATTGTTTTTATGTCGAGCGTTCGTTTCAATCGTTTGCTTGCTCGGCGGATAAACGGTAGACTATAGGAATAGTTCAGTTCGTAGAATTGGGAGGAACGAAACGAACGAGGGGGGAATCGCTGTGCTGGACCCGAAGAAGACGGAGCTGTCGGAGCTGTATGCGACGCATATGGCCCGGTTTGTCGGCGGATTTTCGAAACTATTGGCGCGCTACGATTTGACGGATTCCCAATACCGGCTGCTGCAAATCGTCAAGAAGGAAGGGCGGCAGTCATGCTCCCGCATCGCCGAAGCGATGGACGTTACATTGTCGGCGGTCACGAATTTGTCCAACAAGCTCGTCAAAAAACGATATATCGAACGGATCGTTCCGGAAAACGACCGCCGGACCACTTTTTTGCAAATTACGGACGAAGGCGAGCGCATCGTCCAGCAAATGATCGACAAGTACAAAGTCGTGTCGGAGGGAATGTGGACGAACTTCACCGAGACGGAAATCGAGCTGCTCATCGGCTGCTACCGCAAGCTTATCGCGAATATGGAACGGTTGGACAAGTAAGCTCCGCTTTCCTTTCGGGGGCCGATTTAGATGTCCGTGAAATTGATCATGCCGACCACTTCGGTCAAAAAGCTGCGCAAATGTTCCGCGTCCTCCTCGGACAGCTTGAACACATATTCCAAATACCCCGCTTCATCCAAATCGTCGGGGCCGATAATCGCCGTTTTGCCGGACTGGATGTCGGTGACGAGCTGTTTGCCGTAAAACCGGCTCGTCGTCGTCAGCGCCAAGTCGAACCGCTGCAGCGACGGCGTTATGAAGCAGACGAACCGCGTTCGCGTATCTTCCGTATGGTCGTATAAAAAATCGAATGAATTGGCGGACATGCCGATGCCTCCGTGTCGTCTGGAATGGTTTAAATCGATTATACATGAACGCGGCCGGATCGGCAAAAAGGCGCGGGATTGGTCCGCATCGAACGGCCCCCAAATGAGGGGCCGGCATGTGTCGGACCGTGCGGGCGTGGAACCGCGCATGCACCGCCGGGACTCTGCATGAACCTGTACATGGCTCCGCCCATAACCCCGCATGAACCGTACACGCTAGCTGGAAAAGCTCCATCTAATCTGACTTCAACGTTGCATCGGACAAAGCTAGTTGGAAAACCTCCCGCTATTTCGTCGATTGGTTTTAAATCACATGATTTATAAGGATATTAGCGTGCGATTTTCCATTTAAGTTGGCCGGAAAGGGAGAGAAATCGTTTATGAACGGGATATTTTCCCGTTAATCCAAAAAGTCTGCCGCGTTCCGAGCGAGTTCGTACCGAACGATCCTTTTTCCGCTTGCGCGATGGGCAGGCCGAATCCAGCCTTTCAGGCAAAGCTTTTTCAGCATCAGCACTGCCGTTTTATGATCGATCCCGAAATGGTGCTCCACATCTTTCGGCCGAATCGGCCCGGCGAGCCGGATTGCAAGACGGACGATTTCTTTCTCGGCGAGTATTGCCCGCGAAACGGGCGCCGAGCTCGGCTGATACCGGTTCAACACCAGGCGAAGCAGCATCATGCATAGCTCGGGGCGTTGCTCGACATCGTCATACGCAAAGGAAACGACATGAAATCCCAGCGCGTGAAGAAACGTCTCGCGATTCAATTCCCTGCAATAAGATTGCCGGTCCATGTCGCGTACGTGCGAGGCGAAGCCTTTGATTTCGAATAATAGCTTTACATGCCCCGGAAGCCAGGCGAAATCGGCAAAGTAAGATCTCCCCCGCCAATCGAGCACCTCGTATTCCGGGTGAAGATGCTCCAAATTGCCGAGAAGCGGCCACCAAACATTGCTCAAAAACAGCGACTCTCCGTGCCGATGCCCTCTTTCCAACCGGCCTCGCCGTTCGCCGGTCCTTTTCTCCAAATGGCGGGTTATGAAAGCCTCGTGCGCTTCTTCGAAGGTCATATATTCCCTCCTTGTATCCGGTAAACATAAAAACGCCCCGTTCCATTCGTCGAAAATGGTACGGGACGTTCTTCGTCGCCTTTGTTTTCGATTATACTGCATGTCGGTCCGGTTTGGAAGTACGTGGAACAAGTTCCATTCGGACTCGATCCAAAAGACTGGAAAACCTCCAGCTAAATTTGTGTTTTTCCCGTTCCGGGACCTTTTAACTGGAAAACGTCCCGATAAATTTGTGCGGACCGCATGTTTTACCGATTCTTCCCCGATTTAGCGGGAGGATTTCCAGTTCGTTCGAGCTACTCCTTACGAAAAGCGTCATTAACAGGAGGTTTTCCGGCAAAGCACGAGCCGCTTGGCTGGCACGGGAGCCGGAATAGGGAGTGGAATGAATCGGAGCTATTCCGGTTGTTATTCGAGCTGCTGGTATCGAATGAGCCGGAGCTATTCCGGCTAAACTCAGCTTGCGGGCTGAGGACGTCTGAACGAATAGAGCGAATGAGCCGTAGCTACTCCGAAAAGCTCGACCCGCTTGGCGAACCGCCTGATCGTCGCCAAACGCACAGCGCCGGAGGGCGCCCGACGCTTCGCTGAGGCCGAAGCGCCCGACATTCGCGCCCGTGCCGCTCCGCCGCGATCCGCTGGAGCGGATCGCCGAACGTATTGCAACGTGCCGCTCCTTATGGTATGCTAAAGAAGAACCAAATATTGGAACGGCCGAGGAAGCACCTCTTCTACTTGCGTGGAAGCGGTGCTTTTTTTGTTGCCGCAAAAACCGAAGGAGGAGTCATCGTGAATCTTGTATTTCTGAACCGGTTCGAGAAAGAGGGCGAGCAAGAAGGCGTCGTGACGGCGCAGCTGTCCATCGCCGAAGAATTCGGAGAATGGCATGTTTGGTGGCACGAGCCCGGAAAGACGGGCATACCGGCGCAGGAAAGCTGGTACAAAGGAACGGAGTGGGAGCAAATGATCGCCGAGTTCCGGGCGCGGCTGTCGGAAAAGCGCCAGGCCGGCTACCGGCCGCTCGTGGAATTTGCGGCGGGGCGGGAGCAGGCGTCCGCCGGAAGGGCCGCCTTCTTGCGCAAGCTTGACTATTACGCCGAGCAGCACGCGGACGACGCGCTGTTCGAGGCGCTGCGCCGCTGGCGCAACGGGCAGGCGGCGAACGAAGGTAAATCCGCTTTCATCGTCGCATCGAACCGGCTGCTGAAGCTCGTCAGCGCGTTCAAGCCGCAAACGATGGACGAGCTGCTGCAAATTCCCGGCTTCGGCGAGTATAAGGCCGGCCTGTACGGCCAAGACCTGCTCGCCCTGACGGCGGCGGTCGACCGCCAAACGGCGTTTCCGCTCGATTGGGTCGAAGAGGCGGTCGACGGAGCCGCGGCCGAGCAGTGGGCCAAAGACAAGCAGGAGGAGCGGCGCAATGGCGCAACGAGCAAGCGGGAGCTGAAGCGGAAGCTGCTGGAAGCGATTCGCGCCGGAAAAACGTTGGACGAGATGGAGCCGCTGTTTGCCGCCTCCCGCCGCGAGCTCGTAACGTGCATCGAGGAGCTGGACAAGGAAGGCTACGACCTGGAGCCGCTGATCGCCGCCGAACTGGAAACCGTTCCGCCGCAGCTCGTCGAGCAGGCGTGGAGCGCGTTCGCCAAAACCGGCGGCCGGTATTTGCGTCCGATTTTGCAAAAGCTGTACGACGAGAAAAAGCTGGACGAGAAAGCGCTGAGCCGCGCCTACGAATGGCTGCGCCTGCTGCGCATCCGGTACCGCGGCGCGAACATCGACATTTCCGAGCCGCCCGGGGCGGAAGCCGGCGAACGGCACGAGCGGTCCGAATCGGCGTGAGCCGCATACCGTTTTCCGGCAGGAAAAAAGGCTGTCTTCGTTGAGCGAGACAGCCTCCGGTTCATCAAAACCAATTCTTTTTTTTGAAAAACCAAAACATCGATAAGCCGACGCCCAATATGACCGCGAGCACCGCATAATAGCCGTGAGCCGTATGCAGCTCGGGCATATTGTCGAAGTTCATGCCGTAGATGCCGGTAATGATCGTCATCGGCATGAAAATCGTCGTCAGCGCCGTAAAGATGCGCATGATTTCGTTCGTCCGGTTCGACAGGCTGGACTGGTACGCCTCGCGCAAGTTGCCCATCAGATCGCGGAACGTTTCGAATTCCTCGGTTATTTTTACGGCGTTTTCGTGAATGTCGCCGAAATATTTTTGCAGCTCGTCGTCGATGAGCCGAAGCTCCTTTTTGTTGAGCGCCCAGATCAGATCGCGCTGCGGCACGAGCATTTTTTTCAGCCACAATATTTCGCTGCGCAGTCCGATAATTTCGTTCAGGTGCGATTTTTTCGTATGCACGAGAATATCTTCCTCGAGCGTCTCGATTCGCGCCTCGATGCGGTCTCCGACCGAGAAATAGTTGTCGACGACCAGGTCGACGAGATGGTACAGAAACCGGTCCGGCGAGTTGACTTCTTCTTCCCACAGCACCGGCTTGATCGAACGGATTTCGTTGATTTTTTGCCGGGTGACGGTAATGATCGCGTGCTTGAACAAAAAGATGTTGAGCGCGCGCAAAAAGATTTCTTCGTCGTCGAAGCGGATGCTGTTAATAACGATAAAATAGTGCGAGTCGTACAGCTCGAGCTTCGGCCGCTGCTCCTCGTCGTTCAAGCAGTCTTCCACGGCCAAATCGTGCAGCTGGAACATGGGCTGCAGCGTTTCCAGGTCATCCAGGTTGGCGTCGATCCAATAAAAACCGCCCGACGGAGGCGCAAGCGCCGCCGAAATATCGTCGATTTGCGTAAACAGTCCGTTTTGTACGAGACGTACCTTCATCTGTCTCACCCCTTAGCAGTGTTCCCCGAATTGGGGGATGTCACCGTGCGATTGAGCGGGGCGCCTGCGAGACATGGCTCGCGAAACCAAGGACAGCGGGAAAAACAACGCGCGGTGCGGAAAGGACGCCGCAACGATGCCGCTTTGGCGGCGAAGGTCATGTCGAATTTGACGCCCCGCATGCTGCCGGCAGGCCAACATAACTACAGGAATGGCCAACATAGACGCGGCAAACGATTCGTTTCATCGCCAAGGAACGACAGAAAGGGTTGCGCTTGGTTCATCTCGGAACGCAATGGTCCGGGACCGGTTGCCGCGCGGGAACAAGCTTTCGTACGGGAGAAGCCTCACGACGAAGCGTTTCCGGTCCGCGAAGGCTGAAGGTCCGCAAGCTCGACCGTGCTCGGGGGAAATGACGGGGCGGGACATATGCGGCGCGGCAATGCCCGTTAAGCCCGGAAGGTTGCAGCGGATATGGAATGGCGAAGATGCATCGGCGCAAACCGATCTGCCGTCCGGCTATTCAGTTGAGTCGTCGTCGGTCTGGGTCGGTCCCCGTCCATGCATCGTTCACCCCTTTAATATCGATTTCGATGTTAAAACGTTGGAACCGTTCCCGGGCGATCGGCCGCTTGAAACGGAACGAGATCCTTGTCTAGTATAACGCTCCGGCCCTTCGCGCACAAGATGGCCCGGGCGTCTCCGGAGCAAGAATCTACCTCATCGTATGATGCGGGGGGACGGATGGTGCGCCCTGTCCGGAGGCGGGGGCGTTTCCGATTCGCAGCATGCGTCATTTGATCGTTCCCATCGCGGCAATCTGCGTCGTAACCTTCACGTTGACGACCGATTCGGACAACGCTTCGCCCCAACGGTCCTGAACCTTCTTCCATTCGGGATAGGCGTACGCTCTCGCGTAAAGGCCGAGTCCGATCGGATCGATCCGTGCTTTCTGGATTTTTCGGACCAGGCTGTTGAACTGCGATTGCAGCTGCTTGTTCAAGTCTTTCTCCAGCTTCTTGTAGTTTTTTCGCAGGTCGAACGGAAAAAGCTTCTCCGAAATGCCCACGGTCATTTTGACGTCGATATCGAAAACGAACGTTTGATCGTACCTCGCTTTCGTTTTGACCTTCATGCGCTGCACGCTGAAGCTGAACTTGTTCATCTCCGAATCGGTCCCGGCAAGCGAAGGGGGGGCGGAGAGCGTCAGCGAAAAATCTCCGTCCGTTCGGTGCTGCATCATTTGGAGCAGCTTGTTTTGTTGGGAGTCGATCGTCAGCTTGTACGCTCCTTTTTCGTCAAGCAGCGCCGTTCCGGCGATTTCCAATATTTTGTTGATTTTGATTTCGGTAATGCTCGGCGTTATGCCCGGTTCGACCATTTGTCTGTGAAACTCGCGAAGCTTCGTATCGATCGACACGTTTCTTCGGGTGGCGGTTTGGAGCAATTTCGTCAAATACAACGGGAGGCGGGGCTTGTCTTTCGGACTGTATTTGATAATGTCCGAGACGGGGCCGTCCACGGCCAAGACGAACGAGGTGACCGAGTTTTTGGCGTCGCGCAAAAACGGGTCCAGGTAGCGCGTCCAGTCCGGTTGCTCCATGAACCGTTTGCTGACCAAAATTGCATGCGTTTTGCTTGCGGTCGTCAGTCCCATGACCATGGAGTCGAACCGGTCCCTCGAATGCCGCAAAGTAAACGCCTTGACCTCGAATTCCTCCTCCTTGTCTTTCGCCTCGCGGTTAAAGACGGGGCTCGATTCGTATACCGTGATACGGCCTTTATCATCCACATCCATTCCGACGATCAGGGCCAGCGTTACGTCCTCGATATTGGTTTGGTCGAAGCAGCCGGACAGCGTTACGGCCGCGACCAGCAGAGAGCAGCATAAAGCGGCTTTGCGCGTCAATGGGACCCCCTCCGTTTCGCCTTCCTGTAAATCCATATATAGCCGCATAGCAGCACGGGAAAGACGTAAGCCATGCCGATTGCGGATTTCGACAATAATTTTTGCCAGGCGTCGGCATGAAACCAGTTCGGGTGAACGAGCAAGGTTATTGCGATAATCGCCGCCATTCCGGCGAATGCAAACGGTACATGATTTTGCTTGCCGAAAACCATGGCGGAACCGATCGAACAAAAATAAAGGACCGGCATCCATGCTGTGGATACGACGAGCAAATAGACAGCGAAAAAAACCATGTCGAACCGCTCCAGAAAACGGAATTCGATCACTTTCAGCAAGTTGAGCACAGGCTGATTGTATTCCGTCACTTCCGCCGGACTGAAATAAATGAAGCATGCGATCGTTACGAACAAATACGTGAGCATCGTCAGTGTATTCGCCGCGATCATGCCGCGAACGGCATACTTTTTATTTTGAAGGTACGGATAAAGAAAACCGCTGATCTCGAATCCGACCATGGAATAGATCGTCACGCCCATAGCCTGGATAATGGGGGAGAGCCCTTCCTTGAAAAAAGGCAGCAAATGCAAAACCGAACCGTCCTTGATCGGAATGAGGACGATGAACAGCATCCATGTCGTCATATAAAAAATCAGCTCGCTAAAGCGGCCCAAAATGCGAACTCTCGACCGAACGATCAGCAAGGTCGGGAGAGCAAATAACGATACGATAACGAAATCCGGCGTTTTCGGCAAAAGCCACGCTTTGATGTAAAGCATCGATTTCACTTGGATCAGGAAGCTGTAAAAGCCGAAATAAACGACGTAGCCGGCGATGACGATTTTTCCGATTACGGTTCCGAACAGGCGGGGAAACAGCTCGAAAGGCGTGAGCTCCGGATATTTTTCCATCGCCTTGATCCATGCATAGCCGGCCAAAATGCCGACGAGCCAGCTTAAGACGATCGCCATCCACCCGTCCGTTCCCGCCTTCTCCGCTACTTCCCGCGGCAGGGACAATACGCCGACGCCTACTTGAAACCCGTTGATGATGAATACATACTGCATAATCGTAATTTGATCGGACGGTTCCTTCTTCAATGGCTTTCACCTTTTGCCCCGATTTTTTCCTTGGCGGACGGATTGAGTCGTTTCCATGCTTTTCGGCCGGGTAATCATCGTCCAGATCGGAAAGCGGACGAGCGTATCTTTCAGATCGGTGAAACGAAACGGCGCGAGCGGACTGCCGTAGGGCGCCCCAAGCGAGGTCAACCCGACGAGGTGGGCGAGGACGGTCGCCCAGCCGATGACCAGCCCGACAAGGCCGAACGTGGCGGCGAGCAGCATCATCGGGAAGCGGAGCAGCCGGATCGCCGCGCCCATGTCGTAGCTCGGCACGATAAACGACGCGATCGCCGTCAAGGCGACGATGATGACCATGATGTTGCTGACGATACCCGCCTGAACCGCCGCCTGCCCGATGACGATCCCCCCGACGATGCCGACCGTTTGGCCGATCGGCGCGGGCAGCCGGATACCCGCTTCGCGCATCATTTCCAGCGTAATTTCCATCAGAAGAGCTTCCATAACGGGCGAGAACGGGACCCGCTCCCTCGTTTCGGCGATGGAAAAAAACATTTCCATCGGGATGACTTCGTAATTGAACGAAATGAGGGCGACGTACAAGGCTGGCAAAAACATGGCGATAAACAGCGCGCCGTAACGAAGCAAACGGATAAACGAAGCGACGAGCCATCGGGTGCTGTAATCGTCCACGCTTTGGAAAAAAGCGATGAACGTCGCGGGGGCGACCAGCACGGCCGGGGAACGGTCGACGATGACGGCGAAACGGCCCTGCAAAATTTGCGAAGCGACCGAATCCGGCCGTTCCGTGAGCAAAAACTGAGGGAACGGCGAATACGGGTTGTCTTCGATCAGTTCGGCCAGCTCGCCCGTGTTGATGACGTTGTCGACGTTCAGGCCGCTTATTCGCTTCTCCAGCTCGGCGAGCAGCTCCGGACTGGCCACGTCGGCCAAATATATGATGTAGACCGCGGCTTTTCCTCTGGCGCCGACGTTTATTTTTTTCACCTGCAGCTCGCGGTTCGGAATGTAGCGCCGAATCAAGGCGACGTTCTGAATCGCCGTTTCGACGAACCCTTGGTGGGCGCCTTTAAGCGACGCTTCCAGCTGCGGATCTTCGATCGCCCTTTGCGGCCAGCCTTGCGTATCGATCAATAGCGCTTCGAAATGACCGTCGACGAACAAAACGCTCTGGCCGCTTAATACGGCGTGCTCGATGTCCGGCCACGACGCCGCGGCGACGGCGCCTCCGACGGACGTCCGAAAATCGACATCGCGGTCGGCCCGCTCGTAGATCAAGTTTCGCAGTACATTGTTAAGCACCGCGTTTTTGTCCGTCAGCCCGTCCAAGTAAACGAGCGCGGCGGGCGTCTTGTCGGGCGCCGCCAAAAAGCGGCGTACGACCAAATCCGTCGCGTTGCGAAACGATTGCTTCAGCCTGGCCAGATTACCGTTCAAATCCGGGCCTACAGGGGCATCGTCCGCCATGCCGTTCGTTTCCGCGGGCGCCGCAGGCGCCGCGGAGCGGCGATACCGCGAATAACGCTTCGGTTTGAACATTTTCATGAAGCCGAACATGCTCTCCTTCACCGCCGTTCCCAGTCGATTAAGCGTAATTAGTATGACCGGGCGGCACCCGGACCATTCCCGAATCGTTCCTGAACCGGCAGCCGCACCCATTCGTCGCACCCATCTGTCAAGCGTCTGTGAAAATGTCACCTTAACTGAGCAGTAAAAATGTCACTTTTTGTAGTGTGGAGGCCGCCCGTCACCAGAAGGCCTCATGATAGGTGTTGTGCTGGGAATACAGAGCCTCTTGG
>NZ_JARBDC010000048.1:0-255 GCF_036577625.1 Paenibacillus sp. GYB003 | reverse complement strand
AACCGCCGACCGCGCGGGATGTGAGCGTAACGACACCGAAAGATACGTCGGTAACGGGAAGCGTGTACGGCACGGATCCGGACGGCGATCCGCTGACGTATACGAAAGGAAGCGACCCGCAGCACGGCACGGTTACGGTGAACCCGGACGGGACGTGGACGTATGTGCCGAACCCGGGCTATGTCGGCCCGGACAGCTTCACGGTAACGGTGAGCGACGGCCGGGGCGGTACGATCACGACGAAAGTCACGATCA
>NZ_JARBDC010000047.1:0-1289 GCF_036577625.1 Paenibacillus sp. GYB003 | reverse complement strand
CCCCACCTCATCCCCGAGCTTTTCAACGCTCGTGGGTTCGGGCCTCCAGTGCGTGTTACCGCACCTTCACCCTGGACAGGGGTAGATCACACGGTTTCGGGTCTACGCCTGCAAACTGATTCGCCCTGTTCAGACTCGCTTTCGCTGCGGCTCCGCCTCTTCGGCTTAACCTCGCTTGCAAACGTAACTCGCCGGTTCATTCTACAAAAGGCACGCCATCAGCCGTTAACGGCCTCTGACTTGTTGTAAGCGCACCGCCGTACTCAGGATCCGTCTAGGCCTACGCAGATTTTCGGTTACAGGGCTTTTACCTTCTGTGGCCGGCCTTTCCAGACCGCTTCGCCTAACCTGCTTCAGCCATATCGACGTCCTACAACCCCGATCTCCGAAGAGATCGGTTTGGGCTTCTCCGCGTTCGCTCGCCGCTACTGACGGAATCACTGTTGTTTTCTGTTCCTCCAGGTACTTAGATGTTTCAGTTCCCTGGGTATGCCTCCGCGACCCCTATGATTTCCCCATTCGGACATCCCCGGATCGAAGCCTGCTTACGGCTCCCCGAGGCATTTTCGTAGTTCGCCACGTCCTTCGTCGGCTCCTAGCGCCTAGGCATCCTCCGTGCGCCCTTATTAGCTTATCCATTGTAACCATTGCTGGCTACTCGATTCGCTTCTAAGGCATTCGTACGATTGCCTTCGTTCTCGTTTCGTTTCGCTATCCAGTTTTCAAGGAACAAGTTGTCGTGCTGCTTCCGGCACATTCGCCAAAAGCGACATTTGCTAGTGTACCACATTCGCTTCCGACTTTTCAAGAGGCAAATCTTGTTTGTCGTCCGCGTCCGCAATACGTTGTTTGGTGGAGCCAAGGAGGATCGAACTCCTGACCTCCTGCTTGCAAGGCAGGCGCTCTCCCAGCTGAGCTATGGCCCCATGCTGTCCTCCGCAAGCGAAGTATCTTCGCAGCCTATTCGCATCGAAGCTCTTCGATTGGAGTAACTATGGTGGGCCTTAGTGGACTCGAACCACCGACCTCACCCTTATCAGGGGTGCGCTCTAACCAGCTGAGCTAAAGGCCCTTGCGACTTGCGAAGCATTCGGCTTCGAAAGCTGACAACGGAAGCATGCGCTTTCGCCGTCTATTCAATTGAATCCGGTCGAACCGGATCCGCTTGGCGACGTCCTACTCTCCCAGGACCCTGCGGTCCAAGTACCATCGGCGCTGGAGGGCTTAACGGTCGTGTTCGGGATGGGAACGCGTGGATCCCCTCCGCCATCATCACCAAACGGATTGAA